>JALUBH010000036.1 GCA_027050775.1 Campylobacteraceae bacterium | reverse complement strand
TGATAATATAACATGCTACATTCATTATTTTTTTATCCATTTTAATCTACCTAATATTTTTTGAGAAATCTTGATGAGTAGCAAATATTTTTGCAAACTTTTATAAGAATAGCTAAAAGAACGTTTTTGAACTATTTTTTTAAGTTCGACAATTATTTTCATTAAACCTGTTGCCTGATCTTTTGCAAAGTAGCTTTTATTTTTCACCACACCTTCTTGCGACTTATACACATCTCTTGGGTCAATTTGATTCAATGCGATCTCTTTATCTGCATAGTTTTCCAATAGTTCTTTAAGATCATTTCTTCTTACGATCAAAAGAGTATGCCCTAAATAGTTTTTTACATACTCAGGCAGCCAGGCATCCATCAATACGATATCTGCAGTATAGGCAAAAGTATCTGTACAGTGGTTACAGGCAAGTGGTGTAAACATTCTGTTGGTCCAGAATACACTTGGTTCTTCTGACCACTGCATTTTTACTTTTTCACCATTTTTAGACACAAATTGAAAAGAATAATTATTTGCAGGCATTTGTGTATTTTTTACTCTATAGCTTACTTCTTGAGCCACTTTACCATTTAGTGCAATCTTAGCAAGTTCTTCTGTAAAAAATTTACTTTTCATCTGACCACAAACAAGTCCAACTAGCACTTTAATACGTTTTCTTAGAAGTCTGTTTTTTTGTTGCGCAAGTCGTATAGCTTTTGCGTAGCATGGTAATACAGTAATTGCATATCGTCCTTCATTTTTTGTAACATAGTCAAGCACTTCCGATATTTCAGTAGGATAATAAACCGATCCTACTGAACTGTTGAGTTCTTGCTGGTTTTGGAAGACTTCAAATCGAAACAATTGTTCAGGATAAGCTGTAGGAGCTATCGTCAATACACAATCGACAATATCATCTTCAAGTAGTTTTTTTAATACAAAGTTACCTATGCCCCCTGAAGCAGACTTTACTCTTTTTGAGTCATTTAAAACATATGATGCATAGGTCTCTACAACATGTCCAAGTTCTTTGTAAAAAGTGATACCTTCTTCTTCTGCATAAAGTGCATTTGAAATAGTTATTTCATCATCATTCTTTTCAATAAAAGGGCAAACATCTATACAAAGCGTACATTTATCTAAACAACCATCAATTTCATGCGGTTCAAAGACACCATATTGTCCAAATTGCATAGGTAAAACATTAACGGGACAAACTGCTTGACAAACGCCACAACCAATACATTTATCTTGCTCTACAACGAGTTGTATTATATTTGGTTTCACTTGCTATTCCTTATTCTTATTAACTGTTTCACATATTTAATAGAATTTACACTATCAAGTAAAAAAAGTGCCTTAGTCTGCATTAAAAACATTTCTCTTGTTCTTTTTGTAAAAGCGTTAAATAGATAGAGTGAAAAGGCCAAAGAAAAGACTGTTGCAATTGCAGCACCAAGTCCTCCATATTTTGGTATAAGTATAATGTTAAGCACAATGTTGACGACTAATCCAACAAGACCTCGATAAAAAGATGTTTTTTGTAAATTTTCAGTAATAAAATATCTATATGAGATAGCACTCATAGCAGTAAAAACGCCTCCCCAAATATGCAAAGCTAAGATAGGTGCAGACAGACTATAACTTTTTCCAAAGGTGATTAATATAACGTCTGAAGATAAAAATGTCATTATCAACGAAACAAAAATTGCTATAAACGCAATAATATTTAAAAGATGTTGTGTCGTCTCCAAATATTTTTCTCTGCTTATCTTTTTTGAATTAATCATCTCTGGATAAAAAGCTTTACCTAAAATAGATGGTAAGAATAACCAACCTTGACTCAAGGTAACAGCTGCCACATAAATACCTACGGTCGTATTATCAAGCATGTCGCCTAACATAATTTGATCAACTTTGGTATAAACAGTAAAAAGTGCCCCTGCTAAAATCAATGGCCAAGCATTTACCAGTAAGCTTTTCATTAGCTTAGGTGAAACCCTCCAAGATATAACACTTTGCTCTTTCATGTAAATATAAACTAGTCCTACCGCCAATAACAATGCTTCAAACAAAACACTGACCCCAAACCATACAACATTTGCATCCAGTAAAATCAATAAAATCTTAAAAGTAGCCGACAGAAGCATTACATACAGATCAACTTTAGAACTTTTTTTAGACAGAAGGTGTGCTTCGAACCAAAACTGTATGACATCAAAAGATTTAAAAATATAACTTGATGAAACAAAGGCTATTAAAAGTATAAACACGCCACTTTCATCTTTAAATATGGCAATTGTAAAAGAGATGACTATTAAAAGCAAAGAGCCGATCAGTTTAAGTAAAAAAGCCGACCCCAATAAATAATTTTCATCTTCAGTCTTTTCCAAAAGTCGTTTGACAAAAATCTGCTCAAGCCCAAGACTCGAAAAGATTGAAATCAATGCGATAAGTGCCAGTACATAGTTCAATAAACCATATTCAGTCGGACCCAAATATCTCGCAACCCAAATCGAAACAACTATAGAGATTAGTATTCTAAAAATCCTCGTTGCTAAAAGCCAACTTAAATTAGATATGTTTCGATTCGTTTGACTCATCTGTTATACATCCAGTGACTTTTTTAAAAAGTCTCTTGCTTTTGTCTTTTCAAGTGCCAATACTTCATTTATTGTCTTATAGTTTATAGGTTCAAAAACCTTATTGACCTCATAATCACTATTCCAATATCTATTTTGTAATGAAAATTTCTGTAATAAAGTCGTAATACGAGAATTCATTGATGGTTGTTCTTCTTCGATCCTGTCAAAAACGACAAATTGTTTATTTAATGTAATAGAAAATGCCGCTCCGTGAAAAGAATCTGTACAGATTAATGCTGCATCATTGATTAGCTCCACAAATTCCGCAGGATCAGCTAAATAGTAGTCTTTATATTTTGGATTAAGTAGTTCTACCGTATCTAAATGATTATCTTTAGCAATTTTTTGAATAAAACTTCTGTACTTAGTGCTTTGTTGACCTAAAAAATATACAAGAATATATTTTTTAGGCTTTTTCAAACTATGTTCACAAAGTTTCAACCACTCATTTTTACTTAACAACATTGTTGGATCAACAATAACTTCTATGTCATTGCGTTTTGTCAATGTCTCTACAAGACCTTTTGCTTCATATTCTCTTACTGAAATAGATGGAATCTCACTCAGTGCTTTTTGATAATATGCTTTACGTCCTTCAGGAATAAATGAAGTACCGATACTGGCTGAGAATGCTACCCTCTTCTTTGGAGACACAAATTGCAGAAATTCTATATCTGTACCTTTTAACACAGGGTTCCATACTTGGTCACTTCCCGTAATGAAAAAATCATACTCATCATCAAGATGCGTTTTATCACTGTTGTTCGTAATATATGAAGGAGTTTCTTTTATATGCTTTTCTGTAAATTTTTTAAATTTTTCTAATCTTAGACTTGAGAGTGCTTTATACTTTCTTGCAATTAATTTAGACTTTATTTTATTGAGTAGATTTTTTCTGTTGTTATACAAACTTTGTAATATTGTAGGTTTTTTAGTAATTAAAGCTGTTTGTGTTTTTAATGTAACTACTTCAAACCCTAAATTTTTAACAATTTTTTGTACGGCATAATTTTGCAACCTATTGCCATAATTATTGTAGCCATGTACAGTAACAATCCCTATTCTTTTCATAATTAACTATCACTATTAAATATATCACGAGTATATATCTTCTCTTTGACATCTTCAAGAACACTCTCAAATCTGTTTGCTACTATGACATCACTCATTTTTTTAAATTCACTAAGGTCTTTTATGACTTTTGAGTGAAAAAACTCATCTTCTTGCATTGCCGGTTCATATATGACTACTTCTATGCCTTTGGCTTTTAGCCGTTTCATGATGCCTTGTATGGCAGATGCTCTAAAGTTGTCAGAACCT
>JALUBH010000035.1 GCA_027050775.1 Campylobacteraceae bacterium | reverse complement strand
TATTACCATCTGTTGTTATGTCTATATCGAAGTTTTTGATATTTTTTTTGTGATATACGATAGGTGTTTTTACATCATAGACTTTGAGTTTAGCACTATAATTTTTAAAATTTTTTGTGAAAACTTCAAGTGATCCTTTGTCGATTCTATTTTCCTTGATGATATTTGAAAATTTTGTATATTTTGATATATCTTGGAGTGAAAATTTATTGTAGTTCCTTTTAAAAATCAACTTAGTCAAAAGGTTTTTAACTGTTATGATATTTTTGTTTTTGCTCATCTTTACAGATACTTTTTGATTTTTTAAATGAGATATTTGAAGTAAGTGAAAGCCTTTTATATCTATGTTCAAAGAGTTTATATCGACTTTTCCATTATATATCTCCTCTTTTGTTTTAAATACTCCTGTTGTATTTATATCAAACAGTTTTTTATATATAAGATTACAGTTTTGCAAAAAAACATTATAATTATTCAGTTTGATTATTGCAAATTTTGTATAAAAAGGCACTCCTGAGAGTTTGAATTTTGAATTTTGAATTTTGAATACCCCTTTTGCCTTTATGCTATATGGTCTAAATTTTACATCAAGTGCTATGTTTGAGCTATTTTTGCCACTAGACTGAGTTATAGGTATTTTTATCCCAAAGTTTTTTAATATATTGTGTACATACTTGTCTAGAAGAGTATTTGAGCTTATGTTGACAACTATACCATTTTTGGAAGTGAGTATATTGTATATATGTATATCATTTATTTTGATTTTTTTCTTTTCATATATTGGTTTTTGTAGTTTAAACGAAAGAGTATTGTCGGTTAATCTAGCTTTGACTTGCTTAGCATACGCAGGAGTAACTAGTGGATGAAATCTGATAGTTACATTTTGTGCTGTGGCGAGTCCTTTTACCAGTTTTGGGTAAAACTCTTTGGTTTTTAAATTGAATTTTCCTTTTAAATAATCTAGCTTATATTGTTTTGCTATGATTTTTTTATAGATCCATGCATTTGCAAGTGGTTCGATGAAAACTTTTGAATTTATATACTTCATTATCGGCTTCAGCGATTTGAAGGTATCTGTTTTTAATTCATAATTCAATATATCTTTATCTATATATATCCTAGTATTTCCATTAATATTTAAAATATTAAATTTTCCTCTATAGTCATATATTCTCATTTTAAGATTTAGAGTCAATTCGCCTTTTAGCTCTATTTTATAATCTTTCAAAATCATCTGTTTTATATTTAAGTCTATAATCCTACCTGTTTTTTGAGTTACTTTTGCATCAAGAGTTAAAAATTTGCTATTTACATAAAAAATGTCATCTTTGTATAAAAGATTTACTTTCTCATCATTATAATTTATATTTTTAAGAGATATCGATTTAAAAAGAGGATTTAGGTATTTAAAATAGCTGATAATTTTGTTTATTTCGTAACTAGATGCTTGGGATTTAGAATCTCTTTGAAAGTTTATCTTATAAGCACTGACGATAAGTTTTTTATCTAATTTGACATATAAGTTCTCTATCTTTACTTTTGGTAAGGTTAGATGTTGTATACTTATACCATGCATTAATGCACTAATTAAAGCTATGAAAGTTACAATAATGAGTAAAAAAACTATCCAAATTTTTCTAATCACATGTGATGTAGCACTGATAATCATAATCTCTCTCGTTTTTCATTTGGCAAGACCCATGGAGACAAGCAAAGTTGTCTACATTCCTAGGGGCTCTGTGTCCCAAATTATATCATATCTTGACGCAAATAACTTTTCTATATCAAAAAGAGTAGATAAGTATCTTTTGTATTTTATAGGAAAACCTCAATTCGGATGGATAGATATAGGACAAACAAGATTAAGCAGAGGCGATTTTTTTTATAAACTCTCACACTCTAAAGCTGCCATAAAAACACTCACTCTGATACCAGGAGAGACTACAAAAATCTTTTTGGAAAAGACTTCAAAGGAATTTAATCTATCTTTTGGTAAATTATATAAATTTTTTATCCAAAGTTCACCCTTTAAAGAGGGTTTACTTGTTCCTGACAGTTACAATATACCCTTGGGAATTAGCGAAAAACATTTGATATATTATTTGATTAACAGTTCTTTGAAGGTACACAAAGAGAACTCTTTGAAGATTTTCGGTGAGTATAATCAAAATAGATGGTATAAGTATCTTATTGTGGCTTCTATCATCCAAAAAGAAGCTGCAAACAAAAAAGAGATGCCTATAGTTTCGTCTGTTATCTATAATAGATTGAAAAAAAAGATGAAACTGCAGATGGATGGTGCCCTGAATTATGGCTTATATTCTCATACTAAAATTACAGCAAAGAGGATAAGAGAAGATACAACTAGGTATAATACATACAAGTACAGAGGTTTACCAAAATACCCTGTTTGCAATGTAGGCAAAGCCGCCATAGTTGCAGCAATTTTTCCTAAAAAAACGGGTTATTTATATTTTGTAAAAAACAGCAAAGGAGTCCACTCTTTTTCAAAAACATATAAGCAACATAAATTATATGTTAAAAAGTTACAAAAATGAAATATAATGATAATTATAAGATTATTTTAATGGATTAATTAAGATTTTATGATAATTTTTATAAAGTAAGTGATAGCATAACTAAAGTGTAACTACTTATATTTTGGTTATATTATTTCAAAAGGAGACAAAATGAGTCAAGTTAATCCAACAATTATATATACAAAAGTAGATGAGGCACCGGCACTTGCCACATATTCGCTTCTTCCGATAGTGCAAGCATTTTTAAAATATGCAAGTGTGAATGTAGAAAACAGAGATATTTCGCTATCATCAAGAGTAATTGCAACATTTAGTGATATCTTAAAAGATGAACAAAAAATGAGTGATGAATTAGCTTATTTGGGTGAAGTTGTGCATAAGCCGGAGGGCAATATAATCAAACTTCCAAACATATCCGCTTCAATTCCTCAACTAAAAGCTTGTATAGCTGAGCTTCAAGGCAAAGGATATGACTTACCTGACTATCCTGAAAATCCAGCCAATGAAGAAGAAAAAGCATTGCAAGCCAAATATGCACATTGCTTAGGAAGTGCAGTCAACCCTGTTTTGAGAGAGGGAAATTCAGATAGAAGAGCAGCATTTGCGGTTAAAAACTATGCAAAAAAACATCCTCACAGGCTAAGAGCTATCTCTAAAGATGTAAAAACTTATGTAGCTCATATGGAAGAGGGTGATTTTTACGGTAACGAACAGTCTATCGTCAAAAATGGTGATGGGAAAGTTACTATAGAGCTCAATGGAGAAGTTTTAAAAGAGATAGATGCGCTAGACCGTGAGATACTTGACGGTGCGTTTATGTCGGCTTCTGCCTTAAATAAATTTCTAGCAAAAACTATAAATGATGCAAAAGAAGAGGGACTTTTATGGTCGCTACATCTAAAAGCTACCATGATGAAAGTAAGCGATCCTGTTATGTTCGGACACGCTGTCGAAGTATTTTTTAATGATGTATTCAAAAAGTATGCACCGGAATTTGCCCAAATTGGAGTAAATCCAAATCTAGGACTTGGTGATTTATACAAAAAACTAGACTCTTTGCCTGCAGATAAAAAGGCAGAGATAGAGTATGCAATCACAAAACAGTATGAAACCAGACCAAATATAGCTATGGTTGACAGCGACAACGGCATCACAAATCTGCATGCATCAAATGACATTATCATAGATGCTTCTATGCCGGTTGTTATTAGGGATGGTGGTCAGATGTGGAACAAAGAAGGAAACCTTCAAGAAGTAGTGACCGTTATTCCAGATCGTTGTTACGCGACGCTGTATAAAGAGACTATAAAAGACTGTGTAAAAAACGGTCAATTTGATGTGACTACTATGGGTAGTGTTTCAAATGTAGGTCTTATGGCACAAAAAGCCGAAGAGTATGGCTCACACCCGACAACTTTTATAATGAAAGAAAATGGCAAGCTAGAAGTTAAAGATAGTGATGGCTCTGTGTTGATGAGTTTTGATGTACAAGAGGGTGATATTTGGAGAATGAGCAGAGCTAAAGATATACCTATAAAAGATTGGGTTAGGCTAGCACATGAGCGAGGAAAGCTAACGGGAGAACCAGTTGTATTTTGGCTCGATTCAAACCGTGCTCACGATTCTAACATCATAGCAAAAGTATCTGAATATTTAACAGAGTATTTAGAAAAAGAACCTATAGAGTACCATATAATGGCGCCTGAACTTGCTATGAGATTTTCATTAAAAAGAGTTAGAAAAGGATTAAACACTATAAGCGCAACTGGAAATATCATAAGAGACTATTTAACTGATCTATTTCCTATATTGGAGCTTGGAACAAGTGCAAAAATGCTCTCTATCGTTCCACTGTTAGCTGGTGGTGGACTTTTTGAAACAGGTGCAGGTGGATCTGCTCCAAAACATGTGGATCAGTTTTTAAAAGAGGGCCACCTCAGATGGGATAGTTTGGGTGAATTTTTAGCACTTGCAGAATCACTAAGATATATAAATCAAAAGCATCACTCAAAAGAGTTAGATGCGCTTGTAAAAACACTAGATACTGCAAATGCGGATTATTTAGATAATAACAAATCACCGAAAAGAAAAGTTGGTGAACCTGACAATAAAACCAGCCATTTTTATTTGGCACTTTATTGGGCAAAAGCTTTAGCGAAGTCTGATGTAAAGGGGTTTTCAGACAAATTTGTTTCTATAATAAAGGCATTGGAACAGAATGAAGAAAAAATAATAGAGGAGTTACTTAGTGTTGAAGGAAAAGAACAAGATATCGGAGGGTACTACAAGCCAAATGATGAACTTGCAAGCAAAGCAATGAGACCGAGTTCAACTCTTAATTCGATAATTGACTCTATATGATATAGGCCGAGGGGAAAGCTAAAATTTATGGAGAATTTATATGAGTGCTAAAAGTAAAGTTTCAGTTGTTGGAGCCGGTGGAAATGTTGGTGGAATTGTAGCATATTCAGTTGCTATGCATGGTATGGCACATTCTGTTGTGCTAGTAGATAGAGATATCGATAGAGCTAGAGGAAAAGCACTTGATATGAATCAAGCTGCTGCGGCTATGCGTTCACACACCTGCGTTACGGTTGCCGAGAGTTATGAAGATGTAAGAGACAGCAAGATTGTTGTTATTACTGCCGGTTTTCCAAGAAAAGATGGAATGAGCCGTGATGATTTGTTAATGAAAAATGCTGAAATTATGAGAGAAGTTGTAGGAGAGGTAAAAAAAGTAGCACCCGAGAGTATTCTTATAATAGTTTCAAATCCACTTGATACGATGACTTATGTCGCTTTAAAAGAGTCTGGCTTTCCAAAAAGTAGAGTTATAGGAATGGCTGGTATTTTAGATAGTGCAAGAATGACACATTTTATCCAAGAAAAACTTGGATTTGGTGCAGGGCAAATTAGATCAACCGTAATCGGTGGACATGGAGACACCATGGTGGCATTACCGAGATTTTCAACTGTTGCCGGTGTTCCTTTGCATGATTTATTAAACGAAAATGATATAGAAGAGATAGTTGAAAAGACAAGACACGGTGGAGCGGAGATAGTTAAATATCTTGGAACTTCAGCCTACTTGGCACCGGGAAAAGCAACAGCAATTATGATAGAATCTATTTTGATGGATGCAAAGAAAATTTATTCATGCGCAACACTGTTAGAAGGCGAATATGGACATAAAAATGTGGTTGGAGGCGTACCAGTTATGCTAGGAGCAAATGGAGCGGAAAAAATAATAGCCGTCTCTTTAGACGCTTGTGAAAAAAAAGAGTTTGAACACAGTGTCACATCTGTTCAAGATACAATTGAGGTACTGTATGAGAAAAAATTTTTTGGGGAGGAAAAATATGAGAGAGATTAAGTATGAGGATATTGTAAAAGCTGTTAGAGATCATATCATCTATAGTGGCACAAACTTATCCAAAGATGCACTCGCAGCTCTTAACAAAGCTTATGAGGAAGAAGAGAGCCCTGTATGTAAAGAAGTCCTTAAACAGCTTTTAGAAAATGCAGATATTGCTGCAAATGAAGCTAGGCCACTATGTCAAGATACAGGCTTGGCTGTTTTCTTTATTAAAGTTGGAGAAGATTTAAAAGTTGTTGGTGGTACTCTTAAAGATGCTATCAATGAGGGAACGAGAAAAGGCTATGAAGAAGGATATTTTAGAGCTTCAACTTGTGTTTGGAATACCAGAGCAAATCTAAAAGATGAAATTGGATATAACCTTCCGGCCATCATCCACTTTGACTTAGTGGCAGGGGATGGACTTGAGATAGAGTATGCTGCAAAAGGAGGTGGAAGTGAAAATGTTAGTCGTGCAACTGTATTGCCACCGGCTGCAGGACGAGAAGGCATAGTTAACTTCGTAAAAGGGGTTATTTCAGATGCAGGTCCAAATCCTTGCCCTCCAATTATAGTAGGAGTTGGAATTGGTGGAACATTTGAAAATGCTGCAATTTCAAGTAAACATGCGCTTTTTAGAACAGTAGGCACTACAAATGAAGACCCAACCCTTAACGATATGGAAAGTGAATTGATGACCAAACTCAACAACCTCGGAATCGGTGCCATGGGTATGGGCGGAAGAGAAACAGTTTTGGGTGTCCATATAGAAGCAAATCCTTGCCACATAGCAAGTTTGCCTGTTAGTGTAAATGTACAATGCCACAGTAGCAGACATACATCTTTTAAACTTTAAGGAGGAAGAGATGAGTAAAACATATCATTTGACAGCACCTCTAAGTGATGAGGATGTAGTACAGTTAAAAGTAGGCGATATTGTATATCTAAGCGGAATAGTCTATACAGCAAGAGATACTGCTCATAAAAAATTGATAGACTTAATGGATGAAGGCAAGGAACTTCCCTTTGATGTAAAAGGTTCAGTCATATATTTTGTCGGACCAACTCCGCCAAAACCCGGCGATCCTATAGGAAGTGCAGGACCAACTACAAGTTACAGAATGGACTCTTATTCTCCAAGACTCATTAATGAAATGGGGCAAAAGGGAATGATTGGAAAAGGAAAAAGAAACCAGGAAGTTATAGATGCTTGTGTAAAATCAAAAGCTATATATTTTGGTGCAACAGGAGGTGCCGGAGCACTTTTGGCTAGACAAATTAAAAGTGCAGAAGTTATAGCCTACCCTGAACTAGGGCCTGAAGCTATAAGAAGACTAGAAGTAGTTGATTTTCCACTTACGGTGGTAAATGATACTTATGGAAATGATCTTTACGAAATAGGTCGTGCAAAGTATGAGATAAAAGATTGACTTTTTTGACTTGCAGACCTTAAAGCCTGCAAGTCAACTTAAAGTCAGATAAAATTATGTAGCAACTTTTTATTTGATTAGCAAATTAAATAAAATAATAATAGAGTTATGCGATAAAATTAAATTGTCAAATCGGTAAGCACAAGGGTACTTATCGATTTGCTAATAAAATCAAGGAGATTATATGAATATTCATGAATATCAAGCAAAAGAGATTTTTGCTAAATATGGTGTGCCCGTTCCGAAAGGAAAAGTTGCATTTAGTGTTGAAGAGGCAGTTCAAAATGCTAAAGATCTAGGCGGAAAGATTTGGGTTGTAAAAGCTCAAATACATGCTGGAGGTCGGGGACTTGGCGGTGGTGTCAAGTTGGCTAAAAGCATAGATGAAGTAAGAGAATTGGCACAAGAAATTCTTGGAATGACTTTGGTTACACATCAAACAGGACCTAAGGGTAAACTTGTACAAAAGATTTACATAGAAGAGGGCGCCGATATAGCTGATGAGCTTTATCTTGGTGTTGTGCTGGATCGTGCGAAAGAGATGCCAGTCATTATGGCCTCTACTGAAGGTGGCATGGAAATAGAGAAAGTTGCAAGTGAGACTCCTGAGAAGATTATCAAAGTTGCGGTTGATCCAACTATTGGTTTTCAGGGCTTTCATGGTAGAAAACTTGCATTTGGATTAGGACTTCCGAAAGAACAAGTTGGAAAATTTATAAAATTTGCAGCTGCTCTTTATAAAGTATATACGGAAAATGATGCAAGCTTGATAGAAATTAATCCACTCGTAAAAACAGGTGCGGGAGATTTTGTCGCACTTGATGGGAAAATGGGATTTGATGACAGTGCACTTGGACGCCATCCAGATATAGAAGCTATGAGAGACCTTAGTGAAGAAGATCCTGCTGAGATGGAAGCTAGCAAGTATGGACTTAGCTATGTAAAATTAGATGGCAATGTTGGATGTATGGTAAATGGTGCAGGACTTGCTATGGGCACTATGGATACTATCAATTATGTTGGTGGTACTCCTGCGAACTTCTTGGATGTTGGTGGTACGGCAAGTGCCCAAACTGTTGCTAAAGCTTTCGAGATTATATTAAGAGATCCTAATGTAAAATCAATCTTTGTTAATATCTTTGGAGGTATCGTAAGATGTGATAGAATAGCAAATGGTATATTAGATGCTACAAAACTTGTAGATGTACATGTGCCGGTTGTAGTAAGATTAGACGGAACAAATGCAGCAGAAGCAGCAGAAATATTAAAAAATGCAAACATTAGTAATGTAATAACAGCATCTGATTTAGGCGATGGAGCCAAAAAAGCAGTTGCCGCGGCAAAGGGAGAGTAAGATGAGTATATTAGTAAATAAAGATACAAAAGTTATAGTTCAAGGTTTTACTGGTAAAGAAGGTACTTTTCACGCAGGGCAATGTCTGGATTATGGTACACAGATAGTTGGTGGTGTTACACCAAATAAGGGTGGTCAAACTCATCTTGGTAAACCTGTATTTAACACGGTTCAAGAAGCTATCAAGGCGACAGGAGCTACGGTCAGTATGATTTTTGTTCCGCCTGCTTTTGTAGGGGACGCCGTTATGGAAGCAGCTGATGCAGGAATTGATTTAGCTGTAATTATCACAGAAGGTGCTCCTGTCAAAGATATGATGATGGCAAAAGCATATGCTGTTAAAAACAATATGAAAACAATAGGGCCAAACTGTCCGGGAGTTATTACAGCCGAAGAGTGTAAGATAGGTATTATGCCAGGTATGGTTTTTAAAAAAGGAAATGTTGGACTGATTTCAAAATCAGGTACACTTACTTACGAGGGTGCAAATCAGGT
The DNA here is from genome assembly GCA_027050775.1 of Campylobacteraceae bacterium. Classification (GTDB taxonomy): domain Bacteria; phylum Campylobacterota; class Campylobacteria; order Campylobacterales; family Sulfurospirillaceae; genus JAADIZ01. Next base: position 8,045 of record JALUBH010000035.1, on the reverse strand, counting down.
ATGTAAGGCAGGGTATGGCATAACAACAGCGGTTGGAATCGGTGGTGACCCTATCATTGGACTTAGCTATATTCAGCTTTTGGAAATGTTTGAAGCAGATTCTGATACAGAAGCCATAGTAATGATAGGTGAAATTGGTGGAGATTTGGAAATTCAGGCTGCAAAGTTTATAAAAAATAATGTAACAAAACCTGTTGTTGCTTTTATTGCAGGACAAACTGCACCAAAAGGTAAAAGAATGGGGCATGCAGGTGCAATTATAAGTGGAAGCGCGGGAACAGCTGCAGAAAAAATGGCAGCATTGGAAGCCGCAGGAGTTACAGTGGTAAAATCACCGGCTGAAATTGGTGAAAAAGTAAAAGAAGTACTAAGTAAATAAACTTTTAAGTATTGCTTTAGTAAAGTATAAAGCATGTGAAGGCATAACTTTTGCATGCGACAATAATGAAATTATAAGGAGATTTAAAATATGAGTAACATGGTAGCTCCAAAAAATACCTCTGTGTGGGTAGATATTCATAGATGTAAAGCATGCGATGTTTGTGTAAGTATGTGTCCAGCAGGTGTTTTGGCAATGGCTCCAGCACCTAATTCAATACTGGGTTCAATGATTGAGGTAGTGCATCCTGAAGCTTGTATCGGATGTAGAGATTGCGAATTGCACTGCCCAGATTTTGCTATTTATGTAGCAGAAAGAGGTGAGTTTAAATTTGCAAGGATTACTGATGAAGCAAAACAGAGAGCTGAAGCAGTTAAAAATAATCATTATAGAAAATTAAGTGCATAGGGAGAATAGATGGCAAGAGAAGTAATCTCAAACGGTAACGGACTTGTAGCAAAAGCAGCTGTTGAGTGTGGTTGTAGATTTTTTGGAGGTTATCCACTTACACCTTCAAGTGAAATAGCACACGATACTAGTGTTTTGTTACCTCAAGTTGGTGGCCATTTTATACAAATGGAAGATGAAATTGGTGGAATCAGTGTTGCCCTTGGCGCTTCAATGAGTGGAGTAAAGGCGATGACTGCAACAAGTGGTCCTGGAATTTCTTTAAAATCAGAGCAAATCGGTTTTTCATTTATAACTGAAGTTCCGCTTGTAATTGTAAATGTTATGAGAGGTGGTCCTAGTACGGGTCTTCCAACAAGAGTATCTCAAGCTGATATAGGACAAGCAAAGCACCCAAGTCATGGTGATTTTGCATCTATCACTCTTTGCCCTGGTAGTTTAGAAGAGTGCTATACCGAAACAGTTAGAGCATTTAACCTGGCCGAAGAGTATATGACTCCGGTATTTCTACTTTTAGATGAAACACTAGGACATATGGTTGGAAAAGCAGTTCTTCCTGATTTGGAAGAGGTTGAAAAATCTATCGTAAATAGAAAAGAGTACACAGGAGATCCAAAGGATTACAGGCCTTATGATGCAGCTCCAAATACTCCGGCAGTTTTAAATCCTTTTTTCAAAGGCTATCATTATCATATCACAGGTCTTCATCATGGACCAACAGGTTTTCCAACTGAAGACGGTAAAATATGTGAGTACAACATAGAGAGATTGGTTGGGAAAATCAAACACGCAGATGATTTGGTAGAGTATGAAGAGTTTATGTTAGATGATGCAGAGGTTTGTATAATAGCCTATGGAAGCATCAGCAGAGGCGCAAAAGAAGCTGTTGTTAAATTAAGAAAAGAAGGTATAAAAGCCGGACTTTTCAGACCAACAACTATTTGGCCTAGCCCTGTTCAAAAGCTAAAAGAGATAGGCGAGAAATTTGATAAAATCATGGTGACTGAGCTAAATATGGGTCAATATCTTGAAGAAATTCAAAGAGTAATGAGAAGAGATGACTTTGCAACACTTCACAAAGCAAACGGTCGTCCTATAGCACCAGTTGAAATGGTAGCAAAAGTTAAGGAGATGATGTAAATGGCTTTTAATTATGATAAATATCTAAGAACAGATAAACTACCTACACTTTGGTGCTGGGGATGTGGAGATGGAGTTATTTTAAAATCAATAATCCGTGCTATTGATAAAATGGGATGGGATATGAATGATGTGTGCGTAGTTGCAGGTATCGGTTGTAGTGGAAGAACTAGTTCATATATAGATTGTAACACTGTTCATACTACTCATGGTCGTGCTATCGCTTATGCTACCGGTATAAAGTTAGCAAATCCTGATAAACATGTTATTGTGGTAACAGGTGATGGAGATGGCTTAGCGATAGGTGGAAACCATACAATTCACGGTTGCAGAAGAAATATAGATTTAAACCATATAGTTATAAATAACTTTATATATGGTTTGACAAATTCACAAACAAGTCCTACTACTCCAAAGGGTATGTGGACTGTAACAGCTCAGTATGGTAATGTAGACCCGACTTTTGATGCTGCAAAACTAGCGGATGCTGCCGGCGCTTCATTTGTTGCTCGTGAATCAGTTTTGGATCCAAAAAAGATGGAAAAAGTTTTTGTTGAAGGCTTTAAGCACAAAGGGTACTCATTTTTTGATATTTTTTCAAATTGCCATATTAACCTTGGTAGGAAAAACAAAATGGGTGAAGCAAAACAGACACTTGATTGGATAGACAGCAGAATTATCTCTAAGAAAAAATTTGATGCTCTTAGTGATGAAGAAAAAGTTGATAAATTTCCGTTAGGTGTTTTGAAAAAAGACGAAGAAGCACTAGAGTATTGTGAAGCGTATAGTAAAGTTATCGAAGCTGCACAAAATAAAACAAAAGTTCAACTGTAAGGAGTGCCTAAAATGAGAAGACAATTAAGATTTGTTGGTGTTGGTGGTCAAGGTGTTATCCTAGCAGGTGAGATTTTGGCAGAAGCAAAGATAAAAAGCGGTGGTTATGGCGTAAAATCTGCAACTTATACTTCTCAAGTAAGAGGAGGACCTACAAAGGTTGATATTTTACTTGATGATAATGAAATCTTATATCCTTATGCAAATGAGGGTGAGATAGAGTTTATGATAGCAACTGCACAAGTTAGCTATGATCAATTTAAAGATGGTGTAAAAGAGGGTGGCAACATAGTAGTTGAACCAAATCTAGTAACTCCTACTGATGAAGATAGAAAAAAATGGAATATTTATGAAATTCCACTTATCACTATAGCAAAAGAAGAGGTTGGAAATGTTATCACTCAATCTGTTGTGGCTCTTGGAATCACAATGGAGATGACAAAAGTTCTTGATTTTGACCTTGTTATGGAAGTAACATTAGAAAAAGTACCTGCAAAAGTTCATGAAGTAAATAAGAAAGCATATGAGCTAGGTATCAAATATGCCAAAGAAGCCTTGGTAAAATAACTCTTACTTATGGCTGTAGCAGTATTAGCTACAGCCATAAATTCTTCAAAATTCTTCAAAAAGTCATGAATTTTATTTTTTTTACATTATTTTGTAGTATAATCTCTTATAAAGATTTTACACAAAAGGAGAAAATATGAGAAAACTTATCTCATTGGTACTGTTTTTAGCAACAGTCGTTGTAAGTGGTAGTTTTGCTGCTTATCCATCAAAAACCGTAAAGTTGATTGTTCCTTCTAAAGCGGGTGGTTCAACAGATACAACTGCTAGGCTTTTTGCCCAAACTGCAAAGAAGTATTGGAAAAATACAGATTTTATCATCATTGATAAACCAGGTTCAGGTGGATTGATGGGGTTTGAAGCAGAAGCAAGAAGTAGACCGGATGGATACACAATAGGACTTATGTTCACTCCGCAAATAGTAGCGCATATCGTTGCAAAAAGAGCTTCATACACACTCAAAAGTTTTAAAATAATCGGAAATATAGCTGAAGATCCTGAAATTGTTGTAGTTCCGGCTCAAAGCAGTGTTAAAAATTTGGATGAATTGGTAAAACTAGCAAAATCCAAGAAAATAACAGCAGCGGTAAATGGCATAGGAAGTGATGACTTTCTTGCTGCAAAAAACTTTGAGAGTGCAACAGGTGTTAAATTTAACCTTATGCCAACAAGAGGTTCAACTGAAGAGAAAGCTGCCATTTTAGGAAATCACATAGAGGTTGCTTTTATGAATTTATCTCAAATGTTGGCTCAACACAAAGCTGGAAAAGCTAGAATTATAGCGATTATGGCTAAGAAGAGATCAAGCGTAGCTATGGACATTAAAACTTCAGTAGAGCAGGGTTACAATGTACTTATGACTGCAACTAGAGGTATGTTGATAAGCTCAAAAGTTAAGAAAAATATCGCTGCAAAAATTGAAGACTTGTATACCAAAGTTGTCAATGATAAAGGCTTTCAAGCTAAGTGTAAGAAAGCTTATATATTCTTAGATCCTATGAACAGTAGTGAATATACAGCTTATTTGGAGCAGCTACAAAAAGATACTCAAAAAGTATACGATGTGTCACCTTGGTAGGGTAAGAGTATGAGTAAAAAATATATAGACATAGTCTTAAGCATATTTTTTATTGTTCTTGCAGTGTTGCTATATCGCAGCACTGCAACTTTTCCAAAATCAGCTCTTTTTACAACAGCAGTTTACATAAAATTTTTATCTTATATGCTTGCAATTGCCAGTTTTGTACAACTTGTCATATCTTCCAGATCCGATGCCTCGATAAAGGTTATTTTTGCAAGAGATCCCAAAAAATTTTTTATACTTATATTATCATTGATAGTATATGTATGGATAATGAGATATCTTGGTTTCATCCTCTCTACTTTAATTTTTTTACCGGTTACAATGAAATATATGGGATATAACAAATTTTTAAAATCTATCCTAATTACAGCTGGTATTACCCTTTTTGTGTATATTTTATTTGTAAAATTATTTGAAATTCAACTTCCTGAAGCAACTATTATATTTGGAGCCGCGCTATGATAATATTAGATGCATTACAAGCAGTTATGTCTGTAAATGTACTAACTGCAGTTACAATTGGCTCGATATCAGGAGTCATTATCGGTGGAATGCCTGGTCTTACAGCAACGATGGCTGTTGCTCTTTTGATACCTATAACTTTCTCTTTTTCACCCTTGATCGGCTTATCCTTGATGGGAGGAGTCTATGCCGGTGCTATGTATGGCGGCTCTATTGCTGCGATACTTTTATCAACGCCCGGTACTCCGGCAGCTGCAGCAACTGCTATAGAAGGTTATCCTCTTACTAAACAAGGCAAGGGCGGCTTAGCTTTGAAGGTTTCTGTAATAGCCAGTTTTATAGGAGGTACTTTTTCTGTTGTCGTTTTGCTTTTAGTTTCACCTCTTTTAGCTCAATTTGCTCTAAAATTTGGTCCACCAGAGTATTTTTTACTCGCTCTCATGGGCTTAACAGGTGTCATATCCGTATCAAGTGGTGGTCTTGCGAAAGGCATAATGTCGGGACTCATAGGACTGATTATAGCTTTGATTGGGACTGATGCGATGAGTGGTATGCTTAGATACACATTTGGTATAGTTCAACTTTATGAAGGCGTATCATTCATGCCGGCGCTCATAGGTATGTTTTCTATTGCTCAAATGCTAGCACTTACAAGTGAAAAAAGGATAGCAAATGAGGGTATCGATCTCTCTAGTATAAAAAGGGAAAAGATGCCAAAGGGTATGGCTCCTTTTATAGCTTTAGGTACTGCTGTTGGAACAATCGTGGGAATTATACCAGGAGAGGGTGCTACTATAGCTGCGTTTGTATCTTACAATATGGCAAAACAAAAATCAAAATTTAAAGAGTTGTTTGGAAAGGGAAATCCAGAGGGAATAGCTGCGGCAGAGAGTGGAAATAATGCCTGTGTCGGTGGCTCACTTGTACCTCTTTTAACGCTAGGAATTCCGGGAAATACAGTTTCAGCGGCACTTATGGGTGGATTGATGATACAAGGACTTATACCGGGACCGGAACTGTTTACAAAATATGGACAGATAACTTATGGTTTTATATTGTCGCTATTTATAGCAAATATAGTATTTTTAGTTGTAGGTCTATTTTTTGCTCCATATTTTGCTAGAATTGCTCTTATACCGGCTTCTATACTCATAGCCGCTATCAGTGTTTTTGCTGTAATCGGCTCATATGCTATAAACAACAGTATGTTTGATGTCGGCCTTATGCTGATATTTGCTTTTGGTGGCTTTTTCTTAGATAAACTGGGCTTCTCGCTTAGTGCAATTATACTTGGTATGATTTTAGGTCCCATAGCAGAATCAGGCTTTGCGCAGGCTCTAACTATATCCGGCGGAACTTATGGCATATTTTTTGCATCAGTTCCAGCAAAGATTTTATGGGTTGTTATAATTGTATTGCTTGTTCAACCTCTGATAGGACACTACAGAAGTAGGAAAATTAAAAATACGGCCTCTTAATTTTGAATATAAACAATTTTATAAAAATATCTAACTTAAATCAATTTGAGATAAATGTAAGCTATCTAACAAAAAGAAGAAAGAAAAAAACACAATATAATATAAGCATATATCTATTCTTACCTGAAAATTTAGATATCAATGAACAAACTTATTCAAAAACTGACTTTTACAATGATTATTCCGGACATATAAAACTCTTTACCCCAAAATACAACTTAAAGACATTGACAAAAAGATTGCTAAACTTGATAGAGTTTCTAAAGATAGAGATAGATAAAAGTGAAAAATTAGAATACATCAACTATGAAACAAAAATGATAGTTTGTTCATATATAGATTACCTAAAAGAAGTTTCTCAAAATATAGAGGAAGGTAAACTAAAAGTAAAAAAGATAAACACTATAGTGCAAAGAGTAAAAAAGTTCAATGAATTTAAAAATCAACTTTTTACCCTTCGCCAAACATCAGAAAATCCTAAAATCAGACATCTTCTAAAATCCTCTGTCGAATACATAAGTTTAATTACGCAAAGATATCTATTTATTATAAATACCAATCTAAGAGGCAGAGGAGGGGTATACATAGAGGTTGTTAACGAGATTATCAATATTATAAATAGTGAAATATCTTTTGAGCAAAATAATGACTTGCCTTTTATATCGAAAGATGACAATATGAATGAAAAGGTAATATTTAGATATAGTGTATTTAAAAAATTTTTTTACAGTATACTTTTTTTAAAACAAGATATTGAAGAGGATGCTAAGAAAGTAAGGCAATTTTATTATGCTATTGCTGCTGGAATTTCTATGATATTTGCCACAACTGTTGTGTTTATTACCCAACAAAAATTTGGCAATTTTACAACACCTTTTTTTGTTGCTTTAGTTTTGAGCTACATGTTTAAAGACAGAATTAAAGATTTAACTAAGGGGTATTTCGAAAAAAAACTCAATATTAAAGCATATGATTTTAGAGATAAAATTTATGATATGGATAGGCATAAACTTTTTGGTTATTTTCAAAAAAAAGTAAAATTTCTCAAAAGAGATGAATTAGATAAAAGAATTATTAATGCTAGACTTTTAAAAACTAGTAGCAGATTATCGACTTGGTATTTAAATGAAAAAATATTAAAATATGAAAAAAGCATAACTCTGCATAATAAAAATATAAAAGATGCCTATGATAATGCTATAGAGGGCATAACTGATATCATGAGGTTTGATATATCTAAGTTTAAGATAAAGATGAGTGATACTAAAGTTCCACTATATAGAGTTGATCATGACAACTTGTATGGAGAGAGAGTTTATCATGTCAATATGGTTTTTGTACTCAATCAAGGAAAACAAGATGAGATTCAAAAGATTAGACTTGTTCTGACAAAAGAGGGTATAAAAAGAGTGGAGATACCAAGATACAACATAGAATTATTTCCTAGTAATACAAATACTAAAAATGAAAATTGGTTTTATCTGCAAAAAGACGGACTAGTAAAACAAATAGAAAATTTTGATGATCAATGAAATAGCAATAGTTTTGCTATTTCAATAACCTTGGGAGCGTTCAAAATTCCGTGTCACATAAATTCTGATAGGAGTAATTCTATCACACCTAAGCTTAAATTTTAAGCTCACTATCTAGCCTTCCCTCAAAAAATATAGCCAATTGAGAGAGGGTTAGACTC
>JALUBH010000034.1 GCA_027050775.1 Campylobacteraceae bacterium | reverse complement strand
CTACGGCAAATAAGGAGGCCCCTAAAAATATAGGAATCCCAAAATATATAGCCATGCCGATTCCTCCATAAGAGGTGTGTGCTATGCCTCCGGCTAAAAAAACCATACGGTTTACCACTATGAGCGAGCCGATTATACCTGCACAGATACTAAGAAGTATCCCTGCCGTGAGGGCATTTTGGACGAAATCGTAAGAGAGTGCATCTAACATGAACAGCTCTTTTGTGCTTTGTTTCCCAACATATTTAGAAGTTCAACTTCGCAAAAATGTGCATTCTTGGTATCAAAATTCTTATTTTGCGTATTTATGTCATGCATAATCAAAGTTTGATTGATATATGCAACTTTTGAGGCGTATTCTAGTATAATGGATATATCGTGGCTCACTACAACAACTGTTATTTTTTCATTGAGAATTTTTAAGAGTTCGTATATCTCTTTTTGACCTCTTACATCTATGCTTGAAGTCGGCTCATCGAACAGCAGTATTTTTGGGTTTGTAAAGAGTGCTCTTGCTATCATCACTCTTTGTCTTTGTCCCCCTGAGAGAGAGCCTATCTTGTTGTTTGAAAATTCCAGCATGCCGACTTTTCTCAAAGCGTCTTTTGCTTTTGTGAGTTCATCTTTTGAGTATCCTAGGAAAAATCTCTCTTTTGTGGTGCGCCCCATAAGAACAACTTCTATGGCTTTGATTGGAAAATCAGTATTTATATTTGTGTTTTGAGGAACATATCCTACCTTGTTTAGAGACTCTTTGGAGTCTGCTCCTTCTATCTTTATGTCTCCTTTTTGGATCTTGTTTATGCCTAAAATGAGCTTTAAAAGAGTTGACTTTCCACCGCCGTTTGGACCGATGATAGCTAAAAAATCTTTTGGAACTATATCAAGATTTACCTCTTTGAGTACAACTTGCTTTTCGTAAGTAAAAGAGAGATTTTTAATCTCAAGTATTGGTTTCATTTGGCTATTGCTTCGGCAAAATTTATAAGATTTTCTTCCCATTTTGGATTTAGAGGGGTGGCTTTTATAACTTTTATATTCAATTCTTTTGCGATTTGGTTTGCGATTTTTGGTGAAAATTCAGGCTGGGTAAATATAGCTTTTACCCCACTTTTTTTAGCTATTTTTATGATTTTAATCAAGCTTTTGGGTTTAGGTATTTTCCCCTCTATCTCTATGGGAAGCTGAATCAAATGGTACTCTTTTGCGAAGTATCCCCACGCAGGATGAAAAACCATAAATTTGCTTTGTTTTGGGGTATTTTTCAGTATTTTTCTTATCTTTTGATCGACTTGCTCTACATGTAGGATAAAATTCTGATAATTCTTTTGATAATAAGAGGCATTTTTGCTATCTTTTTTTATCAAAGTCTCGTATATGTTTTTGGCTATAATTTTAATATTCTCAGGGCTTGTCCAGATATGAGGGTCTTTTTCTCCATCATGCAGACTTTTTCCATCAAATGTTGGCATTGCATCTTTTTTTATATTTTTGCCAAGATTGACTATAAGCATCTTTTTGTTTTGGTTGGCAAATCTTTTGAGCCAGGCATTTTCAAACTCCACACCTATGCTAAAGTAGATATCTGCTTTTGAAATCTCTCGCATTTGTGATGGTTTGGGTTCGTAAGTGTGAGGAGAGTCCCCCGGCTTGACCATAGCTGTGACAGTTACCAAATCTTTTCCGATAGCTTTGACGAAAGAGACTTCAGGAAGTATGCTGACTACTATGTTTAGCTTTGCATATAAAAATGTATTAAGAACGAGTAGTGAAAAAATTATAGTTTTTAACATGATTGAATTATAATTTATATATACTTAAATGCGACTTAGTCGCATTATAATAATGATATAATTAGCGGTAAAGTTACATCGAGTGTTAAGGAGAAAGATTTGATTTTAAGCATAGAGAGTAGTTGTGACGATAGCTCTATCGCCGTTACAAGGATAGAAGACAAGAAACTGTTGTTTCACAAAAAGATTTCACAAGAACTTATACACTCAAAGTACGGAGGAGTTGTTCCTGAGCTTGCCGCAAGACTTCATGCAACAGCACTTCCAAAGATACTCGAGGAGGCAAAAGAGTGGTTTGCAAGCCTAAAAGCGATAGCTGTGACAAATGAACCGGGACTTAGTGTAACACTTGTAGAGGGCGTTGTGATGGCAAAAGCATTAGGTGTCTCTTTGGGGCTTCCTCTGCTACCGATTAACCACCTAAGAGGACACATATACTCCTTGTTTATAGAAAAAGATACTCTTTTCCCTATGGATATCTTGCTTGTATCGGGTGGACATACACAGATACTACATGTAGAGAGTTATAGCGATGTAAAGATACTAGCAACTACCCTTGATGATAGTTTCGGAGAGAGTTTTGATAAGGTTTCCAAGATGTTAGGGTTTGGTTACCCCGGTGGTCCTATCGTAGAAAAATATGCAAAAAAAGGAGATGGCGGTGAGTATGCCTTCACTGTTCCTTTGCAAAATTCCCCTAAAATTGCATTTAGCTACTCAGGCTTGAAAAATCAGGTGAGATTGGCTATAGAAAATACCAAAGAGTTAAGCGAGCAGACAAAAGCCGATATCTGCTTCTCTTTTCAGAGAGTTGCGGTTGAGCATTTGATGCAAAAACTAAAAAAGATATATAAAAACAGAGATATAAAACGCCTCGGTGTGGTCGGCGGAGCAAGTGCAAATTTATACCTTCGGTCAAAACTAGAGGAATTTTGTAAAGTTAAGTCAGCAGCTCTACATGTAGCGCCCTTAAAGTACTGCTCAGACAATGCTGCCATGATAGGTAGATGTGCAGTAGATGCTTATGACTTAGGTAAATTTAAAAGATTTGATGAAATAGAGGTCTCCCCTAGAAGTTCTTATGTATAAATTATGTTAAGTTAGCTTTAAGAAAAATAAAGAATATCGTATACTGCTTTGGCATAAGAGCATTTGTAACTATTTTAAACTATAATTTCACCAAGTTTAAAGATATAAACTTTGCTATATAGGGGTAAGGGCACTCGGGGAAACTTAGGTTTGGTGCCCTAAAACTTCTATCTCCAACTCTAATTCTATCTCGAATTTTTCATAAACTCTTTTTTTTGCTTCATTTATCAGGTTCATAGCGTCTTTAAAATCTCCATTGCCTAAATTGATCAGAAAATTTGCGTGCTCTTTGCTAAATGCCATATCTCCTATTTGAAAGCCCTTGAGCCCAGTATCCTCTAAAAGTTTTCCTGCAAAACCTCCTTTAGGATTTTTAAAGCAGCTACCTGCACTTGGATACGAGGGCTGGTTGTCTCTTAGTTTTTTAAACATTTTTAAAAGTTCGTAATCAAATCCTTTGAGAATCTCAAATTTGACTTCAAATATAGTCCCTTCGATACGGGCGTGTCTGTATCGATAGTCTATATCTCTTTTTTTTATCCATCCGTTTTCTGTTTTGATAGCGACTAGATGGTTGAAAATTTCCCACTCTTTAAGGCCCGCATTCATCTTTGTCATTCCGCCCATAGTCCCCGGTAGCTTTTGCATCAATTCAAAGTTTGCAATATCAAATCTTTTTGCATAAGAGAGAACTTTTCCGCTAGGGGTAGTAGCGCCTATATGTAAAAAACCATCAATCTCTTTTATAAAGTCAAATTTTTTGCCAAGCATAGCAAGTTTTGGTGGATTTGGAGAGATAAGAAGATTGTTAGCGCCTCCTATGAGTATATAATCACTACAATCTTTTGGTTTGTCTATAATTTCAACATCAATTTTTGGTCCAATTTTGATACTTGAGTAGCTAGAAAAATCTATATTTCTTTGCATATTTAAAATATAAAAGTAGGTATCATTGTGATGATTTTTGTGGTAAATTCTATCATCATATTCATCATCCATGGCATTGTAAAGATGGCGACCACGATAACGAGTAAAATCTTGGGTACAAAGCTGAGTGTCATTTCATTTATTTGAGTGGTTGCTTGAAAGATGCTTATAGCAAGCCCTGCAAAGAGACCGGCCAAAAGCATAGGCATAGATAGATAAAGTGCCATCTTAAATGTCTCAACACCAAGTCCTATTAGTTTTGCTTCCATCTTACTGTCCCCTTTTTACGGAAGTGAATTCCGCAAAAATTCCTCGCGACTAAAGCTTTGGTCTGTCGCCAAGAATTTTCAATATCTTACTGTCCCCTTTTTACGGAAGTGAATTCCGCAAAAATTCCTCGCGACTAAAGCACGAGCTAACGCTCTGTACAATTTCGTTTTACTGTCCCCTTTTTACGGAAGTGAATTCCGCAAATTCCTTGCACTTATGCTTTGGTCTGTCGCCAAGAATTTTCAATATCTTATTGTTTTCTAGCTCTGCCTTAGAGCTTTGTACTCTGTCGGGATTAGAAAATCCCTCACTTCTAGTTTTGTATCATAAAAACCGTGTTCATATCCTAAGCTAAAGAGTTTGTCTATCGCATCATACTGTTTGTCATCCATTGTTATGGATTTCTCGTTTGCATATAGTGCTAGATACTTTTTTAAAGTTTGAGAATCGACTCGTATCAAGTTTCTTTCTAAAAGCATTTTTGAGAGAAGATTTTGGTGCTCATGAGCTACTTTGACTGCTTTTGTCAGCACCTCTTCATACTCAATAGCTTGATTTAAAGGGATGGAGCGACGGATACCCATACCTCCTAGAGGGAGTGGTAAGTCATCTTTGCAAAGCTCTTTCCATATATCCCAAAGCTCTCTTTCAATCTCTAACTTTTCACTAAAATTCAGAATGCTCTCGTGTATCAAAACTCCTGCATCAACCTCGCCACTCAAAACAGCGCTTTCGATATCCAAAAAGTTTTTATAAAATACTCTTGCATCAGGATATGCTATCTTGAAAAGTAGGGCATTTGTGGTGTGTTCTCCACTGAGTGCAACTTTGAAATTTCTTTTTAATCTCTTGTCTTTTAGCTTTATTACCTTCGGACCATATCCCTCTCCAAAACTGACTGCTGTGCGAAGAAGTGCGTACTCATCTCTTATCTTTGGGTATAGTCCAAAGCTTATGGCTGTTATGTCATATATATTTTGTAAGGCTTTTTGGTTTAGTGTTTCTATGTCTAGTGCGATATTGTCAAATTTTACATTTTTTATGCCAGTCCAGCCAAATTTTATGGCAAAGTACATAAAGATATCGTCAGCATCAGGCGAGTGGGCTACAGTAACATTTCTCAAATATAATCCTCATTAAATTAAGTTTACGAAGATTATACACATTTTTCTATAAAAAGCTTCTTTTAGGTATAATATAAAATAAGGAAAGTTTTACATCTTATATGATTGCTAGGTTGATTATGGATTTGGTGATTGTGTTCTTGGTGGAATAATAATTTCATCTATGGATAAAGAGTCCTAAAGGGATTTTCAAGCACAAAATGATAAAATAGAAGAAAAATTAAGGAAATTTATGGAAATTGATGCAAATAAGAAAAAAGCTATAGATTTGGCGATTAAACAGATAGATAAAACTTTTGGAAAAGGTGCTCTTATAAGATTGGGAGATAAAGTTATAGAGCCGATTGACTCTATAAGTACGGGCTCTTTGGGGTTGGACTTAGCCTTGGGAATCGGTGGAGTTCCAAAGGGCAGAGTAGTTGAGATTTATGGTCCTGAGAGTTCTGGTAAAACTACTTTGGCTTTGCAGATTGTAGCTCAAGCCCAAGAGCAAGGAAGTATTTGTGCTTTTGTTGATGCCGAGCATGCTCTTGATGTGAAATATGCAGGAAATTTAGGTGTTGATGTTGATAATCTTTTTGTCTCTCAACCGGATTTTGGCGAACAGGCTTTGGATATAGTTGAAACACTCGTAAGAAGTGGTGCGGTTGATGTGATAGTTATTGATTCTGTTGCAGCTCTTACGCCTAAAAGTGAGATAGACGGGGATATGGGAGATACTCATGTGGGACTTCAGGCAAGACTAATGAGCCAAGCCCTTAGAAAACTCACAGGAGTTGTCAGCAAGATGGGAACTACTGTTATATTTATCAACCAAATTCGTATGAAAATCGGCACTATGGGTTATGGAAGTCCCGAGACTACAACAGGTGGAAATGCTCTGAAATTTTATGCTTCAGTGAGAATCGATGTGCGAAGAATTGCAACTTTGAAGCAAAGTGATGAGCAGATAGGAAACAGGGTGAAAGCAAAAGTTATAAAAAATAAAGTAGCCCCACCATTTAGACAGGCCGAGTTTGACATAATGTTTGGCGAAGGTATCAGTAAAGAGGGCGAAATAGTCGATTATGGAGTGAAGCTAGACATCATAGATAAAAGTGGAGCTTGGTTCAGCTATGGCGAAACAAGACTTGGGCAAGGAAGAGAAAATGTAAAAGCCCTTCTAAAAGAGAGCAAAGAGCTAGCCTTGGAATTAGAAAATAAAATTAAAGAAGAGATGGGTATAAAACCCATCAATGCCATAGAAGGTGATAAAAAATGACATATATAGACGAAATATATGCAGATGAAGTGATGGATAGCAGAGGAAATCCAACTGTAAGGGCTACAGTAGTTTTGAGTGATGGAGTTGTTGCAAGTGCCATCGTTCCAAGCGGAGCGAGTACGGGTTCAAAAGAGGCTTTGGAGCTGCGAGACGGTGGGGAGAGATATATGGGCAAAGGAGTCTTAAAAGCGGTCGAAAATGTAAATATTGAGATTGCAGACGAGCTTATAGGACTTGACCCGTTTAATCAAGCAGAGATAGACAATACGATGAAAGAGTTAGACGGGACTGAGACTTATGGGAGACTCGGTGCGAATGCAGTTTTAGGAGTTTCTATGGCAGTTGCTAGAGCCTGCGCAAACTCCCTTGGTATGCCGCTGTATAGGTATCTTGGTGGAATAAATGCTTTGAGTCTGCCAACCCCTATGTTAAATATAATAAATGGCGGAAGTCATGCAGATAACAGTGTAGATTTTCAAGAGTATATGATTATGCCTGTAGGCTTTGACGACTTTGAAGAGGCACTTCGCGCAAGTAGCGAGACATATCATCATCTCAAAAAGATACTCTCAGATTTGGGACACAGTACGGCACTTGGAGATGAGGGTGGTTTTGCGCCTAATCTTAAAAGTAATGAAGAACCACTTGAACTGATAGTAAAGGCTATAGAAGCAGCCGGCTATAAGCCAAAAGAACAGATAGCTATAGCACTAGATCCTGCTAGTAGCGAGTTTTATGAGGATGGCAAGTATCAGCTAAGTTCTGAAAACAGGGTACTTGATAGTGAAGAAATGGTAGAGTATTATCTGCAGCTTTGCGATAAGTACCCGATAGTCTCCATAGAAGATGGTTTGGCTGAGGATGACTGGGACGGATGGAAGATTATGACCGACAAGTTGGGTGAAAAAATTCAAATAGTTGGAGATGATTTGTTCGTTACAAACAAAAAAATTCTAAAAGAGGGTATCTCAAAGGGTGTTGCAAACTCTATATTGATAAAACTAAACCAAATAGGTACGGTGAGTGAAAGTATGCAAACTATTAGACTCGCACAAAGAAATAACTATACATGTGTAGTTAGTCACAGAAGTGGTGAGAGTGAAGATGCCTTTATCGCGGATTTTGCAGTTGCCATGAACGCTGGACAGATAAAAACCGGCTCTACTGCAAGAAGCGAAAGGATAGCCAAGTATAACAGGCTTTTAGAGATACAAAGAGAGCTAGGTTTTGGTGAGTATTTAGGAAAAGAGCTGTTTTAAATTAGATGAGCAAAATTTTAAGTGAGTTTGAAAATGGAAGCAGCAAAAAGAGTGAAACTGTTTTTTATGTAAAAATCTTTTTTCTTGCTTTGGTGGTTGTATTTTTTGGCATCTATGTAGGGAATATTTTGTTTGGCAATAGCTCCTTGGAAGTTCTTTTGGATTTGCAAGGCAGTAGAGACAGTTTGAAACAAAATGTTAAAATTATAAAAGAAAAAAATGCCCTTTTGCAAAAAGAGTATTTTGAACTTAAACAATTGGAGCCGAATTGATGCGTATATTTACCCTTTTCTTGCTGCTTGGTGTTTTGTGCTTTGCGAGAGACAATCCTTTTGCTCCTGTAGAAAATATCACTAAATTTACGCAACCGGCCAAGCAGGAAAATCATTTTAAAAAAGTTGATTTTTCTTTGCCGGATAGTGCTAGAATTTTAAAGAAAATAGATGTGTACTATCAGAATCTAGATGGTTCTATCTCGCGCCGGGTTGTGAAAGTAGATAGAAAGATAGATTGGCATGATGATTTTAGATTAGTCTATAAAAAAGAGTTAAAAGAACAAGAAGAGACAAATGAATCAACCCAATTTATGACTAAAAAGCCCCAGCAAAACCAATCGCAAAATGATATAAAAATCTTTAAATATAAAGATTTCATAGCTTTTAAAGTTGGCAAAAAGAGGATGGAAATCATTACTAAGGATAGTAAAATACGAGATTTTATGGTCGATAAACCATATAAGATAGTGGTAGATTTTAAAAGAGATACAAATTTTTTAACAAAGAGCTTCCAAGTAGATATGCCCCCTTTTGTCAAAATAGTTTTAGGCAATCATAATAATTATTATAGAGTTGCTATAGAGCTAGACGGACAGTATATATATAATATAAAAAAACAGAAGGGTGACTATATAATCACCCTTAAATAACCAGTTAAATGAACCTAATCTTTTGGTGTTCTCTCGTTCGGACCAAGATATAGTTGACGAGGTCGAGCAATTTTCATGTCTTTTTGTGCTTTTAATTCAATCCATTGTGCAATCCATCCCGGAGCTCTTCCCATAACAAATATAACCGCAAACATCTCTTTTGGAATTTTTAGGGCATTGAGAATAAGACCGGAATAAAAGTCGATGTTCGGATAGAGTTTTCTTTTTATGAAGTATTCATCACTGAGCGCTATCTTTTCTATCTTGTTGGCAATTTCGAGTAGGTGGGAATCTATATCTAATTCATCTACAAGCTTGTTTCTCAAATCTTTCAATATAGTGGCTCTCGGGTCAAAATTTTTGTAAACTCTGTGTCCAAAACCCATCAACCTAAACGGGTCATCTTTGTCTTTTGCTTTTGCTATATATTTGTCGACATTTTCTACGCTTCCTATCATCTCTAGTTGTCGGATTACCGACTCATTTGCCCCTCCATGAGCTCTTCCCCAAAGTGCGCTAACTCCTGCTGATATAGCTGCATAAGGGTGGGCCTGTGTCGAAGCAACAACTCTGACGGCGGTTGTTGAAGCATTTTGTTCATGGTCTGCATGTAGGGTAAATATCGTATCTAGCGCTTCTATTTCTACAGGTTTTAGCTCTACATAGTTATGTGGATAAGCTCGAAGCATAAATAAAAAGTTTTCAATAAATCCCTTTGTCAAATCAGGATATATGACAGGATGTCCTTGCGAGTATCTATATGAAAAAGCGGCAATAGTTGGAATTTTTGCGATAACTCTATGCGCCATCTCCATAACCTCTTCAGGAGTGTCCATGTCGAGTGAATCTGAGTAAAAAGCAGATAGTGAAGCAACGGCAGAAGAGAGTATTGCCATCGGATGGGCATTATCCGGAAATGCGTCAAATAGTTTTTTCATACTTTCATTGATAAAAGATCTCTTCTTCAGTTCAAATTGAAATGCTTTTAATCTCTCTTCAGATGGCAACTCTTTATGTAGCAGCAAATAGGCAACATCCAGAAAAGACTTTTTAGTTGCAAGATAGGATATGTCGTAGCCACGGTACATCAACTTGCCTTTACCGCCATCTATGTAGGTGATTTCCGATCTACAACTTGCTGTAGAAGTAAAACCTCTATCAAATGTAAACATACCGGTATTTTTATAAAATGCAGATATATCTACAACGCTTGGTCCCAAAGTTGGATGCAGTATAGGAAAATCAAATTTTTCTCCGGTTCGGTTATCTGTAACTGTAATACTTCCTTTGTTCATCAGGTCTCCTTTCAACTATTTTCTATTATACTACAAGATAATTTATTAGATACAGCAAACTATATCATTTTATATCTATTTTTTATGCTAGTTATTAGTTTTTGCGGAGATTACTTTTATGGAAATCATAACAAATATGACTTCAAATATGCTAGCCAAGACAAAAGAGAGATATGTAAAATAATCTATGCTTTGTGAATTGTGAGCTATCGTAGCAACTGCTATGAGAAGAGTCAGTGGCATGGAGTGCGAGAGTGCAAAAAGAAAAACCTCTCTTACGCTTAACATGTTTATAAATACAAAAGATGCTATAACTCTCGAACCAATCATGAGAGATGCTATGAGTAGAGCATTTAAGACTAATTCTTCAGAAATCAATGATTTAAGTTCAAAGGTTGAGCCTATATATATAAAGAAGATAGGAACCAAGAGCCCAAAACCAAAAGATGAGAGTTTTTCGGGCAGCTCTCTTTTGTGTTCAAAAAATGTATTTATAAAAATTCCTGCCACAAAGGCACCAAAAGCTACCTCGAGATGAAGATACAGCATGAGCGCGATAAGTACAAAAAATATCGCCATGGAGAGTCTGATGTCTTTTTCTTCTTTGTCTAAATGGGGCATCAAAAAAGTTTTCAATTCAGGATACCACCAAAAAAGGATTTTCAAAAGCCTAAAAAGTACAACCATAGAGATGAGAAACAGAATAAGATACAATATAGCCTCGTAAAGTTTAATTCCAACTCCAAACTCCAAGCTAGCTCCAGCAAGCGTGAGGAGTATTATGGATGTCAGCTCGCCCATCGTTCCTATGACCATAGAGAGATTGAGCCACTTGGTATTTTTACCGTAATCTTTATAAAGGGTTAAAATCAGACCAACTGATAACATAGGTAAAAGAATGATGAGAATTTTGTTCAAATCAAAATAGTATATACCGATGAAAGAGGTGATATATAGAAAAATCAGATACAAAAAACCCTCTTTAATGATAGAGCTTTTTTTATTGGTAAAAATCCTCAGATCAACCTCCATACCTGCCATAAACATCAGATAAAAAAAACCGATTTCCGCTAGTAGTTTAAAAAGATGGTGATCACTCAAAAAGCCAAAAAAGGTGGCGATTGAGCCAAATATTATCTCAATCGCGGGGGTTGGTATATGAAAATATTTAGAAAAAAATGGAGAGGTCGAGAGAATCACCGAAATGGTGATAATGATGACTATATCATGCATCGCAGTATGGGGCTACCTTGTATCCTGCATTTTTTATCATCTTTATGTCTTTGTTCGGCTCATTTCCTATTGTTGTAAGATAGTTGCCTATCACTATAGAGTTTGCACCGGCATCGAAGATTTGGCTCTGTTTTGTTTTGAAAGTTATCTCTCTGCCACCGGCCACCATCAGTCTGGTATTTGGAAGTTTTTCTCTAGCGTATTGTATGATTTCAAGTGCCATATTTTCATCCATCGGCTCTTTTTTTATAGGAAGTGCTGGATTTGGGTGAAAAAAGTTCAAAGGAGTGATAAAGGGATCGAGTGATGCAATACTTTGGATAAAGGAGACTCTGTCGTTTTTGCTTTCACCAAGTCCAAATATACCTCCACTCACAAGTCTGAGCCCAGCTTCTTTTGCATATAGGCAGGTTTGATACCTCTGTTTCCAAGAGTGTGTGCTGCACAAAGTCTTGTAAAATTCTTCGGAGTTTTCAAGATTGTGATTATAGAGGTCAACTCCTGCGCTTTTTAGGATTTTTAGCTGATTTAAGTTTGCAAGTCCATTGCAGGCTATGATATTTAGCTCGTGAACCTCTTTTTTTACGGCTTCACAAGCCCTGCATACAAAGTCAAGTTTTTTATCATCTAAACCTTTGCCTGAGGTTACTAGACAAAAGCCTATCGCACCGTTCGTTTTTGCGGCTTTTGCCTCTTTGATTATCTTGCTTATCTCTTTATGTCTATATCTTTGTATATCTGCATGATGTTTTATGCTCTGAGTGCAAAATCCGCAATCTTCATTGCAACTTCCGCTAGAGATATTGCTGATGGCACATAGAAAAACTTCTTTTGACATTAGGCATCCTCTTTATATTTGCATTTTGGACACTCAAAAATCTGCTTTTTTCTCAGCTCTCTTGTTATCATCATTTCGCCACATTCGGGGCATTTCTTGTCTGTTGGCTGATAGGTTGAGACAAATTTACATTTTGGATAGTTGCTGCATCCGTAAAATTTTCCTCTACGAGAAATTCTCTCGACTATATCTCCACCACAAAGAGGGCATTTGACTCCTTCGACTATGATTTTTGCTTTTTTCTCTGTTTTGCCCAAGTTTTTAGTGTATTTACACTTTGGAAAGGCACTGCAGGATATAAACTCTCCGTATCTACCTTTTCTTTTGACTAGTTCTTCACCGCATTCTGGGCATTTTTCACCGATAGGAATCACGACTTTGAGGCTTTTTATATTTTTTTTGCCTTTCTCTATGTTTTCCATAAAAGGGGTATAAAAATCACTCAGTGTTTTTTGCCAGTCGGCTTTGTCTTCGGCGATGAGGTCTAGCGTCTCCTCCATATCAGAGGTAAACGAGCTGTCAACTACTCTTGGAAAATTTTTCTCCAAAATTTCTATAACCGTGAAGGCTATCTCTGTAGGGATTATCTGCTTTTTTTCTATGGTTATATAGCTTCGTGCCACAAGCGTTGAGACAGTTGGGGCATAGGTTGATGGACGACCTATTCCCAAAGACTCAAGTTTTTTTATCAAGCTTGCTTCTGAGTATCTTGAAGGTGGTTCGGTAAAATGTTGGTTTGCATCTAGCTTGCTCAATTTTACCTCTTCGCCTGTTTTCAGATCTGGCAAAAGTTTGTCTTTGTCGCTAGCACCGTAAACTCTATAAAATCCGTCAAATAGGAGTTTTCTGCCGCTTGCTTTAAATTTACCGCTTTTAGATTCAAAGATGAGAGTCTGTGACTCGAAAAGTGCACTATTCATCTGAGAAGCTAAGAATCTATTGTATATCAAAGAGTAGAGTCTTAGTTCGTCCGGCTTGAGATACTCTTTTGCGATTTGTGGTGTGAACCCTATGAGAGTCGGTCGTATAGCTTCGTGCGCCTCTTGTGCGCCTTTGCTTTTTGATTTGTAGTATTTTGGTTTGGCCGGCAGGTACTGTTGTCCATAAGCGCTTAGTATGTGCTCGCGTGCCTCCTCTATGGCCTCTTTCGCAACATTTAACGAGTCTGTTCTCATATATGTGATGATACCTTGTGTGCCTTTATGGGTTTTGACACCCTCATACAGGGTTTGTGCTAGCATCATCGTCTTTTTTGGGGAAAAGCCGAGTACGCTTGAGGCATTTTGTTGGAGTGTTGAAGTCATAAAGGATGGACCAGGAGAGCTTTTTCTCTCTTTTCTCTCTATTTTTGCGACTTTAAAGTTCTCATTTTCAAGTCTGCTTTTTATCTCCGTTGCTCGGTCATTGTTTGAGATGGTCATCTTGTCTATCTTTTTGCCATCAAATTCGACTAGCAAGGATTCTATATTTTTATTAAAAAGAGCGTCTATACTCCAAAATTCTACCGGATTAAATGCTCTTATCTCTTTTTCTCTATCTACTACTATCTTTAGGGTTGAGCTTTGTACGCGACCTGCACTTAGTCCTTTTTGAACTTTGGAGGCTAGGAGTGGAGATAGCTTGTATCCTACTATCCTATCAAGTAATCTTCTTGTTTGTTGTGCATTTATGCTCGAAAAGTCGAGTTTACGAGGATTGTCAAGTGCATTTTGTATGGCTGTTTTTGTTATCTCGTGAAATACTATACGAGGCAACTCTTCAGGTTTTTTGCCCATGGCTGTGGCTATGTGAAAACCGATAGCTTCACCCTCTCTATCCTCATCCGTCGCGATATATATGGTCTCTGCTTTTTTTGCCAAATCTTTTATCTCTTTTACGATTTTTGAGTGATCTCGTGGAGTTCTATACTCGGGAGTAAATTTCCCATCTTCTATCTTTATCCCAAAACTGCTCTTTGGAAGATCTCTTACATGTCCTTTTGAAGCGATTACAGAGTAGTTTTTACCTAGGAAATTTTTGATAGTTCTTGCTTTTGTCGGTGATTCGACTATGATTAAATTTTTCATTTCTTACCTATATTATATATCAAACTTTCTTAGGCCTAATCTTAGAGGCAAATTCTCTTATTGGTCTGAGCCCCACGCTTAAGCCTAAGAAAATTTGATATGTTTATAAAACTTTTTGGCAATTGTAGCGAAAACAGATAAATTTAGCTAATTTTTTACAAAAAGCAGAAATACATATAAACTTTTTATCTTCTAGTCCGATTTAGTTTGTATCAATGGCAAGGATGTCACTGAAATTTACAGATAAAAGGATTTATCATGGGTTTTAGAATTAACACAAATGTCGCAGCACTGACTGCTCACAGAAATGCTCTTATGAATAATCAGGCATTAAACCAAAACTTAACAAGATTGAGTTCCGGTTTAAGAATCAACAAGGCAGCAGATGATGCTTCAGGTCTTGCTATTGCCGATAGTCTTAATGCTCAAGCAACTGGTTTAGGACAAGCTATAAGTAATGCAAATGACGGTATCAATGTGGTTCAAACAGCTGATGGTGCTTTGCAAGAATATACAAAAATCATCAATACAGTTAGAACCAAATCAATTCAAGCTGCGTCTGACGGTCAAAATGCCGATTCAAGAAAAGCTATCCAAGGCGATATAAATAAACTTTTGCAAGAAGCTCAAAATATTGCCTCAACTACTTCATTTAACGGTCAAACATTGTTAAATGGTGGTTTTCATAATAAAAGTTTTCATGTTGGAGCATATAGTGGCGAATTCGTTAGTATAGATATCGCAAATACTCAGATTTCCAATGTGTCTAAATTTGCTATGGAAGATGGAGGTACAGCTGTAAGTGCAGGAGGAACAACTGCTCATACTATAGCGGTTTCTGTTGCAGGAACTGCTGTGAGTGTAACTGTTTCAGATGCCACTGGTAATACTTCACTTCAAAATGCTCAAGCTATCGTAGATGCTTTCAATGCTGCAGCACAAAGCAAAGGTGTAGCTGTTAATGCAAGTGCCATAGAAAAAACTGCAGGAAGTGGAAAATATACCATTAGACTAGACAGTGGAGATAAGTTTTCTACAAATACTTCAGGTGGAGTAGGTTTGGCAACAGGTGATCAAGCCGCAAGCTTAACTAACAATCTTAGCACAGTTGATGTAACTACAAAAGCTGGTGCTGAAAAAGCTATCATAACAGCTGGCTATGCTTTAAGAGATGTAGATAAAGTAAGATCAGATATAGGTTCAGTTCAAAATCAACTTGAATCAACTGTTAGAAACATATCTACTACTCAAGTAAATGTTACTGCAGCCAAATCAACGATTATGGATGTTGACTTTGCGGCAGAAAGTGCAAGTTTTGCGAAACATAATATTTTGGCTCAATCAGGCTCTTATGCTATGAGTCAAGCAAATGCTGTTCAACAAAATGTATTAAGATTGTTGCAATAGTTTTTTATAAGGTCGAATAACATTATTCGACCTTATCTTCTTTGAAAATTTCCATATATTTATCTATTATTTTTAAAAATTGTAGCGTTATGATCTTTTGGAATTGTTTGATATGTTTCTTAGGATTCTCTATTTTGGTAGTATTGAAAAAATCACCTATATATCCGCCCGTGTTTTCTAAATATATTATAAATATTTGGGCAAGTTCCCCCGTGTTTTTATGATGAGCTAAAATGCACTCGGCCGCAACTTTCGTAAATGCAGAGGAAAACTGTTCCATAGAAGGATACCTCTGCTTTGAGAAATTCAGCACTATCTCTTTTTTATTTTTTGTATCTTTTTTTCTTTCAAAAAAAGCTTCTTTTTCATCTTTGTCCATTTTGTCAGATGAGTTTTTATCGCAAAATACTCTCAGTTTTTCTGTATAAGAAGTACTTTTTTTCTTAAATATTTGCAAATCAGTCTCTTTAGCTCTTTTGGGTACAGTATTTTCAAAATATGCTCCATCGCTTAAATTGAAAATAGTTTGATTTTCCTGCTTGAAAGTATGAGTAAAATCATTTACTTTAAAAATTGATACATCAAACAAAGGAGTAGTTGGAACTTTATCCAAAAAATTGCCTTTTACTAAAAATTCACTGCCCCTAAGTGAAACATTTTCTGAAGAGGTTGCATCTTTGACTTCATTTTTACCTTTGGAGCTTAAATGCCCTGTTGAGTGGGTTTGCTTTGTTTTGGAATCTAGCGCCAAATCAAGCCCTAAAAGATATATCTCTTTTGCACCAAATATCAATGAAAGTGCATAACCTATCTCACCTACGCTATAAGCTTCTAATTTACCTTTATTGAACCTATAATTTGTCCTGTCTTCAACTAAAAAAATATTTTCTTTGGAGGTAATGCTGAGAAAAAGTTCCATATCAACACTAGGCGATAAAAAAAACAAAGACGAATCAAAAAAAGATGTAGATTGCATTTTACTTAGTGTGTTTTTAACAGGGTTGGACTGCTCATCTACATGGACGACAATATCGGGTTTTATGCCATGTTTTTCTAAGATAATTGATGTCATAAAAAGAGCTACTATCGTTACAAATGGTGTATTCTTTTTTAGCCATTGTATATTTTTACCCAATGAAGGACCAGCTGCAATTAGTACAATAGGTTTCTCATTAAAAATTGTATTTTTGTATCTTTTGGTAATATCAAAAAAGTTATATCTCTTTTTTATAGTTTTAATTGTTTTGATGTTCTTTAAAAGCAATCTATCTTGCAAATATGTATTGCTTGATTGTGTAACTATAAAATTTTGTATTTGTGCAATTTTTTGTCTATATTCTGGGTAAAAAATATAATATTTTAAATAATTATTTCGTATAAAACTATTATGATAAAAACCTTCAAAGGCGTTTTTTAGGCCAGTATCATCTTCCATGATGGCAAAGTAGAGTTCACTTTCATTTGCTATTTTGGTATAGTCTGTTACAAATAATGACAATCTAAAAAGTTCAAGATTATCTTCTATGATAAGATACATATATGAATGTATTTTATCATGTATAGTTTCAAGATGAAGACCTAGCCCCACTCCAAAAAATATAAATTTAAAAATTTGTTTCATAGTTGTAGTTTTTGGTAGTAATTTTGTAGCAAAGCTAACTACTGGAGCGATTAGAACAAATTTTGAGGTGGTTGGATTCTCTTTATTTGCATATTGTACAGCTTCATCAGTAAAGTTATAATTGTAAAATGTTTCTATAACGCCTTGATCTTTTTGATAATTTATCTCACTAGCTGCCTTTTTTGCCGCTTCGACGCTAGAGCTTCCATAAAGCCACTCACCACTAACGGTATCCGCTACATCAAAGTAGCCGTTTTTATACTCAAGAGCATATCTTTCCTTATATGATCCGTTTTCTATGGCTTGAGATAGTATATCAACTTTTTTAAAAACTTCAGGATATTTTTCTGATAGCACTAAGAGATTATTTTGAAATGTGGTGATAGCTTTTTGTTCGATATCTTTCATATTGGTATTTGCCTTATGAGTATTTTAAGTGATTAAAGCAAAAATTATTCCTTAAAAAATTTCAAATTTTTGATTCAATTTTTTCTATAGTCTTTCTCCGCGGCTATAATTTTTCTGTGCTTTCTTGCCAAGTATATTTTTGAAATATTTTGGGTGCATACCAAAACCGGGGCGTATTGAACGAATATTTTCTTTGCTAAATATTTCACCTCTTTTTATATCTTTGCTCACATACAAACTTCTTGTAAATTGTCTGCTCGTCTTTTTTACTTCATAACTAACTTTACCAAGTAGTCTTTCAGTATCTCTAACGGCTTTTACCATCTGCGCAAACTCCTCTTTACAAAGTGAAAAATCAGCATCTGGACTCTTTGTGGATTTATCGAGTATAAAGTGCTTCTCTATCACTTTAGCTCCAATACTCACGGCTGCAAAAACTAAAAAGCGATATAAAATCAATACAACAAATTCAAATCATAATCTACCTATTGCGCCAAATCTTTTAGAGCGAGATTTTTATGCTTCATCTCCTGACGAGAAATATGTTGGAGATATAACATATATTCCAACAAATGAAGGCTGGCTCTATTTAGCCACTGTAATAGATTTATATTCTAGACGAATAGTTGGTTGGTCAATGGATGATACCATGAAAGTTTCAC
>JALUBH010000033.1 GCA_027050775.1 Campylobacteraceae bacterium | reverse complement strand
TTAAAAACAATATTTATACTTTTAAAGAACAAAACTAAATTTGATGAAAATTTAGCTTATGGTGTTTCTAAATGAAACTTTTAAATCTATGTTTTTTAGTTAGGTTTCTTTATAGTTGACTCCTTTTTTAAAACTTAAAGTTTTACTTTAATTTGATATCTCTTGTTTCGCTTTGTCCTGTATTATCTTGCCACCATACTGTGATAGTATCGCCTTTTTTTGCACCTTTAAATGCAAACTTTATATATGGATTTTTCGATACAGCTGAAGTTGGATACATATCATATACCAATCTTGCGCCATGTTTTACAGTGAGATGGTTTATGTACTTAGGTTTACCTTTTCCACCACTTATCGCACCTGATGCCATCGGATGCTTCACTAGTAACTTTACTGTTGCTATATCATTTTTAACTTTTGCTATCGCCTTTATTCCCATTTTATTTCTCCTAAATTTGTTTCATTAACTGTCATCTTTTTTAAGAGCAAAGCTCTTGAAAAATTCACGCTCTACTGAAGCTAAGCCTATCGGCTAGAAAGCTCCACTTAACTGTCATCTTGTCAAGGAAGTGAATTCCTTGCCAATTCACGCTCTACTGAAGCTAAGCCTATCGGCTAGAAAGCTCCACTTAACTGTCATCTTGTCAAGGAAGTGAATTCCTTGCCAATTCACGCTCTACTGAAGCTAAGCCTATCGGCTAGAACTTCGTCTAGCTGTCATTTTTTCTTATATTATTTGTTTTGTTGGTATCAACCGCCACAACCGCCAACTGTTACTTTTACTTGTTTTATTGCTTCGTGCAACTTTCCATTTGCATCTTCAACTATCAATCTAACATTACCGGTTTTTCTCATTTTTATCCTAGTTGAAAATTTTGGAATCGTACCTTCGGTAAGCTCCCAACTAACAGCCAATGGACGTGGGTTATTATCTATTATCACTGTCATATTTTTTGCATTATTTAGACTTGTTGAAACCGTAATAGGAACCGCCGCGCCATTTTCTGCGATATCAGGCAACTTCAATACTGCTTTGTCGTCTTTTAACACATTAGTTGTGCCGTAAGCATCTTTAAGTGCCGCGTCACCACTAGTAGCATCAAATGCTTTTGGGTGCTCTGACAATATACTAGCACTTCCTACCGTTTGTAAAGCTGCTATTGCTGCTACTGATGTAAAACCAAGTCCTAAAAATTTTCTTCTCTTCATGTTTTATTCTCCTTATTTTGTTTTTGTTGTTGCTTGTAAGTACGCTATAAGAGCGTCTATTTGCTGTTTTGTAATCCTGTGTCCTCTTCCCATAGCCGGCATAACTGTATTTGGGTTTGTTTTATTTGGATCCCAAATTTTATTGAACAGATAGTCTTTTGGATATGTATCTAGATTAGATAACTTTGGACCAATATCACCTGCTTGAGGAATATTTGGATCACCTTGAACCGTATGACATGCCAAGCAGTTACCTAATTTCTTTGTCACAAAAACTTTTCGACCCTCTTTAATTAAGGCTTCATTGCTTGCAGCGGTGGCTACAGTAGCACTTATCGTACTAATAATAGCTATCGCTAATAATTTTTTTGCATTTATCATTTTTTCTCCTTTTTAAGATTATTTGCTATTTTTGAGCATATATTTAACGGCATCTTTGACATCGGCATCTTTTAGCGTTGTATCTCCACCTTTTGGAGGCATTGCATTAAAGCCGTTTATCGCATGATCAAATACCGTTTTCATATTCTCTTTTTCTACATGCGCCCAATCAGCTTTATTTCCAAATTTTGGAGCACCGGCTACCCCTGATTTATGGCATCCTGCACAAGTATTTTCATATATACTTTTGCCGATTCCATCATCTTTTGAAAGTTTTTGAGTATGATTTGGGTATTTTGCTTCTACTGTTCTGCTATAATTTGTACCAAAGTAATATCTTCCTTTGCCAAATGGCGGTTCCACCACAGTGGCATCAGTTTTTATATGCATAACTACCATTTTTGACTTGTCTATACAATTATTCATACATCTTGTGTTATGAGTATCTGGTTTTCTAAGGTTGTTATACTCAAAACCTTTTTCGTTTGGTAGGTGAACAGCTTTAATAAACTTTCTTTTTATGATAGTACTGTCCTCAATTTCGGCTCCATTTACCTTTATCTCATTTAATTGAAGCAAATAACCAAGTATTCCATAAACCTGACTATCGCTGAGTGATTTTGGAGCAGATAGTGGCATTGCAGTTTGAATATACCAGAAAAATGGTGCTATATAAGGAGCATAACTTCCTATAGTCTTAAGAGGTCCCGGGTCTCCACCTGTTTTTGGGTGAAGTTTCAGAGTACCGATTCCACCGGCTAGGACGGGAAATCTATCAACTCCTTCACCAAAATCTCCGTGACAAACTGCACATTTTGCAGCAAACACTTGCGCTCCCTCTTCAACACTCATTTGACCATTAGGCAAGCCTTTGCCATCTGGTCTTACATCTGTATTCCAAGCTTTTATAATCTCTTTTGATGCTTTTTTTCCAAAATTATGATTTTTTCCGCTT
Organism: Campylobacteraceae bacterium; assembly: GCA_027050775.1. Taxonomy (GTDB): domain Bacteria; phylum Campylobacterota; class Campylobacteria; order Campylobacterales; family Sulfurospirillaceae; genus JAADIZ01. The sequence continues at coordinate 1,877 of JALUBH010000033.1, read as the reverse complement.
ATTTGTGATTTATATACCTCTTTGACTTTGATAACATTTTTTCTAATTATCGCACCATCCACATTTGTCTCGAGCCCTTGCTTGTTTTTAGCAGTGCTAGGATATGGGTATTTATCCGGATTTGCCGGTGTATAATTTAATTTTGTAGCAGATAAATTTGTGGCAAGAAAAGCAGTTCCAATCAGTAATGTAAGATTACGCATAGATATGTACATCATTCACCTCCCCATTACTTTTTACTTCCCATGTTTGTATGGCATTTCTGTGATATACCGCCTCTTTTCCACGAGCTGCAACTATTTGTTTTGCTGTTGGTTGAGTATAGCCCGTATCGTCTGTCGCCCTACTTTGCAACATCATAGGTTTCCCATCCCATTTTATCTCTATGGCAAACCTAGTAACAGCCTTTGGCAAAATAATACTAGTAAACTTAGCTTCCTTCCAAGTGTCTCCACCATCGGTTGAAACATCAACACGAGTGATAGCTCCCCTTCCCGACCATGCTATTCCTTCTATTTTAACCACACCTTTTTTAAGGCCTTTCCAATTTCGCTCAGGACAAGGCGATGTAATAACCGAATTTGCTTCCATAACCCAGTTGTACATCTTTGCATGTCCGTCATACTCCAACATAGTGTATTTTGTAGTCTCTTCTCTAACCATCCATGATTTTGTATCAAACTTCAATCTTTTTAGCCATTTTACCTGTATAGCTCCTTCCCAACCCGGAAGAAACAGTCTTACAGGGTAACCTTGCTCAGGTCTTAGGGCTTCACCATTCATCGCGTAAACCAACATAGCATCATCTAGAACTTTTTCTATAGGAACACTTCTTCCGACACCTGCTGGATCTGAGCCTTCAGGAAACATCCATTTTGCTTCCGGTTTCAATCCTATATCTTCAAGTATAACTTTTAGAGGAACACCTGTCCACTCGGAACAAGCAAGCATCCCGTGAGTAACCTGAAGTGAATTTAATCCCGGTCCTCTGTACTCCATACCATTATTTGCAGCACACTCAAATGAATGAATCACACTTATACTTGGATATCTTTTAATATCTTCTAGCGTAAGAACAACTTCTCTATCAACTAAACCGTGTATTAAAAGCCTCCATTCGAGTGGATTGATATCTACAACTCCACCATGGCATCTAGTAAAATGGAGTCCGTTTGGGACTATGATTCCCTTTAAATCTTGCCAAGGAGTAAAGCTAATAGATGCTTTTTGGTCAGCCGTTAGCCATGGAACATCCCTTCTGACAACATTTTGTTCATATTTTGATGGCAATCCATACGGATATGCATTATTGTCTCTACCCCACTTTAATCCCCATTCTGGATTATTTGGTGGTAAATTTTTTGGATTTACATGCGATTCCGCCTGAAGTTTTGTCGCTCCGACACCTCCTAAGGCTGCAGCAGCAGTTACGGAAAAGAAAAATCCTTTTCGTAAAAAATCTCTTCTGCCTTCTTTGGGAGTTTTTTCTATCTCTTTTGCAACTTCTTTAATCAAATCAGAAGTAGAAGAACTAGAATTTTGTATGTCTATTTTTATCTCTTTCAATTAGATCTCCTTATCTTTACTAAAAATATAACAATAATTAATATTATAATATTTTAATGTCACAATTTTGTCATTTTTTAACTTAATAAAAGATTATAATAAAAAATACTTTTTTATAAGGAAAATTCATATTTAAACCGCTTAGAGTACGATATAGTGGCATAAGCCATAATTATAATAGAAGAAATAGATAATATATAAATATATAATTTGTTAGTAAATGTTACGATAAGTAGCAAGAAGAAAAGTAAGATATTATATGATTATCATACCAAATTATATGATATATAATCTAGCATAATATATAAGAT
>JALUBH010000032.1 GCA_027050775.1 Campylobacteraceae bacterium | reverse complement strand
CGAACTGTATCAGGAATTGGTATGAAATTTATCCTCAACTTTGTATATTTTTCAGCGAAATTATGTCAAAATATACAAAGTGATTATTGGATAAGAGGTGGGTTTACACAGTTTATTTTACGGTCTCAACATATATCCCGTTTTTTTCAAACTTTGTTTTTATGACATATGCTCCCGAGAGATGAAGCTTATTATCTATAACAGCTTGTGTAAAACCATTTTTTAATTTTTACCTGACACCCATCAAGCTTTTATATATTGGATGTAAAGAACCTGCTCCCCAAGAACATTTTACTTTGTTTGTTGCACCATGTTTTCCACCTGGTGCAGTGACATAGTAACTACCTATTGCCTGATTATAACCAAGGAATGCAGTAAGATCGTATTCGCCAGGAGTTTTCCATTTGTATCTTAGATGAGCACCGGAATAAATACTTCCGGGTTTGAGGGGAGGAACCAGGAACGTGTATATTTTGTTATGATAACCTGTAAGCTTGTTATAACTGTGAACGTATATCTTCATATCAGTAGATTCTGATGCAACAGGCCCAAAATTTAAAGCATATGCTCTTATGGTGGCATTTTTTCCAATTCTTGGTCTTTTTCCTGTATCAATACACACCCTAAGATCCGGCACTGGATTTACATAAAAAGTGTAACTAGCACTATTGTTGTCTTTGTTCGATTCGGAAATATGGTTTCTTGCATCTAATTTGATGTGTATTTTATAATTTCCGTATTCATTCATGTTCAAATCCACAAAGGGTGTGAAGATATATTTGCTTCCAGGGTTTATGGATGGCACTTTTATAGGTTTTTTGTTGTAGCCAGACAAAATTTTACCGTCAGGCTGTGTAATGGTTAGTGCAGCCGTAGAATTTGCAGCCTTAATTTTACCTATATTGCTGATTGAAATATGAAGTGCGATTTCATCACTCATATCAGGATGTTGCGGTTTTATTGTAATACTGTTTTTATCCACCTTTAGGTCTGCTCTTCCAATGGAAAAAATTTGACTGTAACTCGAAATTTTTCCATCTACGGTTGTGATTTTAAATCTGTATTTTCCGTCCGCAATATTGTTTTGAACTTTCCACTGAAAGTTTTGTCTGCAAACTCTTTGCGTCAGATTTTTTATGCTTCTATTTCCCTTGTATAGTTTTATAGAAACACATTTTTGAGCAACATGCCCCATTGCGAATCTCCAATTGATATTTATGTGGTCATATACAGTAAAAAGGTTACCTCTCTGAGGGCGAGTCACTACAATTTGTGCTTTTGCCAATCGACCTGCTCTTATAGGTGTTCCATTTGTATGAATACCTGAATGAAAAGTTGTTGCTGTATTTGGTGCATATGTAAAACCTGCTGCCATAGATGTCATAGCAGCTAAAAGAGTCAATATAATTTTCTTCATTTCATTTTCCTTTTTATTTTATGCCCACTGTGCTTTTTTGCACAGGAGCTGGGCCGAACCAGGAACAGCTCACTTGATTTTTAGCTCCATGCTTTCCTCCTGGTCTGGTAAGATAGTAAAATCCACTTGCTCTGTTATCATTATCGTTTACCTCTTTTACACTGTTTGTCGGATCCACGGTAACATAAAAATATTTCTTTTTATTGCTCATTTCAGCCCATTTATATCTTATATGAGCAGAAGAGTAAACACCTCTAGGTCGAATGGATGGAATGGATCTTTCATATTTATGATAATTTGGATAGTAGTCATCTCTTACAGAAAATACTAATTTGCAAGGGCTGGATGTCTTTTTTCCTATATTTAAAACATATGCTCTTATTGTTGCTTTTTTGAAAGGCCTAGGCCTTTTCCCATTATCAACACATACTACTAAATTAGGCAAAGATTTTACTAAAAAATAATAAGTTATTTTATTGTTATGCTTGTTAGATTCGGGTATTTTATTTTTCGCATTAAGATTGATTTTTAATTTGTATTTCCCACTGTATTTGTCGTCTAATGTCATATATAGTGTTATCTTGCTCTTGCTGTTTTGACGGATAGAACCAATGCTTTCTGTCTTACTTAAAGCAATCGTATTATCCGGCTTATAAATCTCAATTTTCGCATCTGATTTATCAGCTGGAGCCAATCCTATATTATGCACATCTATGTTTATTTTGATATTTTCACCCATATTAGGATGTGTTGGTATGATATTGATATCACTTTTTTTCACCTGTAAATCTGGCGTATCAATAAAAAAATTTTGACTGTATTTTATGATTTTTCCATCAATTGTAGCGATTTTTATCTTATATTTTTTTCCTGTTAAATCATGGGGAATTTGCCATTTGAAACTTTGTGAACAGGTTTTATTTTTTATTAATCTTGTATAAGTGCCACCTTGGGTATATAGTTTTATAGAAACACATTTTTGGGCAACATGTCCCATTGCAAATCTCCAACTTATGTTTGCAGAACTTGAAATATTGTAGTGATTTCCAGCATGAGGGCTGATTATAATAATCCTACCAGAAGATAACTTATTGCCAAAAGTCATACCTGTGTGTGAAGTAGTTATATGGTTTTTTGAAGCGGTATTGTTTGGTATATAATTAAAACCCGCCCCAATCAAAGTGATTGTAATAAAGATAATTGTCAGAATAATTTTTTGCATCTTATCCTCCTCATTAGTTTTAACTATTGATTTTAGAGTCAGGATAAGTTTCGCAAGAATTTTTCTGCCATTTTTTGACGGCTTTTCTTGAGTCTAAAAACAACAATTAAAACTAATTATTGTTTTTATTATAGATTCATCTGATACACATACATTCTAGCACGAAAAAAATAAATTGTCAATTTTTCATTTGTAAGATGATAATAAACTATTTTTTCTAAAAAACAAGATAAGTGAAAGCTTTACATTTTCAGAATGCATTTTACTAATGAAAGTATAAAACAAAAATAGATACAATTTCAAACGCATAATTAAGGATATAAATTTGATACAAAGAAAGCCGTATTGGCTACATAAAAAGTTAAATTTTACACAAAAAAAAGATGTAGAGCAGAAGCTTAAAAGCATAGGAATTCACACGGTTTGTCAAGAGGCGATGTGTCCAAATATATCGGAGTGTTTTTCCAAAAGAAATGCTACATTTATGATTTTGGGTGATACATGTACGAGAAAATGTACCTTTTGCAATGTAAACAAAGGTAAGCCAAATGAACTCGACCTTGAAGAGCCACAAAAAGTAGCTGACGCGGTCAAAGCTCTTGGTCTTAGGCATGTTGTTATCACAAGTGTTACAAGAGATGATTTGAGTGATGGTGGAGCGAGTGTTTTCAAAGAGTGTGTTAGAGTTATAAAAGAGATGGACGAGACTATCACAGTTGAGCTTTTGATACCGGATTTGAAAAATAACGAACAGGCACTAAAAACCGTAGCAAACTGCGGAGCTGAAATCATAGGGCACAATATGGAGACGGTACCGAGGCTATATGAGGTGCGAAAAGGTGCACATTATGAGCGTTCTTTGGAAGTCTTGAAAACTCTTAAAGCTTTAAATCCAAAAATAAAAACAAAAAGTGCTTTGATGCTTGGTCTTGGCGAGAGAGAAGATGAATTAAAAGATGTTTTGCAAGATTTGCTTGATGTTGATTGTACTCTTTTGACGATGGGGCAATACCTGCGACCAAGCAAAGAGCACACGAAAGTGGTTGAGTATATAGAGCCTAAAAAGTTTGAAGAGTATGGCGAGATGGCGAAAGAGATGGGTTTTGAGTTCGTGAAAAGCTCCCCTTACACAAGAAGCTCATATATGGCACATGAGTATTTTGAAGGAAAAAAATGAAATTTGATGTAGTAGTGATAGGAGCAGGGCCCGGTGGTGAGAAGTGTTCGCAGTATTTGGCAAAGGGCGGTAAAAAAGTCTGCTTGATAGAGAAAAACGAAAACCATATAGGCGGAACTTGTCTAAACGAAGGCTGTATCCCTGCGAAACTTTTTCTTGAAAGCGTTGGAAGTTTAGGCAAAAGAAAATACCTTGAGAGTTTGGGGCTGTCTATGCAAGATGTATCGTTTGATTTGACTACTTTGAAAGAGAAAAAGACAGCTTTACTGAATCAAATCAGAAAAGGTGCGACTGATAGCATCTCAAAAGCAGGAGTAGAGATGGTTTTTGGCTCCACCTCTTTTGTTGATGAAAATAGCGTGAAAGTAGGTGAGCAAATTATAAAAGCAGACAAGTTTGTCATCGCAACAGGCTCCATCCACAGACCTCACCCGCTTTTAGAGATAGATAAAAAACAGATAATCTCAAGTGATGAAGTGTTTGAGTTGGAAAAAATTCCTAAATCTATACTTATAGTCGGAGGTGGTGCGATAGGATGTGAATTTGCTACATTTTTTAACTCTTTGGGCGTTAATGTGCATATAGCAGAATTTACTCCAAATCTAGTCCCTGCCGAAGATGAAGATGTGGCAAAAACACTAGAGCGGGAGTTAAAAAGAAAAGGTATAAAGATCACCTTAAATGCAAATGTGACAAACTACACCAAAAATGAAAATAGCGTCATGATTGATATGCAAACACCAAGAGGTGCGGTACAGAATAGTTATGAATTCGTATTAGTTTCCATAGGAAGAGCCCCAAATACCAAAAATATTGGACTTGAAAATGCAAATATAAAAAGCGATAGAGGTTTTATCACGGTAGATAAAAATCTCAAAACCTCTAGTCCAAATATCTATGCAATCGGTGATGTAGTCCCTACGCCGGCTTTGGCACATATGGCCTACCATGAAGCAAGAGTCGTAGCAAACAATATGCTAAATGATAAAAAGATAGAACCATCAAAAGTGGTGCCGTTTGTCACTTTTTCTCATCCGCAAGTTGCAAGTGTAGGACTAAATGAGAAGACTCTGAAAGAGCAAAATATAGAGTATGAAGTTATAAAAAGCTTCTTTAAATCAAGCTCAAAAGCGAAGATAAAAGGTGATGACGGAGGCTTCATAAAGCTGCTGTGTGAAAAAGATAGCGGAGTAATACTAGGATGCGCGATGATAGGAAACGATACGACTGAACTTATACACGAAATCTTGATAGCCATTAATGCAAATCTGACAAAAAATGACTTAAAAGATATGATTTTTGCCCATCCGACCTTGTCAGAATCAATATGGAGTATGTTGCAGTAGAAGTATATTTACGATAAATTTAAGAGCGTGAGTTATATAGTGGGATCACTGCACTACTGATGTTATGAGTGTTTATACTGTGCAGCGGTCTTATAATATAGAAATTCCTTATTTGCCTTTTTTGTAAGTAATTTCATAAGGAAAGATTATATAGCTACATGAATAAAAAAAATAAAAAGCTATCTATTTTCAAAACAAAGTGCTTGATTGTGTGCACATTGGATGATCATGAGGCGATTTATTTATAAAATTTGATCTTTGATTTGGCTTACCCAGATGGAAATTCTCTTATCGCTTAACTCCTCTTGGTTATCTTCATCCAGCGCCAAGCCTACAAATTTATCATCAATTATCGCTGCAGAATTCTCGTAATCATAGTCACTATCGATATCAAAAGCTCCTATAATCTTGGCTCCCATTGCTAGAATTGTCTCATAAAGCATTCCCATAGCATCGACAAAAGTTTCGCCATAGCTGTTTTGATCACCCAATCCAAATAGTGCTACTGTTTTGCCGCTCAAGTCAATCTTGCTAAATTCATCAATCTTATCATCCCAATCATCAGGAAGATCCCCATCTCCCCAAGTAGCTGTACCTAATATTGATTTATCATATTCTTTTATTTTTTCTATCGGAGTAGTTCTTATATTAAATATCTCTATATTGCCTAACTCTTTCGCTATTTTTTCCGCTATATTCTCAGTGTTTCCTGAGTCACTTGTGTAAAATATTGCTGTTGACATAATAATTCCTTTTTTAATTCAAGTTGACTTATATATATAACAAAGTTCCTTAAATACAATTAAATGATAATGATTATCAATAAATAATAGGAATAACATATTAGCCTTGTATCTTCTTCATGTAAAATGATGCTTTATATTAAAAATTCAACCTTTTAGATCTAGTCATATTTCTTGACATATTTGCTCATTGCTGGTAAAGTATTGTATTAATATAAAGGAAATAAGATGAAAAAATTATTAATATTACTTATATCTATACTGCTATCGGTCACATCTTTAAATGCTGAGGGCAAAATTATCGGTGGAGCAAATCACAGTGTTCCTAGTTGGTTTAAACTTAGTTTTTTAGATATCACCGAAGATGCTAGGGAGGCACAAAACAACAACAAACATCTCATGATATTTTTGGATTTGGATGGTTGTCCGTATTGTGATAAGATGTTAAAAGAGAGTTTTTTTCCTAAAAACAGAACAAGTGATTTCATAAAAGCACATTTTGATGTTATCAACATAAGGATAACAGGAGAAAAAGAGATAACTTGGGATAAAAATACCTCCATGAGTGAAAAAGAGTTTGCTCAAAAAACAAAAATTTATTTTACTCCTACGATTCTGTTTTTAGACGGAAATAAAAATATAGTTACACGAGTAGATGGTTACCGCTCACCTAAAAATTTTTTAAATATTTTAAAATATGTAAATGGCAAATATTATAAAAAAATGCAAATTGATGAGTACCTAAACAGGGTTAAAAACAAAAATCTTTATAAGTTAAAACCAAACAAGCTATTTTCAAACATAAATAATCTATCGAGCGTATCTACACCATTGGCAGTTATATTTGAAGATGGCAGTTGCACTCAGTGTGACTATTTGCATAATGTCACATTTAAAAATAAAGATGTAAAAAAAGAGTTAAAAGCGTACACGATTGTCAGACTAGATGCATCCTCAGATAAGCCGATAATTGATATGTCGGGAAAGAAAACAACACCGAAAAAAATGGCATTAGATATGAATCTTTCATATAGACCGACTATTTTACTTTACAATGAAAAAAAACTCAGATTAAGTATAGATGCTCTTTTGTACAGTTATCATTTTAAAGAGAGACTAAGATATGTGAGTGGAAAAAATTATAAAAAATATGATAGTTATAGACAATATTCAAGAGCCAGAAAAAAAGAGCTTTTGAAAGAGGGTGTTATCATAGATTTGTCAAATTAGCTTTTCGAAAAGTCCTGCTTTTTGTAGCTTTATAGAGTTGTGAGGACTTTCTCGTTATTTAATTAAACATCAGTAGCAGTCCAAAAGAGCCAAGCACGACTCCTGCTACTTTTTCTATCCTAAATACATAAGAAGAGAGTTTTTCTTTTACTTTCTTGTTTCCGATCATGAAACTCACTCCCATATCCCAAAAAAATACCAAAGAGAACATCCAAAGGGCATACAAACTTCTCATGTAAAGAGGAGTTGTTTTCGAAACTAAAGCAGTAAACAAGGAGAGATAGAAGATGATATTTTTTGGATTTAAAAAAGCAGATAAAAAACCTTTTGCAAATTCTCCTTTTAAATCCTCTACATGTAGAGGATTTTTTTCTCCTTTTTTAAGCAGGTCGATTTTAGGCGCTTTTAAAAGCATATAGCCTAGATATAGCAGATATAAGCCTCCCAAATATCTTAATATATTCATCAGCCAACTCATATGCTTTATACTCTCAAGCCCTAAAACAGCAATGATGAGGTAGATAGAATGTGCTGTGGCTATGCCTGCACAAACGACAAAAGCCTCTTTAAGTGTTCGCTTAAGTGAAGTTTGTACGATGATGAAAAAATCAGGTCCGGGGCTCAAAAGAGCTAAAAAATGCGCAGTTGCCAAAATCAAAAATTCCATAATTTACCTCCGAAAAAAGGAAGTATATAGGATTTTCAAAATAAATTATTGTATAAAATTGAGTTGATACTCTCTTGGAGTAGTAGCAGTTATGGCTTTGAAGTGTTTATTTAGGTGGCTTTGGTCGTAAAATCCACACTCAAGGGCAACATAACTTATCTGTTTTTGTTCTTGAAGCAGTTTTTTGGCATACTCGATGCGGTAGTTCATCCTGTATGCGTGTGGAGTTATTCCAACTATATCTTTAAAATTTCTAAGAAGAGTATATGGGTTTATTTTAAGTTTTTTAGACATATCTTCGAGTGTAATATCTTCATCCAAGCTACAAGTCAGCATCTCTTTTATGACCTCTACATGTAGAGGTATTTTTTGGGTTTCTTTATCTTGGCAGTCTATGAGCTTTTTAAAGATTTTTTCAACAAGCGTACTCACCGCCTGCTCTTTTTCAAGTAAAAATTCATCTCTCATCAAGAAATCCATACACTCTATATACTCATCATAAAGCTTTTGGTTTTTTATGATGATTTCATTTGGTTCTATAAATGAGTTTGTTTTGCAAAATGATTGTTGAATCCTCAAGCACCACCGTGTATCCAGGTAGAGCATATAATAGCTTCTTGACTCTTTTTCTAGGGGGTTGCATTGATGCAGTGTATTTGGATTTATGATGGCTAAAGAGCCGGGTTTCAGTAGAGAATCTTTTTTATCTACCATGTATAAAACTTCGCCGTTGTCGATAGCTCCTATGCTAAGAGTTGAGTGTATATGAGGTTTGTAGTGTTTGCCGCTGTTTTTGCTGTATCGACACTCGACAAAAGGCAGGTTTTTATCGAGCCAAAACCTCTCTTGTGTCACTCTACTCTACTGTCACGCTTTTTGCCAGATTTCTTGGCATATCTACATCATTTCCCAATCTTATCGAAATTTCCAATGCTAAAAGTTGAGTGATGACCATCATCTCGAAAAATTCACTCATTGGGTGCTCATAGGGTTGAGTTTTGATAAAATCATCTGCCAATGCAAACTCTTTGGGACTGATGGCGAGTATGGTGGCATCCCTGGCACTTAGCTCTTCTACATTACTTTTTGTTTTATCATAAAGCATGGTTTGGGGCATGAGTGCAATCGTAAAGAGTGTGCTGTCGGCCAAAGCGATTGGACCGTGTTTCATCTCTCCTGATGGGTATCCTTCTGCGTGAAGGTAGCTAATCTCTTTTAGTTTTAGAGCGCCTTCAAGTGCTAGCGGAAAGAAAATATCTCTGCCTATAAAGAAAAATCCGTGACCATGAAGGTATCTTTTTGAGAGTCTGTGAAGTTTTTCGTGTATCTCTTCATCTACTTTTAAAACGGCAGGAATCCCTCTTATAGCTTTTATCTCAGATATGCATCTCTCTTCTGAAATACAATTATTAAATTTGGCTACATGTAGAGCTAAGAGCCAAAGAGAGAGGACTTGGGTTGCAAAAGCTTTGGTGCTTGCTACTCCTTTTTCTATGCCGGCTCTTGTGAGTATGGTAGCATCACTTATTCGCACGATAGAAGAGTTGTCAACATTGCAGATTGAGAGTGTTTTTAGTCCTGCTCTTTTTGCCATTTTTAGGGCTTCAAGTGTATCGGCCGTCTCTCCGCTTTGGCTGATGACTAAAAATAGAGTTTTTTTATCAAGTAGCGGTTCTTTATATCTAAATTCACTTGCTATTTCAACTGAACATCTAATTTTCGCCAATCTTTCAAAAAGGTAGCTTGAGGTAAGGGCAGCGTGATAACTTGTACCGCAAGCACAGATTTTTATCTCATCAATATTATCAAAATCATAACCACTCAACTCTTCCAAAAGTACCTTATCATCCTTGATTCTACCCATAAGAGTTTCACTAGCTACTGCGGATTGTTCATATATCTCTTTTTCCATGAAAAATCTATACCCATCTTTTTGGGCATAAATTTTACTTGTGCTTAGCAGTTTAAAAGCTGGTTTGATTTTCACAGAATCTCTGTATAGCTCTATTTCTTCTTTGCTCATCCAGCCAAAAGTACCATCTTCAAGATAAGAAACTTCATCAGCAAAGCCGATGAGCGGAGCATCGCTAGAGGCTAAGAATAGTTCGTCTTCACTGTTTTTACCGATGATCAAAGGTACGGCATTTTTAGCAAAAAATATACTCTCAGGCTCCATCTTTGTGATAAGCAGTATCGCATAAGCACCCCTTAGAGATTCAACAGTCTTTTTAAATGCAGCTTTTGGAGTAAGATTTTGCTTTATAAATTTTTCAAATAGATGCACTATGACTTCGCTGTCTGTTTGACTTAGAAATGTCACACCTTCGCTTTGGAGCTCTTTCTTTATCTCCATATAATTTTCGATAATTCCATTGTGAATGACAAACGAAAACTCGCCCCAGTGAGGATGGGCGTTTATCTCTGTTGGTTTTCCGTGTGTCGCCCATCTAGTGTGAGCTATACCAAGACCAAATCCATTTGATCTGAAATCTCGTGTTTTTTCTATAAGATTGTCAAGTTTTCCACTTGCTTTGAAGTAGTTTATCTCACCTTGATGAAGCACAGCTATGCCGGCACTGTCGTATCCTCTATATTCAAGCTCTTTTAGCCCGCTTAACAACAATTCTCTCTTTTCTCTCTTTCCGATATATCCAACTATCCCGCACATGTTAAACCCTCTAATATTTTGTTTTTATTTTCGCATAAGTATAATGTTTTTTCAATTAAGATAAGATTTCTTGTGCGCCTTTTTATTGTCTGTATTTTTGCCATCACGATGTCTATATCCTCTTCGTCAAACTTGCTCATAACATAAGCCATCAAGCCTTTTTGATCTTTTGTGTGTATGTTCATCTGTGCATATGTCATAGAGTGCTCGCAGTTTAGCTCAATTTCGTCTATTTTTATACAAGGCTTTGTGAGTTTTGTTTTTTTGCTCATGTCAAATGAGTTTTTTATCAACTCTTCTATATGCGTCACATCATCACCATATATATCTTCATTAAACTCTAGTTTGAAGTATTTTTTTTCGTCAAAAAGTTTATATATCTCCATGTTGACAAGGTTTAAAAAACCTAGTTTTCCTAATAGATAGCCTATATTGAACTCATTGTTTCTTATGACCTCTATCTTCAGGTATGGTTTTGTCTCTATTTTGTATGTGAATGTATTTGTATCAAAAGCTAGCTTTGAAATTTTAATGATTTGTTCTGATTTGTGTTTTATGAAAAAAAAGTTTGAGCTGATATTGAGTGTTTTTCTTTGCAAAGTCGGTGGAAATTTTTGAAACTCCTCTTTTTTCTTCAAAATTCTCTCTCTTCTTAGACGGCTGCTTACTTCATCTATAAGTTTTGGCATTTCAAATACTCTTAACGATCTGTTGTATAATTCTTTTAAGAGATTTGCACTAAAATTAGAATAAACCGCTTTGCCTACTCCATTAACATCCGTGTATGTTAGTATATAGAGCATGTTTAGGATATTTATATCTCTTAGCTTTGAAACAAAAGAGAGAACTACTCTTTCGTTATATATATCTTCTCTGCTTGCTGTATTGTTCATCAGAGTATGGATTCTAATAAGAGTTGTCCCGTATAAAATGGCATCTTTGCTAAACTCCATTTTTTTTGCATAGGCTCTAAATAATTTTGCTCCCAAATCACAATGGTTTCCCCGACGCCCTTTGCCTATATCGTGGAAAAAGATGACAAGTCTCATTAACGCTTTGTGCTCCAAAGATAGACTCTGAAACAAGGAGCTTATAAACTCATCTTTTATATTTTCAAGATGCCAAATGCACCTGATAGTATGTTTGTCCACAGGGTACTGATGATAACCGTCAAATTGGGCTAAAAACTTGACACTTTTGAAAGGTTTTGCGAGTTGGGAGAGCAAAGATGCCGTATCGAGCGTTCTAAATATCTCATATATTTTATCTTTATAGAGCAATTTTTTGAAGAGTTTGTATGTTTGTATGTGGTTGTGAGTATCAAATGAACAGTAGCGTATAAAATTTACATAACTTATATCAAATTTTATCCCGTTGAAGCTTAGTCTATCTATTTGTTCTAAAACTTCGTCCAAGCTCGTACACCTTTTTTGAAAAGTTGAATAGACAACACCGTTGCAAATATATATCTGAGGCTCAACTCTGCTGTTTTTGAGTTGTGAAAACTTACTGATATCTGCTAGCAATGGAGCAGTAACTTTTTTTATAAAAATTTTACTTGTTATATTTAATGTATTCATAGATTGCAGAGTTTTGTACGAGAGTTGCATCTGGGCGCTTTTTAAGACTTTGTCTCTGAAGCCTAGCTTTTTTGCAACATCGGGAACAAATTCGAGATTTAGTGTATCTTGTTTTTTCTTCGCACTAAGATGTGTAGCAGAGCGAATTCTATATAAAAATTCTAGCGCACTTCTAAACTCTTTATACTCCCTTTCATCGAGTATGAAGTCTGAGAGATCTTTTAGTTTCTGGATGCCGTATATGATTTTACAGAGCCAAAATAGGGTGTTTGCATCTCTAAGACCACCTTCGCTCTCTTTTATATTGGGTTCCATTTTGATAGAGTTTTCTTTTACTCTTTTTGTGTAATTTTCCAAAAGCGCAAGTACGGTCTCTTTTTTATTGTAGTTTCTAATCTTCTCAAGTTCACTTTGCGCCTCTATCCATAAAAATCTAGATCCACATAAAAATCTAGATTCAAGCATAGCTGTTTTGATACTCAAATCTTCATTACTAGCATAAAAAAGTTCATTTACCTTGTGCGTTCTGTGTCCTAGTTTCATGCCCGCATCCCAAGAGAGCATCAAGATATCTTCTATGATAGGCTCTATATTGTAACCCTTTATATCCTTATAAACTATCATTAAGTCAATATCGGAGTAAACACAAAGCTCTTCTCTTCCATAACTTCCCATAGCAACGAGAGTTATCGGGATAGCATTTACAAAAGGCATATAGTTTCCGAAGTATTTTCGCAGAGCATATTTAAAGATAATATTTACAAAATTATCTAAAGTTCTGGTGTGCTTGACTAGAAAATCTTTACCTTGATTTTGTACAAAAATTTCATCCAATGAGCCAAGATAGCGACCGATATACTCTTTTATAACCTTTGAAATTTGAAAATCATTTGCCTTTACATGTATAAGTTCTTCTATTTTTTCTTCTAGTTTCATTAACTAACCTTGCACGCTAAGTTTTTGTATTAACAGAAATCCCATTATAACTAACCTTGCTCATTTTGTGAAGTTAAATTTGCCCAAATTATGCTCTTTAAGTTAAAATATTTTATAATTGAGAAAATTTTTAAGGAAAATATGATGAAGAACAAGCCTTATTTGCAAGAGTTTCCAAGCCATGAGGGGTATTTCGGAAAATTTGGTGGAGCATTTTTGCCTCCGGAGCTGATAGAGCAGTTTAAAGATATAGAAAAAGCTTATCTTACTATCGGAAATTCTCACAATTTTATCATGGAGCTAAGAGATATAAGAAAGCACTATCAAGGAAGACCGACTCCTGTTTATTATGCTAAGAGATTAACCGAATATGTAGGTGGTGGACGAATTTATCTAAAAAGAGAAGACTTAAATCACACGGGGGCTCATAAATTAAACCACTGCATGGGCGAAGCACTTTTGGCAAAATATCTTGGCAAAAAGAAGCTAATAGCTGAGACTGGAGCCGGTCAACATGGTGTTGCTTTAGCTACGGCAGCTGCGTATTTTGGACTTGAGTGTGAGATACATATGGGTGAAGTTGACATCGAAAAAGAGCATCCTAATGTGATAAGGATGAAGATGTTAGGAGCCAAAGTTGTGCCGGTTAGTTTTGGTGGTAAAACCCTCAAAGAAGCGGTTGATAGTGCTTTTGAAGCATATATGAAAGACCCGGTAGCAACGCTGTATGCCATAGGTTCAGTCGTAGGACCTCACCCATTTCCAAAAATGGTAAGGGACTTCCAAAGCGTAGTTGGCATAGAGGCAAAAGAGCAATTTTTTGAGATGACAGGAAACCAACCTGACAATCTTGTGGCTTGTGTTGGAGGTGGAAGCAATGCTATGGGACTGTTTTCAGCTTTTATAGAAGACCCTTGCGAAATTTATGCAGTTGAACCACTAGGCAAGGGAACAAAGCTCGGCGAACACGCAGCTAGTTTGACCTATGGTAAAGAGGGAATTTTACACGGCTTTAACTCCATAATGCTTCAAAATGAAGATGGAACTCCTGCACCTGTTCACTCAGTTGCAAGCGGACTTGACTACCCGTCAGTCGGACCAGAGCAAGCATATCTAAACAAAGAGAAACAAAGGACATACGCAGTAGGTATAGACGATAATGAAGCTATAAGAGCATTTTATGATTTATGCAAATTTGAAGGAATTATACCGGCACTTGAGAGTGCTCATGCCGTGGCATTTGCTATGAAATTGGCAAAAGAGAAGCCTTATGAGTCTATCTTGGTAAACCTAAGCGGAAGAGGAGATAAAGATATAGATTTTGTTGAGGAAAATTATCCACCGGAGAATTATCTATAAATCTTTAGCCGTATATAATATTGTATTGGATAAAATATCTTTTTTTAAACTATTTGGTGAAAGTAATATATGAATATAGAAGAAAAACTCAAAAGCGGACAAAGACTAGACTACAAAGACGGTTTGGCGCTTTATGAGCTTGACCTTTTTACCTTAGGTAAATATGCAAATGAAAAAAGAAAAGCCTTGTATCAAAACAAGGCTTTCTTTAATGTAAACAGACACATAAATCCAACAAATATCTGCAAAGACATCTGCAAATTTTGTGCATTTAGCGCAAACAGAAAAAATCCAAATCCCTACACTATGAGCCATGAAGAGATACTAAATATTCTTGATGAGTCCGTAAAGCACCATATAACTGAAGTGCATATCGTCTCCGCCCACAATAAAGATGCTGGATTGGATTGGTATATGGGGATATTTAAGAAGATAAAAGAGAGATTTCCTGCTCTACATGTAAAGGCTTTGACAGCTGCTGAGATAAATTTTCTCGCTAGCACTTATGATATGTCTTATGAGCAAGTGATAGATTTGATGATAGAAAACGGAGTTGATTCTCTGCCTGGAGGTGGAGCTGAAATCTTTGATGAGAAAGTTAGGGATTATATTTGCAAGGGTAAAGTAAGCTCAAAACAGTGGATGCAGATACATGATATTTGGCATAAAAAAGGTAGAAAATCCAACGCAACTATGCTTTTTGGACATGTGGAAAAAAGAGAGCATCGAATCGATCATATGATGAGATTAAGAGATCAGCAAGATAAAAGCGGTGGATTTAATGCCTTTATTCCACTTGTTTATCAAAGAGAAAACAACTATCTACATGTAGAGGACTTTTTGAGCTCAGTTGAGATACTCAAGACTTACGCTATAAGTAGACTTCTTTTGGACAATATCCCTCACATTAAGGCATATTGGGCGACAAGTACTATAAATCTGGCATTGATGGCTCAAGAATTCGGTGCAGATGACTTAGATGGTACTATTGAAAAAGAATCAGTCCAATCAGCAGCAGGAGCAAAAAGTGCAGCTGGACTAAAATTGCAAGATTTTTTAGATTTGATACAAACAAGTGGATATGTACCGGTAGAGCGAGACAGCCTATATAATGAATTAAAAGTATATGACAATTAAAAAGAGTTCTAGGCGTAAGCCTAAGCTTTAGTAGAGCGTGAATTGTTCAGGAATTCACTTCCTGAACAAGATGACAGTTAGAAAAAGTTCTAACCGCAAGGTTTAGCTTTAGTAGCGTGTGAATTGTTTAGGGATTCACTTCCTGAACAAGATGACAGTTAAAAATAAAAGGAGAGTATTTTGGGTTTTTTCAGACTTGAGGAAAATGGAACAAATGTAAAGACAGAATTTACAGCAGGTTTTACAACATTTTTGACGATGATGTATATAGTCCCGGTAAATGCCATAATTATGAGCAAAACCGGTATGCCTATGGGGGCGCTTGTCACAGCAACTGCTTTGATAACAATTTTTTCAACAGTATTAAATGGTCTTTGGGCAAATACTCCAATCGCCATGAGCGTTGGCATGGGGTTAAATGCATATTTTACATTTGGTTTGGTTTTGGGCATGAAAATTCCTTGGCAAACTTCTTTAGGAATAGTCTTTTTATCAGGAATTTTATTTTTGGTTTTATCGCTTACTAAATTTAGAGTTTGGGTGATGCAAAGTGTTCCTTATGATCTTCGCCGAGCCATTAGTGCGGGAATTGGAGCATTTATCGCTTTTATCGGGTTGAAGCAGATGGGTATAGTTGTAAATAACGATGCTGTGCTTGTGGGACTTGGAAACTTTAAAGATATCCATCTCCTTATAGGAGTTTTAGGCCTGATTTCAGTATTTGCTTTTTATGCATGGAAAGTAAAAGGTGCTTTTATTTTGGCGATTCTTTTTACTTCAATTGTAGCTTGGGTTACGGGAATTTCTCCGTATCCGACAGAATTTTTCTCTTTTCCTGCTTCTATTTCTTCAATAGTTATGCACTTAGATGTTGTATCGGCTCTTAAGCTTTCATTGGTGCCTGTGATTATCACATTTTTGATAACAGATATGTTTGACTCATTAGGAACTCTAGCAGGTGTTGGTTTTCGTGCAGGTCTTTTCAAAGATGATAGTAAAGAGTTACAAAAGACGCTAGAAGTTGATGCGGCTGCCACAGTAGGCGGATCGCTTCTTGGAGTTTCAACAACAACAAGTTTTATAGAGAGTGCAAGTGGTGTTGAAGAGGGTGGACGAACAGGGCTTACAGCAGTTTTTACCGGTCTGTTTTTTATTTTTACACTCTTTATGATGCCGCTTTTTAAAGCGATTCCTGAAAATGCAATCTACCCTGTTTTGGTTATGGTTGGAGTACTGATGTTTACAGAGCTTTCAAATATAAACTTTAAAGATCCTGCGATTGCAGTATCAACATTTTTGATTGTTATTATGATGCCGCTTACCTATTCGATTACAAATGGCTTGGCGTTTGGTTTCTTAGCATATCTTTTGATAAAGTTGCTTAGAAAAGAGTTTGATGATATAAATATAGGGGTTATTTCACTTGGTGTCATTAGTCTTATAGTCTTTTTAGTTCACTAAGGAATAGATTTGAAATTTTATAGTTACGAAGAGTTTAAGGTCGATGTAAATCTCTTAGCTCACGAGATAAAGCCGTATAAACCGGATGTCATACTTGCAATCGCAAGAGGCGGTATGACGCTCGGACACTTTTTGGCAGAAGCTTTAGAGATGAGAGATTTGTACTCCATAAACTCTATTCATTATGAAGAGACAAGAAAACTAGATACTATAGATATCTTCAATATGCCAAATCTCTCTCGTGCTAAAAGAGTGGTCATAGTAGATGATATCATAGACAGTGGTGAGACAATGATAGAGATCAAAAAAGTCATCAGTGCAAAATACCCTGAACTTGACATAAAAGTAGCAGCTGTATTTTATAAAGACAAAGCGCTTTTACATCCTGATTTTAAAGCGAGAGAAGCCACTGAGTGGATAGAGTTTTTTTGGGATTTTCAGATAGACAACTACAAATAAGAACCTAACCAAGGAGGAGCATAAACTCCTCCCGCTCAATATTGCTTTTTAAAGACCTTAGATTCCATCACGAAGAGTTTAATCGAAAATTACTAAAAAACGGTATAATAACACTATCAAAGGATTTTTATATGGTTTTAATGATAGATAATTATGATAGTTTTACTTACAATATAGTTCAGTATTGCCTAGAATTAGGTGCAGATTTAAAAGTGGTAAGAAATGATAAGCTAACAATCCAAGAGATAGAAGCTTTGAATCCGGAAAAAATTATAATATCTCCCGGCCCCGCAACTCCAAATGAAGCAGGCATTAGTCTTGAGGTTATAGAATATTTTCAAGATAAGTTGCCGATTTTGGGTATCTGCTTAGGTCACCAAGCCATAGCTCAAGTTTTTGGTGGAAAAGTTGTGCAGGCTAAAAATATGATGCATGGTAAAACTTCGACTATCCACAAAAGTAAAGATACCTGTATATTTGAAGGTTTACCTCAAGAGTTTACTATGACAAGATACCACTCTTTGGTAGTGGAAAATAAAAACCTGCCATCAGTAGTTGTTCCTACATCATTTAGTACGGACGACAAAGAGATAATGTCTTTAGAGATAAAAGATAAAAATATTTACGGTGTGCAGTTTCATCCTGAGTCGATTTTGAGTGAATACGGATATGAGATTTTGGATAATTTTCTAAAGATATGATTCCCGAAAGAAGGAACAAATATATGAAAGAGAACTTGCAGTTAGCTATAATTCTTTTATTAAGCT
This sequence comes from Campylobacteraceae bacterium, assembly GCA_027050775.1. Classification (GTDB taxonomy): domain Bacteria; phylum Campylobacterota; class Campylobacteria; order Campylobacterales; family Sulfurospirillaceae; genus JAADIZ01. The sequence goes on along the minus strand of JALUBH010000032.1, from coordinate 2,032 downwards.
CTGTCTTTTTGGTGCTTGAAACAAATTCTATCTCGATTTCCGCAAATGAAGCTCAGATATTTTTCAATGGCAGCGGTATCACTCACTATGTATCGCATTTCTTTATAGGATTGTTAGGAGAAAATGATTTGGCACTCAGGTTGCCATTTATAATTTTTCATATCCTCTCTTTGTTCTTGATATACAAGATAGGAAAACTTCTACTAAAGAGAAAAGTGGATAGGATAGTTTCGACTGCCATTTTTGCACTATTGCCTGGTATAAATTCAGCAGCACTATTGGTAAATTCAGCATCCTTGGTTATATTTTTAACTCTTTTGTTTGTTTACCTCTACATGTATAACTATAAAATGTTATCATACATACTACTTATTTTAGCGCTTTTTGTAGACAACTCATTTTCTATTTTGTATATATCTCTATTTTTCTATGCAATGTCAAAAAAAGACAATAAACTACTAATTTTTTCTATATTACTGTTCGGCATATCTATGTATATGTATGGATTTGATGATGGTGGTAAACCAAAAGGATATTTTGTAGATACATTTGGGGTTTATGCAGCTATATTTTCGCCATTTTTATTTTTATATTATATTTATGCACTATATAGAATTTTGATAAAAGAGGAAAAAAATCTACTTTGGTATATATCTTTTGTTGCGTTTGTTTTTTCTCTGTTACTCTCTTTTAGACAAAGAGTCCAACTAGAAGATTTTGCACCGTTTGCGACTTTGGCTACTCCTTTAATGGTAAGAGTATTTTTTAATAGTTATAGAGTCAGATTGCCGAAGTTTAGAAAATGGCATAAATCTATCGCTATTTTTGTAGTGTTATTTTTAGCTGTAAATACATTTTTTACTTTTGTAAACAAACCACTCTATCCACTGTTTAAAAATCCAAAAAGACATTTTGCTTACAAATATAATATAGCGAAAGACTTAGCATATCAATTAAAAGAGAAAAATATATATAAAATAAATATACCAAATCAAAATCTTGCTTTAAGACTGAAATTTTATGGTATAAAAGCGGGTGGAAAGAAGATATTGGTTGAAAATGACTATAATTCAAAAAAAGAAGATGTGATAAAAATCTCATATTATGGTACAATAGTTGCAAAATTTTATATTATGGATTAATTTTTTTGTTTAAGAGGTGTGTTATGAAAAAAGCATTTACAATGTTAGAGCTAGTATTTGTTATACTAGTAGTGGGTATACTCGCTGCCATGATAGCCCCTAATTTTCAAGGAAATTCCCTCAGAGAAGCCGCTGACCAAGTTATAAGTCACATAAGATATACACAGCATTTAGCGATGATGGATGATAAATATAATCCAAATAGTAAATACTGGTATAGGCAGAGATGGCAAATAGCATTTTCTACTGCCCATCAGACAAAATCATACTATATATTTTCAGATTCTCCATCCGTAAGTACGGGAGCATATGATGGCAACCCTAGTGCAAATATAGATTATACAAAAGTTGAAGTGGCAAGGAATAGCTTAGATAACAATAAATACTTAATTGGGGTTACAAATTCAAATTTTGATAATTCATCAGCAGAAAAACTTAGTCCAAATTTAGATATTGGTAAAAAATATGGTATTGTCGGTGTAAAAATGAGTGGGGGTACAGGTTCAACAGTAAAGAGAATACTATTTGACAATATAGGAAGACCTTATCGAGGAACTGGCTCTTCAACAGCAACTCATCCTCTAAATTCACCTGTGGATTTTATGGCAACAACACCAATACTTATAAAATTATGCACACAAACATGCATTGGTGATAATAAAACAGCCAATAGCGATAATGAGATTATAATTAGAATAGAGCCTGAAACGGGCTATGCACATATTTTATAATTATTTTACATTTTTTATAATTTCCTAAATATCTAAGCAAACTCTAAGCATCCTTTGTATATAATTTCGTCCTCGTTTGAGAGAACGGGTGTTACTAAGTCCCCAATTTAGGGACTTGAGTTCATTAATTTTTTACAATGTTAAATTATTCAATCTTTG
>JALUBH010000031.1 GCA_027050775.1 Campylobacteraceae bacterium | reverse complement strand
GAACTGTATCAGGAATTGGTATGAAATTTATCCTCAACTTTGTATATTTTTCAGTGAAATTATGTCAAAATATACGAAGTGATTATTGGATAAGAGGTGGGTTTACACAGTTTATTTTACGGTCTCACTTCGTAGTACTCTATATTTAAGCTTTTTGCTACTGCTTTATTGGTGCATTTTCCTAAGTAAACATTCAGCCCGTTTCTTATGCTTTTGTCTTCTTTGACAGCAGCTTCTAACCCCTTATTTGCGATCTCTAGTCCATACCTGAGAGTGTTTGATGTCAGAGCTAGTGTTGAAGTTAGAGACACGGCTCCTGGCATATTTGCCACGCAGTAGTGAACTACATCATTTACCACATAAGTTGGAGCATCGTGATAAGTAGCATGTGAAGTCTCAAAACATCCACCTTGGTCGATAGCAACATCAACCAAAACAGAAGCTTTTTTCATCAATTTCAGATCATCTTTTGATACGAGTTTAGGCGCTGCGGCTCCTGGAATAAGAACAGCTCCTATAACCAAATCTGCATCTTTTATGGCGTTTAGTATATTTGTCCTATTTGAGTAAAGAGTGGTAACTTGCGAACCAAAGATATCGTCATAGTATGCTAATCTGTCTGCTGCTATATCTAGCACGGTTACATTGGCACCTAGTCCAACTACCATCTTACATGCGTTCATACCAACAATACCACCACCTATGATGACTACATTTCCTCTTTTGACTCCTGGCACTCCTCCTAGAAGAACACCTCTTCCACCAAAAGGTTTTTCAAGATATTTTGCTCCTTCTTGTGCTGCCAATCTTCCTGCTATCTCACTCATAGGTGCAAGACATGGTAGATGACCGTTTCTATCAGTAATAGTCTCATAAGCTACAGCTTTTACTTTTTTATCCATAAGCGCTTTTGCTTGTTTTGGATCAGCTGCAAGATGTAGATAAGTATAAAGAATCTGTCCCTCTTTGAAAAAATCATACTCTTGTGGCAATGGTTCTTTAACCTTTACAATCATATCAGACCCATCAAATATCTTCCGCTTATCATCTGTTATAATTGCACCTTTTTGGATATACTCTTCATCACTAAATCCAGCTCCAACTCCAGCAGATTTTTCTACAAGTACACTATGCCCTGCTCTAACATACGAAGCAACACAATCAGGTGTCAAACCAACTCTATACTCATGAACTTTTATCTCTTTTATAAGACCTATCTTCATAGCAAATCCTTTAATTTTATTAAATTATTTAACAATATTATCTAAATATCCTCCAAATAGCAAGATAATTTTAATTTTATTAAATATTTTATATATTTTGCTATAATACTGTTACCAAAACAAGGATAGAAAAAATGCAAGAGGACTTCCACATAGGAGAAAAAATAAAAAGGCTCAGAATTGCCAAGGGTATAAGCACAAAAGATCTTGCAAAAAAAGCAAATATAACTGCAGGGATGATTTCGCAACTAGAGAGAGGCTCTACTCAAGGCTCAGTTGAAACTCTTAGAAAAATAGCAAAAGTATTAAATACTACCCTAGCATCCCTTTTTGAAAACAAAGATGATTTAAAAACACAAAACAGCTATGAGTCCTTTCATATAGTGAGAAAATGGCAGAGGCGAAAAATCTCTTTTCCTGACCCTCTATATAAGTGCGAGATGCTAACTCCTGACCTCCAAGGAGATATAGAGTTTGTTTTAGTCGAACTTGAAGCCGGCAGGACAACAAATGATATACTCCCTCATACAAAAGGTGGAGAAGAGTGTGATTTTGTACTAAGTGGTACCATTGAGATGCAAATCGGTGGATTAAACTATACTTTATATGAGGGAGACAGTATAAGATTTAATCCAGAAATTCCACACAAGATAGAGAACAGAAGCGATAAAAAAGCCTCTTATATCAGTGCTATCACACCACCATCATTTTAGGCAACTTTTACCAACTCTATCTCTTTAACTTTTTCATCTATATCATCTGAAACTTTTAGGTATGTCTCTATGATTATGTCTTGAAGTTTTGATGAAATTACGAGTTTTAGCGGTCTATTGCCCGGGTTTTCTCTCACTAGCCTATAGACATCATCCAAAATCTTACTATCTTCACTAAAATCAATGATGAGAGTTTTCGGCTCAGACGGAACCTCTATAGTTTTTGTATCTGTTTTCTCTTTTTTTGCATCTTTTAAATCCAAGATTTTAAGGACTCTTTTATTTATGCCTCTATCATCTCTAGAGACCGCTACTTTCAGGCATATTGGCTCTTCTTTATTCATACTTTGTATTTTATCCAAGTGTTTTGAAAAAAGCGTGATTTCGATGTTTCCGTGAAAATCCATAAGATTTAAAATCGCAAATTTATTGCCTTTTTTACTAATTTTTTCAACTATCTCTTCTACTTTTCCTATAAATAGGGCCGTACTACCATCACCTAAATTTTCAACTTCACTAGAGAGCGTGTAGTTTATACCATCTATCTCTTCTCTAAACTCATCCAATGGATGTCCCGAGACATAGAAACCCATCGTCTCTTTTTCAAATTCCAATACCTTTTTCATATCAAATTCAGGAACATTTTCTATCTCTACATGTAGAGCTATGAGTTCTTTGTCATCTCCAAAGAGTGAATTTTCTGCCATCTTTTTAGCTCTCGCACACTCTCCGGCTGTTTCCACAATCTTCTCTATATTATCAAGCATCGCTCGTCTTGTGTAAGAGAATCCATCAAAACTTCCTGATTTTATGAGTGATTCTATAACTCTTTTATTTACTTTTGAAGTATCAATTTTTGAGAGAAAATCGTCCAAATCACTAAAGCCACTATCCTCTCTAGCTTCAAGTATCTTTGTGATGGCTGAACTTCCCATGCCCTTCAATGCTCCTAATCCAAAGAGTATAGTCTCGTCACCTTCCTCGTCTTTTATGGCTGTAAACTCAATCATACTTCTTCTGACACTCGGAGGTGAAAGCTTGATGCCAAGTCTTTTTACCTCATCTATATATTTGACTATCTTATCTGTATTGTCCTGCTCACTTGTCAAGAGGGCTGCCATAAACTCTTGAGGATAATAACACTTAAGATAAGCAGTTTGAAATGTTATCATCGCATAAGCAGCAGAGTGGGATTTATTAAAACCATAGCCTGCAAACTTCTCTATCAATTCAAAGAGTTCTATCGCATGTTCATACTTGTAACCCTGCTCTTTTGCTCCGTTTGCAAACTCTACTTTATATTTTTTCATTAAGTCAATTTTTTTCTTACCCATTGCACGACGGACGACATCCGCTTTTCCTAGACTAAATCCCCCTATGGCTTGAACTATCTGCATAACTTGCTCTTGGTAAACTATAACTCCATAAGTCGGCTTTAGTATAGGCTCTAGTGGCTTTGTAAACTCGTCATAAAAGTAGTCTATCTCTTTTACGCCATGTTTTCTGTCTATAAAATCATCTAACATGCCTGATTCCATAGGACCTGGTCGATAGAGTGCAAGAACCGCAATCAAGTCTTCAAATGCTGTAGGTTTTAACCTCTCATTTAGCGACTGCATACCGCTTGATTCTATCTGAAAAAGCCCTATTGTATGTCCGCTTTGGATAAGTTTATATATATTCTGGTCATTTACATCAAGTGTGTTAAAATCTATATCTTTGTCATATCTTCGCTTGATCAGCTTAAGTGCATTGTCTATAACCGTAAGAGTTTTTAGACCCAAAAAGTCAAATTTTATCAAATCCACATCTTCAAGATAGTTTAGTGAATACTGGGTAACAAGCTGTTGATCTTCGCCTGAGGGCTTATATAGCGGAGTTTTGTACCAAAGTTCCTCATCACTGATCACAACTCCTGCTGCATGCATACCTGAGTTTCGATTTAATCCTTCAAGTGCAAGCGCAAACTTCCAAACTCTTGCGATTTGAGAATCTTCTTCTATCCACTTTCTAAGCTTCTCCTCTTTTTGAAAAGCTCCATCTACTTTTTTTCCGTTTTTCATCTTGCCATTAAGTGTGATACCAAGCTCATCAGGTATGAGTTTTGCCATCTTGTCAGCTTTAGCATATTCTACACCCAAAACTCGCGCGACATCACGAATCACTCCCTTTGCCAAGAGTTTTCCAAAGGTGATGACTTGAGCGACATTGTATCTACCATACTTTTGCACCACATAGTCTATAATCTCCCCTCGCCTGCTTTGACAAAAGTCGATATCAATATCTGGCATACTTACTCTCTCCGGATTTAGAAATCTCTCAAAAAGAAGATCATACTTCATGGGGTCAATATCTGTGATAAAAAGTGAATATGCCACCAAACTTCCAGCTGCACTTCCTCGACCAGGTCCAACAGGCACTTTTTTATCTTTCGCTTCTCGTATAAAATCCCAAACTATCAACATGTAGCCTGGAAATTTCATATTGCATATAACATCCATCTCCCTCTCTAGTCTCTTTTTATACTCTTCATGCAAACTGGTATCTACAAGTTTTAATCTCTCTTGTAGCCCTTTTTCACATTGGTATCTAAAAAATTCATCATCATTATCATACTCTAAACCCTCAGCCTTGGCATACTCTTTTGTAAATTTAAATTTTGGAGGAGTCGGATCTCCTAATTTTATCTCAAGATTACATTTTTCAACTATTTCTTGGGTATTTTCTATGGCTTCTGGTATATCAGCATAAAGTTCACATATCTCTTGTGGAGATTTAAGATAAAACTCATGCACGGAGTGACGAAGTCTCTTTGGATCGTCAAACTCTTTATTCATAGCGATACACATAAAAGCCTCATGTGCCTCGGCATTGTCTGGCTTTAAGTAGTGAGTGTCATTTGTGGCTATTATCTTGATACCTGTCTCTTTTGAGATTTTTAGCGTGCTGTTGTCTATAAAAAGCTGGTCATTTATACCGTGTCTCATAAGCTCAAGATAAAAATCATCACCAAATATATCTTTGTATTCAAGTGCCACCTCTTTTGCCCTCTCATACCCTTTCGCACCAAACTGAACATTTCTAGGATTATTTGTATTTAAGTGCCAATTTACCTCACCTTGCAAACATGCAGACGAACAGATAAGCCCTTCACTGTGTTCCCTCAACATCTTCTTATTTATGCGAGGATAGTAGTAAAAACCATGTATAAAACTCTGGCTTGAAAGATACATAAGATTTTTATAACCTATCTCATTTTTAGCCAAAAGACAGAGGTGAAATCTCTGCTTTGTAGTTTTATCGCCTATATCATCTTGATTGTGAATATAAGCTTCCATACCGATTATCGGCTTTATACCAACCGAGCGCATAGTCTTATAAAAGTCTATGGCTCCAAACATATTGCCGTGATCTGTGATAGCCACAGATTTTACGCCTTGAGCCTTAAGCTCATCAGCAAGTTTGCCTATTTTATTGGCACCATCTAGGAGTGAATATTCTGTATGTAAGTGTAAATGAGTAAATTCCATTGGTTATCTTTTTTGTTTTTATTTTACAAAAATTGTACTTAAAGAGACCACTGTACAGCGGTCTCTTAAAAGATAGTATCGTATATATCTTTGGCAAAGCTGGTTTGTAGAGGCGGGGCTTTTATGATTTTGAAGTCTCTATTTCCGTCTTTATTACGGTTTGCTCTTAGAAACAGAGTGTTATTTGTCTCTTTTTCGTAAAAATAGTTTGCCAACTCGTACATGTGAGTGATAAAAAACACCCTTATATCTCTTTGCATCAAAGCCTTTATGATTTGTTGCGCTATTTGTGATCCCTCTGCTTCGTTTGTTGATGCAAATGATTCGTTAAACAAAACTAGAGCATTTGGTGAAATTTGATCCACTATATCGCTCATTCTAGCTAATTCTTCATCAAACTTACCACTTTTCATCTCTTTGTCTTCCTCTTTTTTGAAGTGAGTAAAAATACCGCTACAAAGTGTTGTTTCATAAGAGGAGGATGAGACGAACATACCGCACTGCATCATAAGTTGCGCTAAGCCAACACTTCTTAAAAAAGTGGTTTTCCCGCCTTGATTTGCTCCTGTGACGATAAAGAGTTTTTTATTATTTGCATCTATATCGTTTCCAACTATCTTTTTATCCAAAACCAATGCTAGAGAAATATCATATAAATCTTTTACCAAAAAATTAAAGTTATTTTTAGAGATAATATTTGGAAAAACACTCTTGCAATTTAACTCTTGCAATTTTTTATCTAAGTTGATACATCCTATATAAAAAGATAATTCTCTCCTTAGAGATATAAAAAAATTATCCACATGCGTAGCAGAAGAACTCAGAGAGTTTGCAACATCATTGAGACCTTCATCTCTTAGATTTCTAAGAACCTTAGCTCCTGCATCATCTCTTGGGTGCAAAGCATGAGAATACTCTTTTGATTTTTTTGTTAAAACTTTACCAATCCAGCTTTTTGATGCCATTTTATCTCTTCTAAGAGTGTAATCGGCTCCTTCATACGCCTGAGTGAGTTTCGCACTTATCAAGACTCCTTTTTTGAATTTTAACTCTTTTAAGTGCTCTTTGACCACTTCAAAATAGTCATTATCAAGCTCCTTTTGAATCATAGAAAAAAATCTTTTAAACCCAATTGAGTTAAATTTATCTCTGTTTTCATCGACAATTGTTCTTAATTCTTTTAAAAGCTCAAAATACATACTGAGCAAAGAGACACTACTGCCGAGTAAAGAAGCAGGATACCTTCCAAAGACACCAAGCCAATTTTGCTGCTTTTTTTCAAGAGATTTGATAGTGAGATCATATATAGCTTTTACAATATCAGGATTATGCAGACAATCTTTTAAAATATCTTGACGATACAATACATCTTCTTTGGATTTTAAACTGCACAATAGAGCTGTTTTTGATATATCATACAAAAAATCATCATCTTCTGACATAGTTTCCAACAAGACCTCTAGCTCCAAATCACTCATAAGTATATCGCTATTTGGCGGTAAGTTCTCTTTTATGTCAAAATCTTTTTGCCGGTGCATAAGAAAAACTCTCACTTTTCTATCCTTTGCAATATTTGTTCACTACTTAGATGATATTTTTTAGCGATGGATTTAGCATAAGCCAGACCATCGGACTCTTTTTTTATGATTTTGTATGTACGATTTTCTATGTGATCTATATCTATGAGACTCACCATACTCACCGTTTTTTCATTTATTTTACTTAGCTCGTCTATAAAAGTTACCCATACACACAATAAATCTAGCTCTACAATCCTGTCCATAATATTTTTGCTGAGAAAAATCGCATCTTTGAGAGATGTAGAAGAGAAAATCTCATTTAATATCACTAGACTTTTTGGTGTAGCCTCTTCTAAAATCTTATGAATCCTTACTAAATCTTCTTGCAATTTACTGTGTAGATTGCCTATGTGCTCTTCCCTTTCAAAGTGAGTAAATACTCTATCTACTAAAAAAAGTTTTGCTTCACTTGCCGGCACAGGCAAACCTAAACTAGCTAGATAGTTTATCTGTCCAAATGCTCTTGAGAAGGTCGATTTACCACCTTGATTTGCTCCTGAAACTATCATAATCCTCTCTTGTTTTTCCAATATATAGTCATTTGTAACAACCCTTTTTTTCTCAAACACCAAACTATAGGCAAGTGCCAAATCAAATCCGCCCATAACCTCTATACTTTTGTTCTCGCTACTCATATGTGGAAAACAAAATCTTTCTTTAGTTTCAGAGATATAGCTTAGATATGATATATAAAACTCAACTTCCCATGCAAAGGTTTGAAAAGTTTCGTCGACAAAATCTATATATTTATCGCAAAATTCACGCAAAGTGCTAAAGACCTTTGGATATAGCTTACTCACAAACTCTAGAATTTTTGCATTTACATGATTTATTCCTCTATTTTTTTCAAATTGACTTTTTATCTCACTTGTATCATTCTGTTCAAACTTTTTAAATACTTCTTTGGTTTCCAGTGAATAATCCTCTTCATTTTCATATCTCTTCACTTTAAAGGTGAGTCCAAGTATCGTTATATCATACATAATCGAGTCTAATTGCTCTTTTAAAGATTCCATATCATTTTGTAGTGATTTAAAGCCTTCGCTCTTCAAGTATGTCTTAAAATAATCACGAAACAAAATCAAACCATCTGAGTGTAAATTAGCAGATTCTAATGACTCATAAAAAGTATTTAAAGCCCGGATATACGCCAATGCCATCTGAAAAAACCAACTGTTTTTGTAAATATCATAATCAGGTTCTTCTACAAGTTTTTGATATTCCTTTATCCTCAACATCTCTTGGCAAAACTCATCAACTCTGAGGTAAAATTCATCATTTTGTAGGTCTTTTATGATCTCTTGTCTGTAAGTTATAGTCTGTATGTCATCAAGCGGAGTATAGAAAAACTTTTTAAAATCATACTCTTTTTTGTAAGAGACGGTGGCATCTATGATTTGATCCAAATTCAAATCTCTATAAAAATCAAGTGAAGGCAAAAGCTCTTTGGCTCTGTTAGTTTTATCAAAAAGTATGCTATAAAATTGCATTAAAATCCCTTTTTCTCATAGGAGTCATCAGCTCAAAAGAACTATCAGGGTGAACTCCATCACCTCTACATGTAGAGCAATAAAATGCTGTAAATTTATTATACAGTAATTATACTATAAAAATTTTAATATATGCAAAATACAGTTTTTATTTTAGAAATTAAAAATCCTTCAAAAATTCACCGACTTCTAAGACTTTGATTTTTATTTTGCTCTGTTTTGCTAGTTTTTTTATCCATGAGTGGGGTTCACCTATGGGTTCGTCGGATAGTTTAAATGTTCCGTAGTGGTACGGGATCATCATTTTTGCTCCTAAGATTTCGGTGGCACTGAGGGCTTCTTGGGGGTTTAAATGGCTTTGTTTCATGATTTGGACTGGTTTATAGGCGCCTATGGGCATCAGGGCTATGTCTATTTGAAAATTTTTGGATTTTATCTCTTTTAGATGTTGGTCAAATGCTGTGTCTCCTGCGAAAAATATAGTCCTGTTTTTGGATTTTATGACAAAACTACACCATAATGCTTTGTTGAAGTCGAACAACCCTCTTCTATGCCAGTGTGAAGCGGGAACAGAAGTGATGCTGAGTCCTGAGATATTTACCTCTTCATACCAAGCCAACTCCTTGATATCGGCATCTTTTTTTATGTATGCAGCTAAACCAGAGGGCGTGATAATCTTAATCTTCTTAGCATAAATATCTAATTTTTCTAGCGATTTTAAGTCCAAATGATCAAAATGCCCGTGGCTTATCAAAATAATATCAGGACTCAAATCCTCTGGACTTATGGGAAATTCAGCCAATCTTGAAACAAAAGGTATATCGCCAAGCACCGGATCGCACAGCAATTTCACACCATCAATTTGTATATAAAACGAAGCATGCCCCAGCCAAATGATAAAATCTTTTTTGATGTCCAAATCGTCCTTATCTATAAAATTTACTTTAAGTCTAAAATCATCATCAGCTACATGTTTGCGTTTTTTACTAAAAATAGCACCCAATTTCCACTTAAAAACCTCTTTTATAGGAGGTTTGGTCATGCCGTATGCGGTTATATATCTCTTTGTCAAACAGACATACCTACGCTATATCCGCTTGCCCATGCCCAGTGTAGGTTGTAGCCTCCGCAATCTGCGTCTATATCGAGCACTTCTCCGCTAAAATATAGTCCACTTTGCAATTTGGATTCAAAGGTTTTTGGATTTATCTCGTCTGTATTTACTCCACCGGCTGTTACCTCTGCACTCTTAAAACCTCTTGTGGAGATTGCTTTGAATTTTAGATTTTTGAGTATATAAACTAAACGCGCTAACTCCTTTGAGTTTAGATTATCGGCATTTTTTATATCTATTTTCTTTGCTAAAAACTTTGCTAGCTTTGGATTTATAAAACCATCAAGCCAAAGAGAAAGAGTTTTGCCATTTGAGTTTTTCGCTCTTTTGAAAAGTATATTTTTGAGCTGTTCTTTTGAGTACTCACTGAGTAAATCTATATTTATATCCACTTTGTCTCTGTTTTGCAAAAGCTTACCGACCTCTCTGCTCACATCTAAGATAGCCGAGCCTGAGAGTCCGTAATTTGTAAAAAGTATGTCTCCTTGTGCGGATGCGACTACTCTTTTGTCGCTTAAAACTTCTATATTGCCTTGGATCTTCACGCCATTTATATCTCTTAGGTTTTCATCACACTCAAGCTGAACAAGAGAAGCAAAAGTCGGGGTTATAGTGTGTCCAAAACTCTTCGCAAACTTATATCCGCTATCGCTTGCACCAAGAGTGGGCATCGCAAGCCCTCCTGTTGCTATCAATACAGATGAGCTGTGATATACTTTACCCTCTACATGTAGAGCAAATCCATTGGCATCTGTGCTTATAGACTCTACCAATGTATCCAAAAAGAACTCTACTCCTAAACTCTCGCACTCATAAACCAAAAGATTTACTACGCTTGAAGAATGCAGGCTTTTAGGATATAGTCTTCCTTTTTGACCCTCCATCATCTCTATGCCAAGTTTCTCAAAAAAAGCTCTACATGTAGAGGTGTTAAATCTATCTATCGCTATATTTACAAACTTTGGATTTAAACCGTGATAGTTTTGTGTTTTGATGGTTTGATTTGTTATGTTGCATCTGCCATTTCCCGTAGCTAGTATCTTTTTGCCGATTTTACTGTTTTTTTCAAAAACTCTAACCTTCACTCCTCTTCTTGCTGCTACTATGGCTGCTAGCAGTCCTGAAGCTCCTGCTCCAATGATGGCTAATGATTTAGGCAAATCCCGCCCTCATCCAATGTGATGATTTTCTCGTCTATCAGAGTTGTCAGTGCTCTTTTGTAGTTCTTTTTGCTAAGATTAAATCTTTTCTTTACATCTTCGGGCGAACTTTTGTAATTAAATTCCAACCTTCCGCCATTTTCTCTCAAGATTTTTTCAACTCTCCCTGCGGCTGTATCGGTATTTTGCTTACCTATAGGCTGAAGTGAGATATCAAGCTTTTTGTCGCTTCTTATCTTTTTGACATAAGCCCTCTTCTTTTGTCCTATCCATATATCTTCAAAGATTTCATTGTGAAAAATCATAGCTTCATAGAGATTGTTCACTATGACTTTAAATCCTAGCGGTGTTTTTTCTCTTATGATTATGTCAACTTGTTGATTGACTTCGAGTTCCTCAACATCATCTCTTATATAATTTTTAAATTTATGTGCTCCCACCAAGCGGTTTGTCTCCTTGTCGAGGCAAACTCTAAAGAGAAACTTCATACCGACTTTTAGAGGAATCCTTTGCAAAGCTTTTGGTACAAAGAGGTCTTTTGATAAGCCCCAATCCACAAAAGCTCCAAAAGGAGCGACATCGACAACTTCCATATATCCAAACTCATCAAGCATAGCTTTTGGCCGAAGAGTAGTAGCTATAATTCTATCTTCAGAGTCGGTATATATGAAAACTTTTATCAATTCACCTATTTTCATCTCATCTGTCACATAAGCATTTGGCAAGAGTACATCTTCGCCATCTTCGCTCAAAAGAAATAGTCCGTGGTCTGTAATCCTATCTATCTCTAGAGTGTTGATTTGACCTATTTGTATATTTTTATTCATGAGAGAATTCTAGCATAATTTAGCATTTAATATCTGACCTTACACACTTTTTTTCTCTAAAAGTCCTACTTTTTGTAGCTTTAGGGGGTTGTAGGGACTTTGAGTCCCTGCCACTATAACGAGCTTTGTTCATTATAGTGCGTAAAATCAATCAAAATTTTGGTATAGCGTTTGCTAAAGCAGAGATTTGTACATCACTTAAAGATTTTGCCTGTCCTTGCATAATAGCTTTCATAGAGCCTCCAAATGTTCCATTTTTATATCCATGAAGTGCATTTGCAATCTTTTTGCTATCCCATTTTGCTATAACTTCTGATTTTCCTAAAGCTCTATTTTGTGCCTTTAGGCCATGACAGGATGAACATTTTGATCTAAAAAGTGCCGCTCCATCAATGGAACTCTTCTTTTTTGTTGTTGTCGATGTTCCGCCAAAACCTGCCAATAAGCCAGCTGCTGTCTTTTGTAAATCACTTGCTTGATTATTGTCTGCTGTCTTTTGAGTTGTTTTGTTTGTTGTACTTCCTGATTTTGAAGAAGAGATACTATCTAATGCTTTTGTTATCTTTTGTGTGACTTTTTTCACCTCTTTGTTTTGAGTAACACTTGAGAGTGTTTTAGCAATCTCTTTTACTTTTTCTTTTGTTTTTGTGATTACTTTTTGAACATCATTTTTCTTTGGCTCTTCTTTTTTTACAACCTTTTTAGCTTCTACTTTTTTTGGTTTAGCAACCTCTTTTTTGACCTCAATAACTTTTTTTTCCACTTGTTTTACCTGTTTTGTATCTTTTTTTGACTGGCTAGAACAACCATAAAACAAAAACAAAACAAATATCGACAATAATATTTTCATAATCTTTCCTCTATAAAAGTAACTGCGATTTAACTTCATCAGACTTGGAAGCACCGCTGAGTTTATTAACAATATCTAAAGCAAACTCCATAGCTGTAGCCGGCCCTCTAGAAGTCACAATATTTTTATCACTCACAATATTTTTATCTGCCTTATATCCTTCTTCTTTGATATTTGACTCAAAAGATGGATAGCAAGTATAGTTTTCTTTTAAAACGCCTGCACTTTGAAGCGCGATAGGAGCTGCACAAATAGCACCTATATACTTATTTTGTGCATCAAACTCTTTTAATAGCTTTTGCACAGTTTGATCTTTTTGCAAATTTGTAGCCCCAGGAAGTCCACCGGGCAGCACCATCATGTCAAAGTCATCGCTTTTCATATCTTTTATATGTCCGTCTGCTTGAACTTTCACGCCGTGAACCCCAACAACTTGTTTTTTTCCAAGCCCAGCTATAACCACATCTATATCTGCTCGCCTTAAAACATCTATGATGCTCATCGCCTCAATCTCTTCAAAACCTGTGGCTAATGGCACTAAAACTTTTGACATAATTTCTCCTTTACATGTAGTAGTTATTTTACTTTTTCTAAATATTCACCTTTTGCGGTATCTACTCTTATGGTATCACCCTCTAAAACATGGTATGGTATCTGCACCACTGCTCCACTCTCTAAAGTTGCTGGCTTTTTACCACCTTGGGAGTCACCCTTAAAATTTGGCGGTGTATCTACAATCTTTAGCTCAACTACTGCTGGAGCATCAACTCCTATAGGCTGTCCATTATGAAAGAGCATATCTACATTCATACCGTCAACTATCCAATTTGCTGCATCTCCTACTTGATCTCTCGTCAAACCTATTTGATCATAAGTGACGCTGTCCATAAACTGCATAAACTCACCATCATCATACAAATACTGCATAGTCTTGTCTTCCAAATCCGGTGCTTCGCACTTATCGCCGGCATGAAAAGTCTTCTCAATAACTTTGCCATTTACATACGATTTGATCTTTACTCTCACAAAAGCTGCACCTTTACCGGGCTTTACATGTTGATATTCTGTAATCTTATATGGAACACCGTTTAATTCTATCTTTAAACCCTTTTTTAAATCACCCATTGAGTATGTTGCCATCATCTCTCCTAAAATTATTTTTATAGATTATAGCAAAAATATACTAAAACAAATGAAAAAGTATATATTATACATTTTACCGTATATATTATGCTATTTATTTTGGTTTTAATTATATTAAAATTATATTTTATATGTTAAATATCATATTTTATATATAATATTGTATTATTATATGTTTTATCGCTGTTTAATATAATATAGTGTATAATTTATGAGTTTTTAATCAGAAAGGGTGGGCGTGGTAAATCTTACTATAAATGAAAAAAGTGATTTGGTTGAAGTATACGATAGTTTAATAACAGACAGAAGTAGTAGTAGCTTTATGAAAAGCTATCTTCTGTTTTTCTTGAAAAGATTTTTTAGATAAAATTGAGTAGGATGTCAGTATAAAGACATCCTACATGTAAGTATATTACTCTTTTATGGCTTTTGTGTTATCCATAAGCACTGGTACAAAAATGAGTGAAATTGCTACTGCAGCTATGGTTCCAAATATCAATGCTACTCCTAAACCACCAAATATAGGATCTCTAGCGAGCAGTGTACTTGCCAATATGATAGCAGCGGCCGTTAAAAATATAGGCTTGGCTCTTGTCGCAGTTGCTACTGCTATAGCCTTTCTTTTTTCCATACCTTTGTCTATCAAACCAATGGTAAAATCGATCAATAGAAGTGAGTTTCTCGAACTAATACCCATAAGCGCGATAAAGCCTATAAGCGATGTCGCCGTCAAAAAGAAGGTATCTACAGTAAAGACATCCATTACCCAATGCCCAACGATAACACCAATGATAGAGAGAAAACTACCAAGAAGTATGATGCCGCTGATAGCAAAGCTCTTATAATAAACCACCATAAGTAGAAATATCAAGATAAGAGCTGCTATAAATGCACCTCCTAAGTCTCTAAATGTATCCATAGTCACTTTCATCTCTCCGTCCCAATCCAAGTCATATAATTCGCCTGTTTTTTTATCTTTTAGTCTCAAATTGAAAAGATGAGTATCTGTGACTATATAATCTTTACTAAAATACTCTTTCATTTTGCTTCTTGCGTCCAAAAGAGGATAAACTTGTGAAACCAAATCTGTCTCTGCTGTGATATTTACCATTTTCCTCAAATTTTTAGACATGATTGTAGGTGATGAGTTTACTTCATGTATCGTAACTATCTCATTTACCGGTATCATCATACCTTTTTTATTCATCAACTTCAGTGATGCCAATTTATCAGCTAAATCATGTTTTGAAAATTTTGACAACTCTTTTGTTTTTTTACTTAAAACCAAAAACAGAGGTATCTGCTCCGGTGAGTTTCCACTGTTTTTTATAGCCACATCCATACCTTCAAATGCAAGATACAGTATTTGGTTTACCTGCTTTATCGAAAGTCCTGATCTTATGACTTTTTCTTTATCAACCTTAAGCTCAAACTTTTTAAATATCTCATCTTGCATAACATCTACATCAACCAAACCTTTTGTTTTTGTGAGTATAGTTGCAATTTCACCGGCAATTTTACGAACTTTTTTGCTATTTTGACCATAAAGTTCAACAACTATAGAAGCTAATGTCGGTGGACCGGCAGGCTGCTCAATCATCTTTATATTTGTACCTTTTACAATAGGTTCACAACTCTTTTGTATGACAGGTCTAAGCCTGTGAACCATCATAAATGATTTTTCATCCCTTGTGTGTTTATTAGTTAAATTTACAACTATCTCGGCAATATTTTCACTTCTTTTAAATCCTGAACCTTTAACCAATCCTGCGTAATCAAGTGGCGAGCCAAGACCTAAGTATGTCTCGATATCTTTTACTTCTTTCTCTTTTTCTAAGATTTTATTTACACATACCGTTACTTTTTTAGTCTGCTCTATCGAGCTTCCTGTTGGAGTATCGACATAAACAGAATATGTATTTGCACTTTTGCCCGGTAGCATTTTTGCCAAAACTATCTTTGTTGGCAACATCATCACAGATCCGACAAAGGCCAATAGGGTTACAAACAAAACTAAGAATTTTTTAAATTTAGAGTTTAGGATAGAATAAATAATTTTCTCAAATAGTTTCATTTTTCATCCTTTTTTGACTCTAATATATCTTTTTGGAAATGGTGTTTATGATGGTGTAGATTTGGTTTTTTGAGCAATTTTCTTGAAAGATAAGGTGTAAATATATAAGCCACAATCAATGATGCAAAAAGTGCAACCGGCACATTTTGGGGTATGGGCTTCATAAACTGCCCCATCATCTGTCCGACAAACGCCATCGGAACCATCGTAAGAATTATCGCTAGAGTAGCAACATTTGTAGGAGCTCCTATCTCATCGGTTGCTTCTATGAGAATCTCATCCATATCCTTATCTACCGAACTGTGGTCATGTAGATGTCTGTGTATGTTTTCAATCACGATAATAGCGGCATCAACTAGCAATCCGAGACTTAACAAAAAGGCAAAAAGCGTAATTCTGTTTATCGTTTGTCCTGTCAAAAATGCCACAAATATAGTAACAGCCAAGATAGCAGGTACAGTAAAAGTAACTATCAAAGACTCTCTCCATCCCAAGACAAATACCAATAAAAGAGCTATAATAACTATAGATATAAGCAAGTGAAAAACCAACTCGTTTACGGCTTCATCAGCCCTGACACCGTAGTTTCTGGTTATTTTAAAGCTTATACCATCTTTAGAAAGCTCACTCTTTAACTCATCTAGTCTCTTTTGAATTTTATCCGCTATAACAACAGCATTTGTTCCTTTTAACTTTGAGAGTGTGAGAGTAATCTGCTTTTTACTTTTTTCAAATTTACCATTTTTTCTATATAGTATCTCTGCGCTTCTAAAATCTTGAATATTTTCACCTATTTTAACACTTGCAACATCTCTAAGATAGATAGGGGAACCCATATACTGTGCAATGATGAGATTTTGAACATCTCTTATGCTCTCTATCGCATTTTTAACACCAAATATAACCAATTTGCCGTCTTTTGTTCTGTCTTTTACATCAGGCACATCGGCTGCAAGTGACTTTAGTGATTTTACTATTTGTCCCATCGAGAGATGAAAACCCGAGAGTTTTTTCAAATCTACTTGTATATTGTATTGCTCTTTTTTTTCACCTTTTAGACCGGTTTTTGCCACATTTTTTATGCGATTGAGTTCATTTTGCACATACTTTACTTTTTTATACAGATCAATCTGTGAAATATTTGACCCATCTTTTGGATAAAAAGCAACTGTCACTATAGGAATATCAATATCAATATCAAACGGCTTAACAATTGGCTGCATCGTTCCTTTTGGAAGTTGATCCATATTTTGCATAACCTTGTCATAAAGTTTTAGATTTGATGATTCTCTATTTTCACCGATGTAATATACTACATTTACGATTCCGACATTTTTGGCTGCAATTCCATAAATATACTCAATCCCTTTTATCTCTTTCATTCGTCTTTCAAGTGGCTTTACAATAATATTATCTATCTGTTTAGGTGTAGCTCCAGGCAATACAACCATCACAGCACCGCCACTTATCTCTATCTGAGGATCTTCCTCTCTTGGAGTAACTTCAAGTGCGATATAGCCCATAATAAGCAAAAATACGCCGAGCAAAGGAGTGAGCGGATTATGCAAAAACCCTTTGGCTAATTTTCCTGCCACATCTTTTGGTTTATAACTTTTTTGCATTTTTTGACCTATTTAACAATTACTACGGCATACATACCGGGATATACAGTTTTGCCCATTTGGTCAAACTTGACTTTTAATTTGAATGTGTGTGTCATTGGGTTTGAACTAGGGATGATAGCACTGATCACTCCTTTGGATTTTAATCCAATGGATGGAATTTCTACTTTGACTTTCTCGCCCAATCTTATATCTTTTAAGTTGCTTTCCGATATCTCTGTTGAGATTTTCAAATCACTGAGATCTGAGAGTACGATTGCAGGCATTCCTGGCATCGCCATCTCACCGACTTTTATATTTTTTGCTATTACGACACCATTATTTGGTGCTTTAATTTTAAGATACCTATATTGATTTAAAACTTCTTGTAGTTTTGCTTTTGCTTGTTTTATCTGATCTCTTGAAATCTTAACCATCGCTTTTAGATTCTTCTGTGCAAGCTCAAGGTTTTCAACATCATACTTTGAAACCATATCTTTTTTTAGTAGTCTTCTGTATCTTTGAAGATTTAACTCCGTATTTTGATACTGATTTTCATACATTTGAGATGCAAGTTTTGCCTGAGATATCGCCAATTCAACCTGTGCTTTTGCACTATCTATCTCTTTTGAATCGATCTCATATAGAAGCTGACCTTTTTTCACTCTGTCACCCTCATCAACTCCAACTTTAACCACAAATCCCATATATCTGCTCGTCATCATCTTTTGATTATCCGAAATAACACTTCCTGTTAAGTTTAGATTTCCTGCTAAAAGTTGTATTGTCAGCATAGATACCAACGCCACCCCACCAAAAAAAATTTTCATATTCCTTCTCCATTTGCTATATTTTCCAACTCAAGTATCTTACTTGTCCTTTTGTTTTGAACCTCTTTAAGCTTCAAAACTTTTTGAATTTCTAAAGACTGCTTTATAATAACATCATTTATCGAGACTAGTTTTTCTTGATATCTTCCTAAATAATTTTTATATATCGTTCTTGCTAATTTTAATTCTGTATTTAAACTGTCAATATCAAAATCCATGCTCTCAATTTCTGTTTTTATCTTTGCGACTTTAAGAGCAATACCTTCTTTTGCCAGCTCTAATTGAGCTTTTACTTTTAGGTTCTTTATTCTTGCCTTTTCTATGCGGTTTTCATCAATATTTCCATTAAAAATATTCCATTTAAACTGCATACCTATCGTGTAAGCATCGTGCTTTTTAAAATCATTTAAAAAAGTGTTATCTGCACTGGAAAATTCAGCAAATGCACCGATTGTCGGTAGCCTTGAAGACTCTTGCAGTTTTATATTCATGTCTGTTATTTTGAGGCCTTGCATAGCTTTTTGGATATCTATATTTTTTTTTAGTATCTCATGTAAATCAAAAGTTTTTGGCATCACTTTTTTATAAACACCACTGATGGATTTGACTTTAGAATTCAAAAGAAAAGAGATAAAATGCAATACAAGCTTTTTATTTGCTTTTGCCGTATTTATCATTCTAACAACATTTGCTTTTTTTGATTGCACTTCCAACAAATCAACTTTTTTTGCATATCCTTCTTGGATCATAGCCCTGGCCATATCTTCAAGTTTTAACATATTTTTATCTATAATACTTAAATTTTTAAGATATGAATCAAGAAGATATATATTGTAATAACTCTTTTTAAGTTGATAGATTTTTTCATTTACTATTTTTTTTGTATCAAGTTTACTAAGTTTAGTTAGTGCTGCTGTAATTTTGCTATATTGCTCTAATTTGCCACCCGTATAAATCGGAACTTCATAGTGCAGTTTTGTTTGAAAGTTATTTCTTGCATCAGGATAGTTTAAATCATTTGGTGGGGTTACATAATCTGGATGTCCAGCCAAAAAATTATTCATAAATTCTTCAGCTCCAAAGTCCCCAAAATTTGCTTCTCTACTTTGAAGTTTAAAGCCAAATACATTTCCTGCATCATTTGAGCGTAGTGCTAGTTGGATTAAATCTAGCTTGCCATAATTGTAACCTTTTGCTATCTTATGCTCAAATAATTTTATATCTTCATCGAATTTTGCTATATTTATCTCTAAAGAGTCTCTTTTGAGTATTTTAATAGCCCTGTTTAAATCAAGATGAGTATAAATCTGTGTTTGAGCGAAAATAGGCAGAGTTACAAAGATAAGCCATAATATCATCTTCATCATAAACTCCATAATTTTATTTTATATGCAACTGCAACTATCACGCATACAGCAATGATAATTGCAGCTAATAATGATTATTATAGCAAAGTTTTCTATAATAATAAATTTAATGATGTGATTTTAAGATTAAAACTGTCATCTTTATATTGATAACAATAAACCTAAAAAACTGCCAAATCACACAATTTCTTCTAAACTTTGTGAACGCAGACGGTACCGGTGTATATGCATTTTGGCTGTATGGTTTTACTTTCATTTTGTTTCTCCTTTTTTATGGGCAAAGCCCATTAAAAATTCCTCTCACTAAAGCTTTTACTTTGCAAAGAGTATCTTTTTATCTTTAATTACCTTGGGTGAAACCCATCAAAACTTATTCTGGAATTATTGTCCAAAATGGTTTTAGTTTTGCTTTCCACAAAAATGCGAAATGCAAGAAATGTTTGACCCAGTGACCCGCCAATCCAATCTCACCGAAAGTTCCATTCAAATCTCTTCCATATTCGTATTTTTTATAATTTGGTATCACAGGATACATAGTCATGGCAACCGCACTTCCACTAAAAAATCCTTTTCCAGCACTTGCAACACAAGCAGCACCCATTTCACTCATATTTGCAGTATGAGTTGGTTCTATTGCACCGTTTAATATCATATCTCTCAAACTCCCTGCAACTGCCTTTCCCATCATGGCGCTTGGCATGCCTGTTCTTGGAGGAGTCGGATTAATAGGTGTTCCATTTGGACTCTTCATAGGTTTAGAGATTAAATGAGGCGGGGCAAAAGCTATACCTACCGCATACATATTTTTATATGTTGGGTTTTGTAGATAGCTTGGCCAATCAGCTGCATCCCACTCTTCAAAAGGTTTTGTTCCCTTTGAATAGTCTGCATCAACAAACATAAATCCACCAGGGTTAAAAACCTTGGAAGTTATATCTTCACCTGCTTTATCATAAGCTTTTAGACCAACGCCGGCAAAAGGAGGAATAAGCATAGAAAAATCATACTCTTCTTCATGCTGCGAGCCATCAAGGGTCTCATAATGAACTTTACCTTTTTCGACTCTGTTTACATGTGCTCTTTTTATCCATTTTACATTTCTTTCAGCATAAAGTGATTCTGCAAATACCTTACCGCTTGTCACATATCCACCTAATTTTATGTGCATACCACCAACACCAAAATCACCAAGCTCATATTCATTTGAAATATATGTTAAAGTAGCTTTATCCCGCACACCCTCTTCTCTTAATTTATGGTCAACATTAAAAGTATATTCAAATGCAGCACCTTGACATGTACACATACCATGCCCTGTACCTATGAGTATTTTCTTCTCTTCGCCACTCTTCATTTGTGCAATTAACTCGTCAAGTTTTTCATTGGCATGAACTGCATGATCAGCTGTACAAACAGATACTGTATATCCCGCATCTGGTCCTAATCCTTCGGTAGCACCAAAATTTAATTTTGGTCCTGTCGCGTTGATTAGATAATCATAACTAAGCTTCTCGCTGTTGCCTTCTTTGCCTTGTCCTGTATACTCAATTGTAACAAACTGTTTTTCAACATCTACTCCACCTTCGGGGTGTATAGAGATGGCTTTTGCCTGTCTGTAGTCGATACCGGCTTTTTTATACACGGGTGCAAGATCAAAAATAACCTCTTGTTTGCTCATACCGCCAACGCCAACCCAAATATTTGACGGAATCCAATTCCACTTTGCATTTGGTGTAACCACAACAACTTCATGGTCTCGTCCAAGCCATTTTGCTAAAAATGTAGCTGCAGTATGACCGGATACTCCTCCACCTAAAATTACAATTCTTGCCATATTTAATCTCCTTATATACCTTATTACCTTAAGTTTTTATATTATATCATATAATACATATAAAGTTAAGATAAAATCATTAATTATCATAAATTTTTATAAAAAGGTGTAGAAAAGTTGCAATTATTTATAAATATTATTAATAATGCTTCTGTAGATAATAAGGAATTATATATATGTTAATAACTCCTTATTATTGTGTAATTTTTGTTTACAAGATAGCGTATTGTGCCCATAAACATGCGTCTATTGAATTTAACTTGCCAAGCATCTCTTTATTGATTGATTCATCGACTAAAATAACTGCCATCGCATATCCATCTTTGCCTCTACCAAGTCTAAAATCAGATATATTGATACCATTTTGAGACAACAAAGTGGCTATATTTGCTATCACTCCCGGAATATCTCTGTTTTTAAATACTATCATTTTACCTTTCGGTTTAAAGTCAAAGCCAAAGCCATTTATATTTACAATTCTTTGCTCTATATCCTCAAAAACAGTGCCTTTTATACTAGAAACACCTTTTGTAGTTGTCAAAGTAACTGTTACTTTATTATGATAACCCGAAGATGTTGGGTTCTCTTCGTAAGATGTTTCTATATTTTTGTCTTGAGCAACATAGCCTGCATTAACATAGTTTACATTATCACCAACTGATTCTTTTAGCACTCCTACAACACTGAATGTTAAAAGAGATTTTGCATATTCGCTTATATTTCCTTCGACTTTTATTCTTATGGATTTGATTTGCGCTCTATTTATCTGTGCTGCAAAATATGACATTTTTTGGATTAATTCCAAATAAGGAACAATTACTTGCGGTAAATCTTCAGCTCTAATAGGTAAATTTAGCGCATTTGGATAGCTTATTCCCCTAGCAGCCAACAGGGCACTTTCTGCAGCTTGAGTTGCTATTTTTTCTTGAGATTCATGCGTATTTGCACCAAGATGTGGAGTAACACAGATATTTTCCAAATCTAGCAAATAGTGGCCGGTTGCCGGCTCAGAAGAAAATACATCTATCCCTGCAAATGCGATCTTTCCACTCTTTATACCCTCAAATAGTGCTTTTTCATTAAAAAGACTTCCTCTCGCACAATTTATAAGTCTCACACCATCTTTCATTTTTTCTATCTCATCAAAAGAGATAATATTTATGGTCTCTTTATTTTTTGGTGTGTGAATTGTGATAAAATCACAAGCCAAAATATCATCAAAATTTGCCGTATATTCCACTCCCAAATCTGTCGCTTTTGATGGTTCTATGTAGGGATCATACGCAAGAACATCCATGCCAAAGGCCTTAGCTCTGATACCGACCCTGCTTCCTATATTTCCAAAACCAATTATTCCTAGTTTCTTCCCACTAAGCTCAATTCCATACCATTTTTCTCTTTTCCAAACTCTATCAAGCTTTAGATTATTGTTTGCGTTTACAAAACTTCTAGCACAACTTAGCATATGTGCCATAGTCATCTCAACTGCAGCAATTGTGTTTGCAGTAGGGACATTCATAGCGATAATTCCTCTTTTACTACAACCATCCAAATCTACATTATCAACACCGACACCGGCTCTCACAATTGCTTTTAAATTTGTGGCATTTTTTAAAAATTTCTCATCGATAGCTGTTGGGCTTCTTGTGATTGCAACATCGGCATCACCTATAACTTCCAATAATTTATCTTTTGATAAACTAACAGCATCTATCACCTCTATATCGCCCTCTTTTCTTAAGAGCTCAAAACCTTTTTGATGTATTGCATCACATATTATTATTTTTTTCATTTTATGTCCCTTTTTTTAAGAGCAAAGCCCTTAATAATTCCTCACACTTGTTCTAATTTTACAGTAGAGAAATTACTAACTTTATTTTTTACTAAAAGCTTTGGTTTATGCCAAGAAATTTAGTCGTACTCATCGAGCAAAACTCATATAAAAATTTCCACACTATAACCACTCTTCAACAATTTTTGAATTTATACCGTATCTTTTTAATTTTTTTTCAATCTCTTCAAGTCTCTTTTGGTTATCACTTTCCATGTTTATCGCAGGGGCTGCTTTTTCTTTTGTGAGAATAAATGGCATATTGAATCCCTGAAGTGTCTGCATGACACAAAATAGGGAATACCTATCTACATCTTTTATGATGAGTTTATATGATTTTACTTTTGGTGCAATATATTTTTGCAAATCAATATGCATATATAGTTCATTGACAGGATACAAGTAGTTGCTATTTCTACTCTTTACTAATCTATCAATCCAGCTTCTACCTATATTTTGCACCTTTGTTTCTTGATCGATAGGAGAGAGATACTCTTTGGTCTGTACAATTCGATTGTCTGTGTAGTTGAAAAAGCTGTAAAGCATACCAACTACACCTAAAAATAAAATTGTAAAAAAAGCACCGAGTATCTTTTTCTGCATAAATCCTGACTACTTTAATTGATCTTTTAAGATATCCCCTAAAGTCATCTTGTCTTCTTTGTTTATCTCCTTGAGAGCTTCTCTCTCTTTTAATTTGGACAAACTTCTAACAGATAATCTTATTCTATTTTTCTTATCATCTATAAAAGCAATTGCAGCTTCTATCTCATCTCCTACTTTTAACTCATCTTCACCTACAGGACCTAAATCTTCTTTTCTAATCAAGGCATCAACACTATTTTCCAACTCAACAAAAACACCAAAGTCCTTTATGTCTCTAATAGTGCCCTTAACAATATCACCGTTAGAGTGTGTTTTGGCATATTTTTGTATAGGGCTGTCTTCTAGAGCTTTTTTGCTTAATGAAATTTTTTCATTTATATCATCAATCTTGACAATCTTGACTTCTACCTCATCACCACTTTTAAACAAATCTTTACATTTATTGTTTCTATCCCAAGAAGCATCTTCATTGTGTAATAAACCCTCTACCCCATCGATTCTTATAAATGCACCAAAATTTGTAATGGTAGTTACTTTGCCTGTTACGATATCTCCCATATTGTATTTTTTCAAAAATTCATCAAATGGTTTTGGCAATACATTTTTCAAAGAGACTCTAAGTCTTCTCTCGTTTGGATCTATTTCGATAACTTCCACTTCTATCTCTTCACCCTCTTTTATATAATCTTTTGGATGTTTGATATTTTTATCCCAAGATACTTCTGAAATATGTAAAAAGCCTTCTATATCGTTTCCTAAATCAACGAATGCACCATAAGGTTCTATATTACTCACAGTAACAGATATCGTATCTCCAGTTTCTAATTCACCTTTTATCTCATCCCAAGGATCCGGCATAGCGGCTTTAACTGAAAGTGATAAATGTCTTTTTTCTTTGTCATATTTGATAGCTTTTACAGGAACAATCTCTCCCTCACTATATAATGAGCTTGGGTTTACAGGTCCTTTATAGCTTATCTCACTATAGTGGACAAGGCCATCAACACCGCCAACATCTACAAACATGCCGTAAGTAGTAATTTTCTTAATAACACCTTCGACTATCTCATCTTTTTCGATTAATTCTTGAACAATCTCTTTTTTTCTTTTTCTTTCATCATCTAAGAATTTCTTTCTAGAGACTATTATCGACTCATTGTCAGCATCAATTTTTATAATTTTTACTTTAATTGTCTTTCCCATTAGAGTATTAATATCTTTTACGGCAGCTTGTGAACGAGGCAAGAAAAATTCTATACCATCTTCATTTTCAACTATGAAGCCACCTCTGTTTTTATTCACAACTTTAACATCTAAAACTTTTTCTTCATCTTCTTTAAAAGTAGATATAAATTCTTTTACTTTTACTTTTTTAATGGCTTTTTTATGAGAAACGATAGGTCGTTCATTTCTAAAACCAGATATCACAACAGCAATTGTATCTCCAACTTTGCATGTTATATTTCCATCTTTATCAGTTACCTCCGAAGCATATAATCTACCTTCTGATTTTTTACCAACATCAACCAATATAACATCATCCTTGATCTCTACAACAACACCATTTATTAGTGCATCTTTTTCTGTATCTTTAAAAGACTCTTCTAACATAGTCGCAAAATCCATCTCCTCTTGTTCATTTGCGCTGTGTGATTGAACTGTTTCGTTCGCCTCATTCACCATTTCTTTCCCTTATTTTAAAATTTTTGCATGCTTGAGAGCATGAAGTTTGATATTATACTTAAATTTTCTTTATTTTTCCAATAATTTTTTCAATTATCCAATTTGGAGTCGATGCACCGGCAGTTACGCCACATCTTTTTTTATCTCTAAACCACTCCTCTTTTAGCTCATTTTCTCTCTCTACAAGATAACTATCTTCACAAAACTCTTTTGAAATGCCATGCAACTGCTTTGTATTTGATGAATTTTTACCACCTATTACTATCATGATATCTGATTTCTTTGCTAACTCTCTTGCGGCATCTTGATTGTCAAATGTAGCGTTGCATATAGTGTTAAATACTCTGACTTCTTTATGACTTCTTATCAAGAAATTTACTATTTGCATAAACTCATCTATCTTTCTAGTTGTTTGAGAAACAACCGCTATTTTGTTAGATAAAAATTCATTTTCTAGCTCTTTTGCACTCAAAACCACATAAACATTTCTTTTAACATAGCTTTTTACACCTTTAACTTCGGGATGATTTTTATCGCCAAATATCACTATGTCATACCCATCATTGCTCATCTGTTCGCATATTTGCTGTGGTTTTGTAACAAATGGACAGGTAGCATCAACTATATCTATCTCTTTGTCATTAAGAAATTTCAAATTCTCTTTTGTTATACCATGTGTTCTGATGATAGCTTTTTCTACTCCTTCAACTTCTTTTATATCATGGAGAGTATCAACATTAAAATCCTTCTTTAATCTTGTAATTTCTTCATTATTGTGGATCAACGGTCCTATTGTTGAAGCATTTTGTGAATGTTCTGCTATCTCTATAGCTCTTTTTACTCCAAAGCAAAATCCATAATGCTTCGCTAATACAACTTCCATATTTACCTCTTTTTTATCTCTGTTTTTGCTATTTTTGATAGGATATCTATAAAGTTTGGAAAAGATGTCTTAATACACTCGACATCATCTATAATCATAGGCTTCAATAGTCCTGCAACAGCAAAACTCATAGCCACTCTGTGATCTCCGTAGCTTTGAATTACAGCACTATTAAAATCACCTCCTTCTATCTCATATCCGTCTTCAAACTCTTTGGCTTTAATAGCACATCTCTTTAAGTTTTCTACTACCGAGTGTATTCTGTCACTCTCTTTTACCCTTAACTCTTTTGCATTTTTTATCAAACTTTTACCACTAGCCACAGCAAATGCGATAGATAGTGCCGGTAATTCATCGATTAACCAAGGAATATTTTGACTTATCTCTACACCATGTAAGGGTGCATATTCAACCACAATATCACCTACATCTTCATACTTTGAATCTTTTCTTATAAACTCTACTTTTGCACCCATACGAGCCAATACTTTATATGCTTCTATTCTAGTTTTATTTAAAAGCATATTTTTAAGTCTGATTTTTGAATTCTTTGTTATCGCGGCAGCTACAGCAAAGAAAAAACCGCTCGATGGATCGTTTGGAACCGTTATATCTAATGGCTCCAATGGTGCTCTTATCGGTTTTATCGTTACTGTTGTACCAACTGTATCTATCTTTGCTCCCATGACTTTTAGCATCTTTTCACTATGATCTCTGCTTAGTACAGGCTCTTTATAGGTTGAGTTATCTTTTGCCCTGAGTGCTGCTAGTATCATAGCTGTTTTGACTTGTGCTGAGGCTATAGTGCTCACATAATCAAAAGAGTTGAGATTCTCATCTCCTCTTATAGATAAGGGAGCAAATTCTCCCTCTTTTCTCCCATCAATATGTGCACCTATATCTCTCAGCGGATCTGCTACTCTTCTCATCGGCCTAGAGTTTAGATATTTGTCACCACTGAGCACGAAAAAACCTCTACATGTAGACAAAAAACCCATCAACAGTCTAATAGCCGTACCGGAATTGCCACAATCTAAAACACAAGAAGGTTCACTGAGTGTTTCTGGAGGAGTTATGGTTATAACTTCTCCGTCATCTTGAACATTTGCTCCAAGGAGCTTGACTATATTTAGTGTACACATTGTGTCTTCTGCACGAAGATACCCTTTTATGAGTGATTTTTTATCGCTTAATAGTGAAAAAAGTGCGCATCTGTGAGAAATAGACTTATCACTAGCTATATCTTCAATTTTAGCATCAAAGGATCCTATCGGCGATACATTAAGTGTACTCATCTAATATTTACGCCAAACTCTTTTTTAAGTTTACTCAAAATCTTCTCTATCGCATCGACAATATCTTCATCTTTTAGAGTTTTGTCAGGAGCTTGGAAATTCAATTTGATGGTAAGACTTGCATATTTGCCCAAATCTTTGTTTTTATATAAATCAACAGCGCTAAAACCTATTAAATTTTCTATTTGTAAACTCTTTATAAAACTATCTATCTTAAAATATGGCATATCCAAAGGAATTAAGAGGCTTAAATCTCTGGAAATCGCCTGAAAATTAGAGTATGGTTTTACTATTTTCTTCTCAAATAACAATTTATCAAAATCAAGTTCGCAAATGTATGTTTTATAAAGATCAAAATCATTCTGCACATTTGAATGCAATCTCGATATATAACCCAATTCAATACCATCTTTAAGCACAAGAGCATGCTCATACGGATTTGACAATTTTGTTGTCGGGGCATCTTCAATCAAATCAAACTTTCCGATTATGTTTGAGATTTTTTTTGCAAATGAGTAAAAATCTATCTCTGAAGGTTTCCCGTGATTTGATATATCGGCATAGTTTTCCTCTCCACTAAACACAAAAGCAATTTTAACATTCTCTTTTCTATCGTGATTAAAAACTGTACCAATTTCAAACAGTGAAATACTTTTTTTGCCATATTTAATATTTTTATTTACAGAATCTAGCATATTTGGTATAAGAGAAGTTCTAAGTGAGTTGAGTTCGATTGTGATTGGATTTAGTACATCTAGCCCATCAATAACCGATGGCAAACCATACTTTATATTTCTATTTTTATCATCAAAAACAAAGTGCAAAGACTCAAAAAAACTATTTGAAGCGGCTTTACATCTGTATGATTGCCTTTTTTTGAAATTTTTATATGATTGATTATGCTTGGCACTTTGAAAAAACAGTAATGGTTTGGATTTAATATTATCAATCCCTACCATTCTTACAATCTCTTCGCAAATGTCCTGCTTGTTTACTATATCATGTCTAAAAGCCGGAACAACTATCTTCAAAGTCTCTTGCTCGTGATTAAAAACCACACCAAAACCTAGATTTTTCAATATATCAACTACTCTAGTCTTTGAAATCTCTTCACCTACCATTTTATTCAAATCATCAAGATGAAAACTTAATATTATCTCATCAAAATCCTGAATTACCTGTTGACTTCCTGCATATACCATCACATCACTACTGTTTTGTAAGATGTTTATCAAATAGTTCATGCCAAAATCCAAATCAGGCTCACTTCCTCTACTAGATCTATATAGATGTCTGTCTGAATCTATCTTTTTGTCGTATGTGTTTTCAGATATTGTATTTGGATTTGAGTAGTTTGCTTCGACGATAATTCTATCCATCTGTGAGTTTGCCTTACTCTCATCTTCTTGTGAAACACCAACGAATGAAACTATCTTTTTACCTAAAACTGCATCAAGATTATTGCTCTGTTTTCTTAGACTAAGCAGAGCCTTTTCCTCTTTATGCTCAAATGCCTCATAATCATATGCTCTCATGAGAACGCCCGTACAATAAGTCGCATATGTTAGTAAGCGAGTAAGTGAATCGTCGTCACTTTCATTTACTAAAGCCAAGCGTAAATCTATCAAAAGATTTGACTCTATATTTTTATTATCCAATGCTTTAAACACAAATGAAGATTCTATTTTATCGCCAACACTAACATTTAAAACCCGCCCGATTCCTAGTTGGTTATCATCCTCTTCTTTAATCTCTACTGGTTTTATATCTAGTTCAAAAGGTACACACAAATCTCTAGCAACACCATGAACACTCAAACAATCACCCCTGTTTGCCGTTAACTCTAACTCTATCACATCATCGTTTAAAAGCGGAAAATCTCTCAACTCTTTACCAATTTTCAACTCCCCTATACTCTCATCTAAAACCATGATTCCATCATTTATCTTCGGAAGTCCCAATTCGGTCGAGGAACAAATCATGCCGTTTGAATCCATATCTCTTAATCTCGCAGGTTTGATTTTAAAATTTCCCGGTAAAATAGATCCAACTTTTGCAACAGCTACCATTTGTCCGCTTGCTACATTCTTTGCACCACAAACAATTTGTTCTATACTTTCACCTATGTCAACTTTACATACATTTAATTTATCTGCATTTGGATGTTTTTCACAAGTCAGCACATGTCCTATAACAACATCTTTTGGAATTCTTACCTTAGTGACGCTATCAACTTCTAAACCTATAGAATTTAACTCTTTTGCTATAATATCCGTGTCAATTTTTTTTATATCTATCCACTCATTTAGCCATTGCTTTGTAATAATCATCTAAATTGCTCCAATAATCTCAAATCTCCTTCAAATAATGATCTCAAATCCGGTATTTTATGGGAAAGCATCGCAACCCTTTCAACACCCAATCCAAAAGCATATCCACTTACGCCTTCATAACCAACAGCCTTAAAGACATTTGGATCAACAACTCCACTACCTAAAATCTCAAGCCAACCGGTATGAGAGCAGACACGACAACCTTTGCCTTTGCAAAATATACAACTTATATCAACCTCTGCACTAGGTTCCGTAAAAGGGAAAAAAGATGGACGGAATCTAACATCAACATCACCAAATATATACTTTAAAAAATCCTCTAATATATACTTTAGATTTGCAAATGAAACTACGCCCTCTTTATCTACCACCAAGCCTTCAACCTGATGAAACATAGGAGTATGTGTCAAATCATAATCTCTTCTAAAAACAGCGCCGGGAGATATTATACGAATAGGCGGTTTCTCATTTAGCATAGTTCTTATCTGCACAGGGCTCGTATGAGTTCTTAAAAGCATGGAGTCTTTAAAATAAAAAGTGTCCTGCATATCTCTTGCAGGGTGGTATTTCGGCAAGTTTAAAGCTTCAAAATTGTGAAAATCATCTTCAACCAATGGCCCTTCTTGAATAGAAAAGTTCATACTCACAAAATACTCTATAATCTTGTCCATAGTCTCCATCACAGGATGCAATGCGCCGGAAATAGGGGTAGAGTTAAAAAGTGAAACATCTACACTGCTGTTTTTCATCTCTTGTTCGATTGCGATAGATTCTAAAATCATCTTTTTATCGCTTAATAGATTTAAAAATAACTCTTTGTCAGCATTTAATTTTTGTGCAAAATCTTTTTTTTCACTATTTGGTAAAGTTTTCATTTTTGCAAACTGTTGGGCAAAAAAACCTTTTTTTCCAAATAGAGTCAACCTTAATACTTCTAAATCTTTTAGACTCTTACAAGTCTTAATAGATTGCTTTATCTCATTCAATATCATAGCCTCATAAATAAATTTTATATATTTTACATAAATATTGATTAAAAAGAGTTAAGCGATATCAAGAAGTAACTTAAAATAGGGGTAAATTTTAAACAAAAAACAGTATAATTACACTAGTTTTAATTTAAGGATATAACAAATGACTATATTTAGCAAGATAATAAAAGGTGAAATTCCTTGCAATAAAGTATTGGAAAATGATGATTTTTTGGCTTTTCATGATATCAATCCAAAAGCTCCTATTCATATACTAATAATTCCAAAAGCAGAAGTGGAAAATTTTCAACAAGTCACACCTGAGATTATGGCAGGAATGACCTCTTTCATACAAGAAGTAGCCACACTACTAGGACTTGATAAAAATGGCTACAGACTCATAACAAACAATGGCTATAACGGTGGTCAAGAAGTAATGCATTTACATTTTCACCTACTAGGCGGTGCAAAACTATCATGGGGACATTTGGCAGATAGCGATACTAAAAACTTTTTTTAAAAATGAGAGAGACTAATCTCTCTCATTTAGCCACTTTTCAAAATATTCTATCTGTTGTTTTGTTGATTTTACAGATGTTCCACCTTGTGAATTTCTTGCATTCATAGAGTTATAGAGTTTTAGTATATCAACAACATCTTCTTTAATTTTTGGCTCAAATTTTTTCAGCTCTTGCAAATCTAATTCGCTCATATCTTTTCCATTGTCATCTGCGTAACCAACTATTTCGCCTGTCAACTTATAGGCATCTCTAAAAGCATATCCACACTCTTTGGTAAGATAATCAGCTAAATCTGTAGCACTCAAATGACCTTTTTTTGTGGCTTTGAGCATCGCTTCTTTCTTGACACTCATAGTTTTTAGTGCTTCTGTAAGTATTTTTATAGATATAAAAGCCGTTTTAATACTATCAAAAACACCTTCCTTATCCTCTTGCATATCTTTATTGTAAGCTAGAGGCAAACCTTTCATAACGGTCAATAATGATATAAGATTTCCATATACTCTTCCTGTTTTTCCTCTCAAAAGCTCCGGCACATCGGGATTTTTCTTTTGAGGCATTATGGAACTACTCGTGCTATACTCGTCACTTAACTCAACAAAACCAAATTCACTGCTACTCCAAAGTATAATCTCTTCAGAAAGTCTTGATATATGCATCATCAAGACAGAGATATTAAACAATACTTCAAGTGCAAAATCTCTATCGCTTACAGTATCTAAACAATTTATACTTACACTATTAAATCCTAAAAGCCCAGCTTCATACTCTCTGTCTGTGCAATACGGAGTCCCAGCAAGTGCTGCACATCCTATAGGAGAAACGTTTCCTCTAGTATAAGAATCTTCAAATCTACTTATATCTCTTTTAAACATTGAACTATATGCGAGTAGATGATATGCAAAATTTATAGGTTGGGCATGTTGTAAATGTGTCATACCTGGCAACAAAGTGTCTGTATGTTTTTTTTCTAATTCTAGCAATATTTTTTCTAATTCTAGCAACAAATCTACAATTTGTCTATTTTTTTTCAATGCAAATAATCTAAAATCTAGCGCAACTTGATCATTTCTACTTCTTGCAGTATGCATTTTTTTTGCATCATTTCCTATGAGAAAGGTGAGTCTATTCTCTATAGACATATGTATATCTTCGTCTTTTATGTCAAAGATATAGCTACCGTCTTCTATCTCTCTTTGTATAGTTTTTAAACCATTTATGATATTTTCTTTAGCATCTTTGTCTATAATACCCTGTTTTAAAAGCATTTTTGCATGAGCTGCAGAACCCTCTATATCTTCTAAATACAACTCTTTATCAAACATTATAGAGGCATTAAACTCATCCAATATTTTTGCACTTGATTTTTTAATTTTACCCGAAGCAACTTTTGACATTGCAACTCCTTAATATAGAGAAACGAGAGGATATACTCCTCTCGCATATAGTAGTTTTATAATTTTGGACCAAATTCTGAAAAATCTGAGTCTTCTGTGATATACTTTTTAAAGTTTTCTATGAACATATTTGCAAGTTTTTGGCTTGTTATATCATATTTTTCTTTATCTTTCCAACTATTTCTTGGGTTTAACAGTTTGGTTTCAACACCTTCGAGGCTCGTAGGAACACTTAAATCAAAAATAGGAAGTTTTTCAAATTTACTATTGTTAATACTACCATCCAAGATAGCATTTATACAAGCTCTCGTGGCTTTGATACTCATTCTGCTTCCAACACCATAAGCACCACCACTCCAGCCTGTATTTACAAGAAATACTTCGACAGAGTGCTTGTCTATCTTTTCACCTAAAAGCTTTGCATAAACAGTTGGATGAAGAGGTAAAAATGCCTCACCAAAACAAGAGCTAAATGTAGCAACAGGTTCTGTTATACCTCTCTCGGTTCCTGCCACTTTTGCAGTATATCCACTCATAAAATAGTACATAGCCTGTTCTTTAGTTAGTTTTGACACAGGAGGAAGTACGCCAAAGGCATCGGCAGATAAAAAGATAATCTTCTTAGGGTGAGCGGCTTTTGAATCCTCTTTAAAGTTTTCTATAAAATATATAGGGTAAGAAACTCTTGTATTTTCTGTTTTGCTTCCATCATCATAATCAACCACACCATTTTCATCTGCGACAACATTTTCCAAAAGTGCATCTCTTTTTATAGCATGAAATATCTCAGGTTCACTCTCTTCTTTTAAATTTATGCACTTCGCATAACAACCGCCTTCAAAGTTAAATATACCGTTATCATCCCATCCATGCTCATCATCGCCTATAAGAGCTCTTTGAGGATCAGTTGAGAGTGTAGTTTTTCCTGTACCGCTAAGTCCAAAAAACAGAGCACTATCCCCATTGGCTCCTACATTTGCAGAGCAATGCATTGAGAGCTTACCCTCTAGCGGTAACCAGTAGTTCATCATGGAAAAAACACCTTTTTTTATCTCTCCACCGTACCATGTACCACCGATGATAGCGATATTTTCTTCTACATTAAATATAACAAAAACATCAGAGTTTAGACCATGCTTTTCATGATTTTTATCTACAGTTTTACAAGCCACATAAAGCGTAAAGTCTGGTTTAAAATCTATCAAATCTTTTTCTTCCGGTCGAATAAACATATTTTTGACAAAGTGAGCCTGCCAAGCAACTTCGGCTACAACTCTTATGCTTTTTCTACTATCTAAGCTAGCTCCTGCATAGGCATCTTGAACATACAAATCCTTATTTGAAAGTTGTTTTTTTGCAACAGAAAAAAGATCATCAAAAACCTCTTTGCTAGTCGGTTGATTTATGGCTCCCCATGATATATATTTTTGTGAAGGGTCCTGTTTTACAAAGTATTTATCTTTTGGGCTTCTTCCCGTGAATACTCCCGTATCTACCATAAATGCACCACTGCTTGAAACTTTACCTTCCTTATTTGCAACTTCATGCTCAAAAAGTTCTTCATAACTCAAATTATGATAAATTTTTCCTACATTTCCCAAGCCTAAATCTTCAATTCCATTAACCTTCAACATAATATCCTTCTTATTTAAATATCGATAAAAGTACGCCGGCTGCTACGGCTGAGCCGATAACACCTGCAACATTTGGACCCATAGCATGCATAAGAAGCATGTTTGTAGGATCACTCTCCATTCCAACCTTATTTGATACGCGAGCTGCCATCGGTACCGCACTAACTCCAGCTGATCCAATCAACGGATTTATAGGATCTTTTGAAAACTTATTCATCACTTTTGCCATCAAGACTCCCGCTCCGGTTCCTATCGCAAAAGCAATAAGTCCTAAAGCCAAAATCCCTAAAGTATCAGCAATCAAAAACTTTTCAGCAGCCAACTTTGAACCAACACCAAGACCTAAAAATATAGTAACAATATTTATAAGTGAATTTTGCATAGTGCCGGATAGTCTGTCGACAACACCTGAAACTCTAGCAAAATTACCAAAAGTCAGTGCACCTATAAGCGGAGTTGATTCTGGTAAAATCAAAATAGAAAGCATCAGAACAGTAAGAGGAAACATAAGTTTTTCTATCTTTCCAACATCTCTTAACTGTACCATCTTGATTTTTCTCTCCTCTTCCGTGGTAAAAAGTCTCATAATAGGAGGTTGGATTATAGGCACCAATGCCATATAAGAGTATGCAGCGACTGCAATAGCCCCCATAAGATCTGGTGAAAGTTTTGAAGCTACAAATATAGATGTTGGACCATCTGCTCCACCTATGATAGATATAGCAGAAGCCTGTTTTAGCGTAAAATGAAAAAGTGGAGTATATTGAGAGAGTGCAACGGCGCCAACTAATGAACCAAAGATACCAAACTGGGCAGCAGCTCCTAGAAGTGCTGTTTTTGGATTTGCGATGAGTGGTCCAAAATCTGTCATAGCTCCAACACCCATAAAAATTATGAGCGGAAAGAGTTCATTTTTGATACCCGCATCAAAAAGTGTACCTATGAAACCTTCATGCCCTATAATATTCGCAAGTGGTATATTTGCAAGCAATCCTCCAAAAGCGATAGGTAAAAGCAACAAAGGCTCAAAATTCTTAGCAATAGCCAGGTAAAAAAGCAAGAATGTTATGAGTATCATAATCACTCTGCCCCAACCTTGAGCAAATTTGCTAAGTGGCTCCCCTAAAGCATTAGTAGCACCATCTCTAGGATTTAAAAAAGCATAAATTCCTGTTGTCTTATAAAAGTTACTAAACATTTTGGATATGCTTTTTGCCACATGTACCTTTGGTTGTGCAACTTTATAAGTTTGTACGCTATTTTCACTACTACTTGCATAGAGTGGATTAGCCATAAAACTAATCGCGAAGAATGTTAAAAATATAAAAATTAGATTTTTCATTTAACTGTCCCCTTTTTTAAGAGCAAAGCTCCTGAAAAATTCCTCGCGACTAAAGCTACGCCTTTGGCGAGAATATCACTATAGACTGTCCCTTTTTTTAAGAGCAAAGCTCCTGAAAAATTCCTCGCGACTAAAGCTACGCCTTTGGCGAGAATATCACTATAGACTGTCCCTTTTTTTAAGAGCAAAGCTCCTGAAAAATTCCTCGCGACTAAAGCACGAGCTGTCACTTCGTATGACTTCATTTTACTCCCCCCTCTGCCCATAAACGGTATTTAAAATTCTGTGCCCTTTAAAAGAAAATTTTGGGGGCAAGTTCCTTATTACTGGAGTACAAAGTGTAAACTTCTGTAATTTCATATTTTACTCCTATAGTGCAACTAGTGGTTGACCATCTTCTATACTATCTCCCTCTTTTACCAAAATAGAACTAATCACACCATCTTGCGGAGCAACTATCTCTATCTCCATTTTCATAGCTTCCAAAACCAATAAAATATCGCCTTTCTTCACACTCTGCCCGACGCTGCCTACTACTTTAAACACAACACCTGGAAGTGTAGCCTTTACTTCAAAGCCGCTTGAGTTTTGCGGCACACTGGTTTGTGCAACAGGAGTGACTGATTTTACCTCAACACTCGCATCAAGTCCTTCACTGACTTGAACATTGTATTTTTGACCGTTAACTACTACTGTATATTCTCCGTTGCCTGTTGTTGCCACTTTTTTATTCCCCTCTTTTTTTGTTTCATTTTTATCAATTTTTCTTACATTTACCTTTGCCTCTCCTTTTAAAAAAGCGATGCCTTTCTCTTTACAAGAAGCTGCTATAAAGACATTTTCGTCATTTATCTCTATCTTTTCTTTCTCTAATATAGCTCTTACATGTGCAAGTGATTTTGTCTCGTCTTTATCTGCAATATCTACTGCATTTTCAGTAGTTGGCTCAAGCTTTAATTGTTCTGAAGCTAAAGCTACAATATCTGCATCTGGAGTAGAAGGTGTATGCCCAAAGTAACCCAAAACCATCTTTCCATATCCATCTGCTATCTTTTTCCAAGGTCCAAACATCACATTATTGAATGCTTGCTGAAAGTAGAATTGACTTACCGGTGTAACACTTGTTCCATATCCACCCTTTTCTACCACCTCTCTCATCGCTTTTATAACTTTAGGAAATTTTCCTAAAATATTATTGTCTCTCATCATTTGAGTGTTTGCAGTAAGTGCACCTCCTGGCATAGGAGAGAAAGGAATAAGTGGAGAAACTTGTGTAGCTTCCGGTGGCATAAAATAATCACTTAAACAATCTTTTAAAACCTCTTCATAAGTGAGTATTTTCTCTAAATCCAAACCACCTAAATCATAATCTTTACCTTTGGTAGCATGTAGAAGAGTCAAGATATCAGGCTGTGCAGTTCCACCGCTAACAGGACTTGCGGCCAAATCAATTCCATCGATTCCAGCTTCTAGTGCAGCCAAATAACAAGCCACACTAACACCGGCAGTTTCGTGTGTATGGAGTCTTACATGCACGCCCTCGGGAAGAAGTTTTTTAGCCATTTTTATAGTCTCATAGACTTTTTGCGGACTAGATGTACCACTCGCATCTTTAAAGCATATGCTATCATATGGAATACCCGCATCAAGTATCCCTCTTAAGGTCTTTTCATAAAAAGCTACATCGTGAGCACCACTACATCCCGGTGGTAGATCCATCATAGTAACAACAGCTTCATGTTTAAGACCATGATGAGAAATTCTCTCTCCGCTATATTTTAAGTTTTCAACATCATTTAGTGCATCAAAATTTCTAATTGTTGTAGTTCCGTGTTTTTTAAACATCTTTGCGTGCAAATCAATCAACTCACGGCTTCCCGTATCCAACATAACCGTATTTACGCCTCTTGCTAAAGTTTGCAAGTTTGCTTCAGCTCCTGCAACTTCGCGGAACTTATCCATCATATCAAAAGCATTTTCATTAAGATAGAAAAAGAGTGCTTGAAATCTAGCTCCCCCTCCAAACTCAAAATGGGTTATTCCTGCTTCTCTCGCTGCTGCAACTGCTGGCATAAAGTCTTTCATGAGGGCTCGCCCTCCAAAAACTGACTGAAAACCATCTCTAAAAGTTGTGTCCATTATATCAATGTATTTTTTTGCCATCTTACATTCCTATTGGGTTAATTTTGTTTCTTAAATTGTTGAATTGAGGCTACAATTGCAGCTACTACAGCATCATCATTTTTCGCTTCGGATGCTTTAACAGCTTCTCTTTTCATATAAACGGGTCTTAATTTTTTTGACGGAAAATATTTTTTAACTATTTTTGATACTATGTTAAGTACAAATACCATTAATAACAGAAATAGGTATACAGTAGTCATACCTAAAACCATAAACTTTAAACCCTCCATAACAAGATTTACATGCCCCATGCTCTCTCCTCCCTATATAATCAGAGTTATTTGGGGTATTTTATCATTTCTTTTATTAAATAAAACCAATAAAGTAACTCTAATTTAAGAAAATTACCTCGTACATCGTTCTACTAAATAAAAAATAGATTTATAATCCAAACCACTATGTTCACTTAAGCCTATTTCACAAGTTTTACTTGTTGAAAAAGCATATTTTACCTCTTTTGGTATCTCCTCTTTGAGGTGCCTTAGAGCTGATTCATTCAGCTGCGGAAATGTAAAACCTCTATCACCTGCAAACCCACAACAACTTACACTTTTTGGCACAGTAACATTTGAGCTACACATGTGAGCAACTTTTTCAAATTCATCTGCTAATCCACTCTTTCTCGTACTGCAAGTTGTATGTATCACAATTGGATCATCAACTTGCACAAATTTTAATTTCGTTGCCAAAAATTTTGTTATAAATTCTACCGTATCATATACTTTTAAATCACTTGGAAAATTTTGTTCTATCGTTTTACTGCAAGGGCTCATATCACATAAAATCGGATATTTTCCATTTTCGCTAGCATCTCTTAATGCAATTTCAAGCTCATGCGACTTGCTTTTACCCTCTTTTTTATAACCTTTTGAGCTAAAAGGCATACCACAACACAAACTGTCCATATTTTTTGGAATTATCACTTCATATCCGGCTCGTTCAAGCAGAATTACTACTATTTCGCTGATGCTAGGCTCATCTTTTTTAGCCCTTGGATTTGCCATTGTTCGATTTATGCAAGATGAAAAATAGACAACTTTTTCCTTTGCATTCAAAATAGTTCTTTTAATTTTAAACTTTTCACCTTTTGGCAAGGATGAGCTCCAAAGAGGCATAGCATTATTTGAAAGAGATCTAAGTCCTCTGCTCATACTTTGCATTGTATTATCCGGTATAACCCTATTTATCCCTTTTATAGCGCTTAGTGTAAATCTACCTACGGATAGTACTGTGCCATAATTATTTGCTATACTCCAAGCTATCTTATGCCTAAGTTTTCCTATCTGTTTTTCTCTTAATTTTTTAGTTAAATTTCCCGTATCGATATCTATCGGGCATGAAACAGAGCAAAGTTGACATGTGGTACAAGTCTCTAAGCCGTCATATTGATAGAGTTTTTGGAACTCTTTTAGCTCTTCAATCCTTCCACTGCTTTTTAGCGTTGTCATATATCTATTTGACACTATCCTTTGTCTAGGAGTTAGTGTCAGAAAATTTGACGGGCATTTCGGCTCGCAATATCCACACTCTATGCAAGCATCAATTAACTCATCTGTTATTGGCATAGCTTTAAAATTTTTTAGATGTATTTTTTTATCATCATTTAGTATCACACCCGGATTCAATAGCTTTTTAGGATCAAATATATACTTAATCTCTTTCATCAGTTTATATGCATCTTCACCCCATTCAAGCTCAACAAAAGGAGCCATATTTCTTCCTGTTCCATGCTCTGCTTTCAGACTGCCTTTGTATTTTAACGCTACTTGATTGGCAACTTCTGCCATAAACTCTTCATATCTTTTTATCTCTTTTTCATCATCAAAAGATTGCGTAAAAACAAAATGAAGATTTCCTTCAAGCGTATGACCAAATATAATAGCTTCGCTATATCCGTATTTTTTGAACATTGCCTGTAACTCCAGCGTTGCATCTGCTAAATCTTCTATTGGGTATGCAACATCTTCTATAATGACTGTTGTACCTGCTTTTCTCATTGCTCCAACGGCGGGAAAAAGACCCTTTCTTATGTCCCAATAAAGATTGTATTCGCTTGGAATATCCGTAAATTTTAGTGGACGAATCGGATTAAAATCTTGCAATTCATTTAGTATAGTTTGTATATTGTTTTTCAACTCTTCCTTACTTGCTGCTCTTGTTTCAACCAATACAGCAGTTGCACTTTGTTCTAAAGTTTCTAAAAAAGAAGGCATGCCTTCTTTGTTTTCTACACTTCTTAAAGCTGCCCTGTCCATAATCTCTGCTGCATTTACACTCTGCCTACATCTAAGCTTCATCTTTATCACAGCATCACAAGCATCTTTTATATCCTTAAAGATCATCAGAGCACTTGCCTTGTCTCTATATTCAGGAACTGTCTTATAGGTAATATCTTTTATAAATCCGAGTGTTCCCTCACTACCTATCATAAGATGGGCGATAATATCTATAGGATCTTCAAAGTCCACTAAAGCATTCAAAGAGTAACCACAGGTATTTTTTATCTTGAATTTTCTTATTATTTTATCCCGCAGAGCTCTGTTTTTTCTGATTTTTATATGCAGTTGATTTATACTCTCTACCATCATGCCATGTGTATTTAAAAAATTTTCTCTGCTTTTTTTATCAGTAGTGTCTAGTTCGCTTCCATCGTAAAACAGTATCTTCATACCGTAGAGTGTTTTATATGAATTATCTGCTACACCACAACACATACCACTTGCGTTATTTGCAGCAATTCCTCCTATCATAGCACAACTTATACTAGCGGGGTCCGGACCTATTTTTTTGCCATAAGGGAGTAGAAAATCATTTGCATCAGCTCCTACGACTGAGGGCTCTAATGTCACAAGAGAGTGATCATCACTTATCTTCTTACCTCTGTAGTCTCTTGAAGTCACTAAAAGAATTGAATCTGTAATAGCCTGTCCACTAAGACTAGTCCCTGCAGCTCTAAAAACAATAGGCAAAGACAAAGATGAAGAGAGTCTGAGTATCTTTTTTACCTCATTAGAATCATTTGCCCATATAACTATCTTCGGAACCAGTCTGTAAAAAGAGGCATCTGTACCATAAGCCAAGGTATGCAGAGCATCAATAAAAACTCTCTCTTTAGAAATCACGCCTATAATTTTTTCATAAAACTCAAGATAAGAACCATTTAGTTTCATATATCTCTCCTTAGCGCCATTATATCAAAAATACTAACTGACCTTACGCACCATGATGAGCAAAGCTCGTTTATGGATGTAGAAACTAAAGCCTCCGTAATCCCCTAAAGCTACGAAAAGCAGGACTTTTCTAGATATAGTCACTCCATTTATAGCCTCTGTGGTACGAATGAACAAAAAGTATATTTTTTGTATCACTAAGCGCAAAAGCCCTTAAATCAAAAAAATAAACAGAAATAACTGTCTAATTGTTACAACTAGGAATTGACTCGGAATCACTTGCAAATTCTTGTAAAAATCTCATCATTCTATTTCTCTCTTTTTTAAAATCTTTAGAGTCAAAATAATCCAAAACTTTTGGATTTTTTGCATGAAAACTCTTCAACTCTTTCACATCTTTTGTTAAAAAATCCTTCCATTCGGCCTGTGTTGCCACATTTCCCCACATCT
The DNA here is from genome assembly GCA_027050775.1 of Campylobacteraceae bacterium. Classification (GTDB taxonomy): domain Bacteria; phylum Campylobacterota; class Campylobacteria; order Campylobacterales; family Sulfurospirillaceae; genus JAADIZ01. The sequence continues at coordinate 22,405 of JALUBH010000031.1, read as the reverse complement.
TTCCCGTTCCGTGACAAGATGAGCATCTTTGCAAGTAGTATTTTTGACCTCTTTTTTCGTGTGCTCCAAAAATAAAAACCACGCTAATCATCACTAAAATTATAAATCTCATTTATATTTATCTCCATATAATGTTTTAAATCGCCTCAATGCATCTTTTGCCCATTTTTCCATATCTTCGGCATTCCAAAATCCATATACTATCATATGTTTTTTACCATTTCTTGCCAACTTCTCTTCATTTGGTCCCATAAATATAAATGCGGGAGTAATGCTGACTATAAATCTAGGTGGTGCCTGGTCTGTCACCTCCGACTCTATAGAATCGGAACCCGTGCTTGTATCTAATTCCAATCTCACAAAGTTTTTTTTCAAAAATTTTGCAAGTTTAGGATTTGGCAAAACATCTTCTATAACTTTCGGACAATAAAAACAACTCACCGAATGTAAAAACAAAATAATAGGTCTCTTCAAATGTTTTGCTTCTCGTTCACTATAATTCAAATCGGTATTCCAACCTTTGACGATATCATTCGCTCCATAGACAAAATTTGAAACCATAATAAAAATTATAAAAGCAGATAATCTTTTCACATAAACCTCCTTAAAAACTAGCATTATGTTACATTTTGAAACCTTAAATTATACATAAAAGTTACAAATTGTAAAAAGTTTTTCAAAAGCACTTAGAAGGCACTCTTTTCATATACAATTGCAACAAGTCAATAATTTGACAAATTCTAAAAAGGAGAGAATATGTTGAAATCAAGCTTTGCCAAAGTCTTATTTCTTATCGCTCTCATATCTACATGGGCGTTTGCAGATTGCTTAACGTGTCATAAAGGTATAGAGCATATAAGAAGTGAAGATTCTGGCATGATGAAACAGATTAAAGCTCTTGGTGCTGGTGTAGGCGATCCAGCAGGTTGTACAATCTGTCACGGAGGTAATGTAAAAGCTACCACCAAAGAAATGGCACATAAGGGTGCGCCAAACCATCCTGGTGGTTTAGAGGCGTTTGTTAGGGATCCGGGAAGCTACTGGATCATGGACAAAACTTGCGGACTTTGTCACGCAGATACTGTTGCAAATATGAAAAAAGCACTAATGGCAACAGAAGCAGGTAAGATACAAGGAAACTTGCATACATTTGGTAGTGAAGATACCCAAAAAGTAAAATTTGGTGATTATGCTATAAAAGATACAGATGGCAAAACTCCTGCGTGGGGAACCAAAACATATAAAGATTATATGGTTGCTATGATAAACAAATATCCTGATCAATTCCCAACAGAGTTAAAACAACTTCCATTGCCACCTCAGAGTGACAAAGATCTCTCTAAAATGACTGAAAAAGAGCTCGGTTATGCAGCTTCTATCAGTTATCAAAGAAGTGATTGCCAAAGATGCCATATCGGTGTAAGAGGTAGAAAAGGTAGAGGCGACTGGAGAGGTATGGGTTGTAGTGCTTGTCATATTCCTTATGGAAATGAAGGTATTTATGAAGGAAATGACCCGACTATCAATAAAAAAGAGCATGGACATCTTCTTGTGCATGAAATGCAAGCGACCAGAGATGCAAAAGTATTCGTTCCATCAACCGGTGTGACATTTAGCGGTATCCATCCTGAAACTTGTAACTCTTGCCACAACAGAGGTAAAAGAATAGGTGTTTCTTATATGGGTATGATGGAACAACCTTATGGTTCACCTTTGATGCCAGGCGGTAAAGCACAAAGTAAAACTCACGGTAAAAGATATCAACATTTAAAATCAGATATACACTTTAGAGCGGGCATGACTTGTCAAGATTGTCATACATCCATAGATATGCATGGTGATGGTACACTATTTGGTACTACCCTTGGTCAAGTTGAAATTGAGTGTTCTGATTGTCATGGAACGACTAGAAAATTCCCTTGGGAATTAAAAATTGGTTACGGTGAAAAAAATCTGGCTGTTAATACCTCTAAGAAAGCAAGAGGATTAGCAAAAACACTTCCTGGATATATGCAAAAAGGTACAGTTTATAATCCAGAAGGTGGATATCTCTTAAGTACTAGAGGAAATCCTTTAGGAAATGTAGTCAAAGCAAAAGGAAGCAACGAGGTCATAGCTCACTTGGCAAACGGAAAAGATTTGATTGTGCCTATACTTAAGTCATTGGAAGTTAAAAAAGAGTTAAGCAAAAATGGTCAAGTTGCGATGTTTGATGTAAAAGAGCATATGAATAAATTAGAGTGTTACTCTTGTCACTCAAGCTGGGCACCTCAGTGTTATGGTTGCCATGTTAAAGTTGACTACAGAAAAGGCAAAAGCAAAATTGACTGGATAGCAAGTGGCTCAACTCATTTTAAAAATGGTGAAACAAGCGAGTCTGTTCTAGGCACAAAAGGTAAGAGACAAATAGGAAAAGCAAGCGAAACAAGAAGTTACACCGAGTGGGAAAATCCAATTCTTGGCATCAACGGTGAGGGTCTTGTAACTCCAATCATACCTGGATGTCAAGTAACATATACAGTTATCGGTCCAAATGGAAAAACTCTTATATTAAATAAACAAGCGAGAGTTCATGACAATGGACACATAGTTGACGCGATAGACATGTCGCCTGTTCAGCCGCATACTACGACTAAACATGCGAGAACTTGTGAAAGTTGCCACTCAAGTCAAAAAGCACTTGGCTACGGAAAGAAAAACTCTCTTATAGACCAAGACAAAAATGTTAAAATAGACCTGCAAGATTTAGCAACTGGCAAATTTGCTTCATCACACACAACAGTACAGATGGAAGCAATTCCAGGTATGAATTTCGGTTGGTCACAAGTTGTTACTAGAGATGGAAAACAACTTACAAATGTCGGCTCACATTGGCCTGCATCTCGGCCACTTGATCAAGATATGAGAGTCAAGATGGAAAGAACCGGTGTTTGCATGGGCTGTCATCAAAATATGACAAATAAACAGCTTTGGGATAAAGTGAATACTACTCCTGGAATTTTAACTGACAAAGACCATATTAACAAAGTTAATAGTATACTGCATAAATCAGTTAAGTAAGAGATCGCTAGATCTCTTGAATAAAGTGTGGCATAGAATCATCTATGCCACACAAAATTTTCAGTAACAAGGCAAAAATATGATAAAATTTTTAAAAAAAACTATAGGATTGTTAGCAATAACTCTAATTTTATTTGTTGGCTGTGGCGATGAAAAAACAACTGTAACCACCATAGAGAAACCAACTGTTATCAAGAAAGTTAAAACACCACAAGCAGTCAAGATTGAGACACATGCAGCAAAAAAAGTAACTAGTGTTGTTAAAAAAGATTTTGACCTTAGTGGTATTTTTAAAGATACTGCAAGAATTGCTCCAAAAGGTAAATATATGATAATCATATTTGGCAGTGATGATTGTCCATACTGTGCCAAGATGAAAGAGGATATCTACAACAGTAAAAAATTAAAAGGTGAATTAAAAAACGACTTCACAACTTATCTGCTAAATGCAAAAATAAATAAAATCCACAAGCTTCAACACGAAGGTAAAGATATGGATGTTGATACAAAAACTTTGATAGAGATATATAATGTAAGTGCAACTCCTACTCTAATTTTTACCGACAAGAAGGGACAGAGCATCTTTGTAGTTCCAGGATATATGCCGACAAAACAGTTTTTAGTTACACTAAATTTCATAAAAGAGCAAAAATGGCTTGGACTTGATAGAAAAAATGGCGATGTTTATAAAGCTTTAAAAAACTACTATCTAAACCATGGTATAGATGTGACAAAGAAAAAGAAGTAGATAATGAAAAAAATCATACTAACCCTAATTTTTTTATCAATTTCCATGGTAAATATCCAAGCAAATGGCGCCTTATTACAGCATACTAATAAGCTTGTAGCAAATGGGAAAAATGTCCTCTTGCTTTTTGAAACAAAAACTTGTCCATATTGCGAGAAATTTAAAAAAGATATCAAAGAAGATAAATTACTTCATAAGCTACTAAAAGATAACTTTAATGTTTATTCTATCCCTTTGGATGAGTACCATGAATATGAGATGGGTGATAAAAATCCACCTAAAAAGACAAATACAACATCTTTGAAGATGGGCTTTACCGTAAAAGCAACTCCTCAAATCATTATGTTTGATAAAAACTGGAAAAAAATCATTCAGCTTCCCGGATATGCAGATCCAAGCATGATGAAGGTCTTCATAAACTATATTGTTAAGGGAATCTATAAAAAAGAGGATCTTGGCAAATATTTAAAAGAGACGGGGCTTATAAATTAGCAATGAGAATTACTCTACTTGAAGATGATTCTTTTATCTCGGAAGAGATTAAAATCTATTTTGAGACAAGGGATCATCAAGTAGAGCTTTTTACAAATGGGCAAGATTTATTAGAAAGCTCCAACATACACCAAATGGACATCTTTATACTAGACATAAATACACCCATTAAAAATGGAATACAAACATTAAAGCAATTAAGATCAGATGGCATTCAAACACCGGCTATTTTCTTAACTTCCATGTCGGACATTGATTATATAAAACTAGGTTTCGATGCAGGCTGTAGTGATTATATAAGAAAACCTTTTCATTTTGAAGAGTTGGAAATCAGAATCAACAAGATACTTTTTTCAGATAATGAACAAAAGATTCAAATAGGACCACAACAGTTTTTTGATTTAGCTAGAAGAGAGTTGATAAATAATGATAAAATTGTAGATATTAGCGAAAATGAAAAAAATCTTCTCTTTTTCCTTATTAAAAATATAAATCATATATTAAGCACAAATATTATCATAGATTATATATGGCAAGACAAGATAGTATCTGACAATACACTAAGAACTCTCATAAAAAAACTTCGCTCAAAAAGTGATTTTGATTTTATAAAAAACATAAGAGGAAGCGGATACAAGATAGAAAAATATGACTAATATTGAAAAAATAAAAAAATCCAAAAAACGCTTTAGAAAAATCCTAGTTGTATCCTATATAGCTTTTGCAACTCTAATACTGTTTTCTATATATATGCTACATGTAAGGATATCTGCACAAGAGTCTCTAAAGCATTTCCAAAGCAATACAACCCAAAACTCCATCCAAAAACAGAGGTACATAGACAATTTTTTAAGCAGAAGTTCAAATCTCATAAAAGCAATTTTATCAAACAATGAATTTATTTCTTTTGTAAAAACCCGAAAAAATAAAAAATTCGCAGAAGACTTACTATATTCGATGATAAAAACTGATAAAAGCTACATGCAACTAAGATATATAGACTCAGCCGGAAATGAAATCATAAGATTTGACAGAAAAGATATAGGGGGAGAGGTATTTAAGCAGATAAATTTACAAAATAAATCCAAAAGATACTACTGTAAGAAATGTGCAAGCTTAAAAAATAAAGAGGTATGGTTTTCAAATATCGACTTAAATGTGGAACACGGAAAAATACAAAGGCCGATAGAACCGGTCATCAGAGTCTCCATTCCTGTCTTCAACAGAAATAAATATCTTGGTTTTATAATACTAAATGTTTTTATGAAACACTATCTAAACGACTTAACAGAATCTTCTATCTATGATTTATATCTATGTGATTTGAGTGGAAATTTTATCATAAGTAAAGATCCTAAGAACAATTGGTCAAAGTACCTAGATAAAAAGATAAATGCCATGAATGAGTTCAATATTAAGAAAGAAGATTTTTCAAAAGATACTTTTTTCTCAAAAAAACATAGGTACTTTATAAAAACTCTTAAGATAAGTGGGTACAACAATCTAAAATTAATATATTTTGAAAATTTGAAACAGAAGAAACTAACAAATCAACTAATCAGGCAAAGAGTGTTAACAACCGTTTTATTTGCCATCTTCATATCTTTTCCATTTGCCTATCTTGTCTCTTTCCCAATTTCAAAACTCTATGACTCCTTGGAAGAAGAAGCGGAAAGCATAGCAGAACAGGCCAACAATCTTGAAACCAGAGTAGAGGTTGAGATAGAGAAAAATCGTGCAAAAGACAGGCTATTGGAAAACCAGGCAAAACTTGCAGCACTTGGCGAAATGATAGGCAATATAGCCCACCAATGGAGACATCCTATCACAAGATTATCTCTTATAATACAAAATTTAAAATCACTTCATGAAAATAAAAAATTAACACATGAACAATTTTTAAAATATTATAAAAGCTCTTTAGAACAAATTGACTATATGTCTGATACTATTGAGGATTTTAGAAATTTTTACAAAGAAGATATAGAAAAAAAACTTTTCGATCCCTTCACAGCAATAGAAAATGCATATAAAATTATAAATGCTTCTATTAAACATGAGGGCATACAACTATCCATCAATATTAAAGATGAATTTGAAGTTCTAGGCTATCAAAATCAATTTTCTCAGGTAATACTAAATATACTGCAAAATGCCAAAGATGCATTTGAAGAGAGAAACACAAACAACCCTTTTGTAACCATAACTCTATATACTAAAAAGGGTGAAAATATAATCGACATAGAAGATAATGCGGGCGGAATAAAAGCAGAGATAATTGATAAAATTTTTGATGCATATATCACAACAAAACAAAATAACGGAACCGGTATCGGCTTGTACATGTCAAGAACCATAATAGAGGAAAATTTTAACGGGAAATTATATGCTAAAAATTATAAAAACGGGTCAATTTTCACTGTGGAGTTAAACTCTTAAAGTATAAAAAATTCTTTTGGATTTTTTAACATAGCTGAATGTTCCGCAATCGCTTCATCCATCGTATTATATCTTTCATTAAATTTTGGATTATCATAAGAAATCTCACCATTTATAATTTCAAAAACCATAGTTTCATAAACTTTTTTTTCTTGATCACCTTCAAACCAAGAATGTCTGACATTCATACTGATGGTAGAAACCAAAAACTCTCTATTATCAACTTTTAGTATATTTTTTAACTCTAACTCTCTCATAAATATTCCTTGAATTATAGTCCCAGAATTATATCTAAATTATGTCTATTTACCTATCATGTGATATAATAGGAAAAGCTATAAGTATCAAGGAGGAGTAGTAAAAAATGAAAAACAATAGAGTTGATTTGCTAGACATACTTTCGGATAAAAAAATTTTATATGCTGAAGATGATGAAGGAATAGCAAAAAATACTATTGAAATTTTAGAATTCTTTTTTCAAAAAGTTATAGGTGTTACAAATGGCGAGGAAGCTTTAAAAGAACTTGAAAATAGTAGCTATGATGTACTTATCTTTGATGTCTTTATGCCTAAACTTGATGGCATAGAAACCATAAAAAGAATCAGAAAAACTAATAAAAAAATTCCTATCATAATTATATCTGCTCACACCGAACAAGAATACTTATGGAGAGCAATTGAGCTTAAAATCACAAAATATCTCCCAAAACCTTGTTATAAAGATACTCTTATCGAAGCACTAGAAGCTGTATCTTTAGAATTAGCGGACAACAAAACCGAGATAAAACTTTATAAGCAATGCATATATAATCCCTACACAAAAACGATACATATAAATCAAAAAAGTAACAAATTGTCCATGAATGAAAGCAGACTTTTAGAGTATTTCATAAAACATCCCAACCAAGTGATCTCTTATAATAGTATATATAACTATATTTGGGGGATTGACATACCTAGCAAAGAGGCGATAAAATTTATCATTAAAGAGCTAAGAAAAAAGATAGAAAAAGAGATGATTGAAAATGTATATAGTATTGGCTATATATATAAAATTGTTTGATTGGTTAGAATGTTTAAAATAAATCTAAAAATTTCTGCTATATTATTAGCCACACTATATCTTATAATGGTTGGCTTTTTTTATAATTTTTACCAACATCTTGTTATAAAAGATGCAAAACAAGAAGTTGTAAACATACTTGATACTACAAAAACGATAAGAAAATATGTAGAAAATATCCAAAAACCTGTTATCTATAATCTCGAAAAAAAAGGAGAACTGTACAAAGGCTTCTTTGATTCAAGAATTCTTTCTTCAACATACATAGTAAATGCTATACATCACATGTACACAAATTCACAAAAATTAAAAAATGAAATACCATACAAATTTAAACTTGCAGCAACAAATCCTAGAAACCCTGTGAATAGAGCTGATGATTTTGAAAAAAAGATTTTGAAAAAATTTAGAGAAAACAAGATAAAAGAGTTCTCAACAACCCTAAAAGAAAATGGCAAAAATTATTTTTATGTCGCAGTTCCTATCGAAAGAAATCAAAAATCCTGTATGAAATGTCATAGTACACCAGACATTGCACCTAAAGAATTAATACAAACATATGGAAACAGAGCAGGATTTTATGAAAAAGTTGGAGATTTAAGAGCTATGATTTCGCTAAAAGTTCCTCTCTCACATATAATTTCGACGCACATAAAAGACTTTTTGATTACCATCTTTATAGCATTGATGGTTTTTATAATCTTTTATATATTTTTATACATCATCTACAAAAAAAATCAAAAACTTCAGGCAAGACAAGACCTTCTACTGCTAAATCAAAACAAACTTGCATCCATGGGTGAAATGATTGGAAATATAGCCCACCAATGGAAGCAACCTCTTACACAACTCTCTTTTGTACTTGTAAATTTGGAACTAAACTCTGAGAGAGGAAAACTAACACAAAGCAAACTAAAAGAAAAGGTAGATGAAGCAAATGCTCAAATTTCTTACATGTCAAACACTATAGATGACTTTAGAAACTTTTTCTCTTGTGGAAAACCAAAGGAGACATATAATATAAAAGATGTCATAACTCTAACAGAACAACTACTGAGTGCTACACTGGATAAAAACGGAATTAGGCTGGACATAGAGATACTAGAAAATTTTACTCTAAATGGATATCCAAATGAAATAATACAGGCATTAGTTAATATAGTCAAGAATGCAAATGATACTTTTTTGGAACGAAATATTAACAATCCTCAAATCAGCATAAAAACTTTTATCAAAGACTCAAAAAAAGTTATTACCATCGAAGACAATGCTGGTGGTATAAAAATAGCACCTATAAATAAAATATTTGAGCCATATTTTACAACAAAGCAATCAAATAGTGGTACAGGCATAGGTTTATATATGACAAAAATGATCATAGAAAAAAAACAATACAGGGGCCATAAGTGTGAAGAATCTACACACGGGAGTTATGTTTATTATAATTTTTTGAAAATATACTCCAAACTCCCTTTTCACTCCCTTTTTTATTATAAAATGAATTTACAATAAATTTTTAAGGAGAATATATGAAAAAAATTACAAGCGGGTTGATAATATCAGCTCTTATTGGTGTTTCAGCTATGGCTTTAACAGTTCCTGCAAATCATATCGTTGATGCTGCATGGTTAAAATCTCACATGGGTGACAGAAATCTTGTTATCATTGATGTAAGAAAACATGTAAAAGCTTACAAAATAGACCATATTAAAGGCGCAGTTCAATGGAAAAGTAGAGACTTTAGACAAGGAAGATATTATAGTAAAATTACTAAAAAAGCAATTCCGGGTTATGTTGCTTCTCCGCTTACTATGAAAAGAACTATGAGAAAAAGCGGCGTAAACAATGATAGTGCTATCATTTTATATAGTGCTGGAAAAATTGCAAAAGATTATAGAAATGCTGCACTTGCAGATTTCACAATTGAGTATTATGGATTTCCAAATGTAGCTATCTTAAATGGCGGATTTGCCGGTTGGAAAAAAGCTGGTGGAGCGATTGACAATACAAGACCAAAAGTAAAAAGAGGAAACTTTAGCTTCAAAGGTAGAAAATTCAATCAAACCATAATGGCAACAGGCGAAGATGTTGATGAAGCTGTTTGGACAGGCGATGCTCAAACTTTAGATGCAACAGGCAAAGGTAAACACTGGGATGGAACTGCAAAAGATCCTAGAAGATTACATGAAGGTCACTTAAAAGGTGCAAAACCTCTTAGTACAAAAGTTTTAGCTGTAAAAAAAGATGGTGTTTTTTATCTTGGAGACAAAGCATTTGCTACTAAAAAGTTTAAAGATGCGGGACTCAACACAAATAAAGATATCATCTCTTACTGCAACACTGGTCACTTAGCTGCTGGACCTTGGTTCGTAGGAAAATATGTTGTTGGAATGGGCAACAAATCAAGACTATATAGTGGAAGTATGGCTGACTATACTAGATGGCCAAAAAGAAGACTTGTCAAAGGCGACAAGTAATTTGGACCTATCTTCAAATGATAAAATATCCGCACTCTTTTTGTGTGCGGATATTTTGGATTATCCAAATAATGACTACAAAGAGAAAATAAAAGAACTAGAAGATTTGACAAACACAAAATGTAACTCACAAGAAGTTGCTCTTGATGACTTACAAGCAGAATATATACAGATTTTTTCTATCAATTCCACAAAACTAAAGTGCGTACCATATGCATCTTGGTGGATAGATGGGAAAATGTCAGGAAAAACTCTGTCAAAAATTCTTGATTTTTACAATAGGTGTGGATATAAATTTGATGCCAACAGTATGAAAAAACCGGCTGACAATTTATCTTCCATGGTTTCATTTATTGCAATATTAGCTGAAGATGGAAAAGAAGAAGAGATAAAAGAGTTTGCCAAGTTTTTAACTTGGACGGATGATTTTGCAAGCTCTTTGAAGTCTGCAACACGGACAAAAACCTTCAATTATGCAATAGAAGTTTCAAAACAAATTATAAGTTCTTTCAAGGGGAAATTATGAGTACAAACGCAAGCATTATACAAAAAAAGCCCTCGAGTGCATGGCTATTTTTGTCTTTTCTTATAGCAGCTGTTAGTATCTACGGGATGTATCAAGTCTTTTTAAATGGACAAGAAGCATCCTATGGAATTAGCAGAGAGGTGCCATGGGGCATATTAATCATAGGATACTCTTTTTTAGTGGGTATCAGCGCGGGAACTGCCATCATAGGCTCTTTAGCACATGTATTTAAAGTAAATGCCTTTCATGTGATGAGCAAAAGAGTAGCTCTTATCTCGCTCTCGGCACTAATTGGAGCATTTTTTATCATATTTTGGGAATTAGCCGGACCATATCAGCTACAAACTCTAAGATTGTTAAAATATTATACAAATTTTGAGATAACTTCTCCAATTTGGTGGATGGTTACACTCTATATGATAGAGTTACCATTGCTTGCTATTGAAGTCTATTTCTTAGTAAGTAAAAAACACGAATCAGCATTTTTTGCTTCACTTTTTGGCCTGTTTTTAGGTGTCATCGCCTACTCTACTCTAGCATTTGTTTTTGCATCAAATGCAACTAGACCACTTTGGCACAGCACATCTTTTTCACTCTTTTTTATCATTTCAGCCGTAACTGCAGGTGCAGCGATAGTTTTGATGATGATATTTGTAAGCGGAAGAGGAAAAAATTTAGCAGAGAATGTAAGTGCATTAAGCAAGATGCTTTTTTTAGGGCTCTGTTTGATGTTTTTTGTTGACACTTGGAATGTATTTCTAGATACCTATGGTGCACAAAGTGAACTTGATGCAACTATGAAACTTTTTATCGGCAATGGTCCTCTAGCTTTTAACTTTTACTATCTTGAACTTGGTTTGGGAATCATAATTCCTGCTATACTACTTGCAATCAGCGGTTTTAAATCTCCATTTTTATCTGCGTTAGCTGGATTATTTATGTTAGTTGGTATGTTTTTTGCAAGATTTGATAGTATAGTCGGAGGACAACTTCTCTCAAGACCGGATATTCATATGAATTTTACACTTCATACCTATCATGTCTCAAATAGTGAACTCTCTATCTTTGTAGGCGGGTTAGGAGTTGCACTTCTAATCTACTTTTTAGGAGAAAAATTTATAGATTTAGAAGAGGAGACACACTGATGAGCAGACACAATATATCAAGAAGAGGATTTTTAAAACTCGCAGGTGCTAGCTCAGTCGCTATAACAGCAGGAATTACAGGTCTTCCATCTCCACTAAAGGCATCTGCCAAACAAGAAGCCACAAGAGGTGCTAGATTTTTAAAATACGACAGAGGTGTAGAGTCTCCTAGCTTTTGTGAGATGTGCTTTTGGAATTGCGGTGTAAATGTATATACAAGAAAAGGTATAATTCACAAACTTGAAGGAAATAAGCTAAATCCAAACAACAGAGGTCATCTTTGTGCCAAAGGAAATGCAGGAATTCAATCAACTTATGATGCAGACCGTATCCAATCTCCACTAATAAGAACAGGAAAAAGGGGAGAAGGAAAATTTAAAAAAGTATCTTGGGAAGAAGCATATAAATATGTTTACAAAAAATTAAATCCACTTATAGATGAGTTTGGTCCTGAAACACTAGCAACATTTATGCACGGAACAGGTGAACCATATCCTCATATGCTAACCATGGCGATAGGTAGTCCAAATATCACGATACCTGCATATTCGCAGTGTATGGGAAGCCGTGAAATGGCTTGGGCATTAACTTTTGGTACAGGTGTGAGCGGACATGAAACATTTGACATGTCAAACTCAAAGCACATGATGCTCTTTGGCAGAAACATGGCTGGATCTGTTCAAGTAAGAGAAGCTGAAGATTTTGCCGAAGGCTTGGCAAGAGGCTCAAGACTAACTTATATAGACCCGAGACAAAGTGAATCAGCCGTAAGAGCAACAGACTGGCTACAGATAAATCCCGGAACCGATATGGCATTAGCACTTGGATTTATACATGTAATCATCAGAGATAACCTAGCAAATATGGATTTTGTAAGAAAATACTGCTATGGCTACAATGAACTAAGCAAACATATAAAAAAATATACACCAAAATGGGCGAGTGAAAAAACAGGAATTGATGCCAAAACTATAGAGAGAATCGCCTGGGAATTTGCCAAAGATGCTCCAAATGTTGTGGCAATTCCACCAAGAAGGATGACAAGATATGGCAACGATACTCAAACAGTAAGAGCCATAGCGATACTAAATGCACTCATGGGAAACTGGGGAGTTCCTGGAGGAATTTTTATAAGAAATAAAGTTCCTGTTGATTTTCCAAAAGAAGAACTTCCTGATGCACCAGATGCAAGAAGAGCCGATGGAGTTGGAGAGGGAGAAAAGTATCCGTTAGCTCCTACATCTCTTGGTAGAACCAACGGTATATATGAAGCAACACTAACAAAAGAACCATACCCTATAAAAGCATGGTTATTATATGGAACAAATCCTCTATGCCATTCATCAGTAGGAGTAAACAATCTATATAAAGCCATAGACAATCTCGAGCTTCTCATAGCTATAGACACACAATTTAGCGATACTGTAATGTATGCGGATGTTATATTTCCCGAATCAACATACCTTGAAAGATACGATGCTCCTTTTGTACAAAAAGACAAAACTCCTTTTATAGCTCTTAGAAAACCGGCTGTAAAACCTATATATGATACCAAAGGGTGTTTTGAGATATGTAAAGGCATAGCAAAAGAGTTTGATTTGGATGATTGGTTTGAAAAATCTCCAAAAGAACAAGTTGAAGAGTTATCGCAAGTTTTGAGCAAAGAGCAAATGGAAACATTGGAAAAAGATGGAGTTTTACTTTTTGAAGATGTTGATCCATATCCAAACGCAAGCGGAAGTGCACTGAATTTTTCAACTTCAACCGGGAAAGTGCAGCTATATGTAAAAGACCTCGAAGAGATGGCAAAGAAACAAGGAGATGATTTTTCTCCACTTCCTATATATAAAGACCCTGTGATGCCAAAAGAAGGTGAGTTTAGAATGCTTTTTGGAAGAACTCCACATCACTCACATGCTAGAAGTCAAAACAATTGGGTACTTTTAGAGCTTCAGGACGATACACCTGTTTGGATGAATCCAAAAGACGCTAAAAAGATGGGTTTTAAAGACGGAGACATGGTCTCTTTGGTAAATGCCAAAACAGAACATAGATCAGATCATAGCGAAAGACTAAAAGTCACAAAAAGAATCAAAGAAGGCTCTGTGTTTATCCATCATGGTTTTGGACACACAACCAAAGCTTGGACTAGAGGATATGAAAAAGGCACTAAAGAGAATTGGTTTATCAGTGATGGTGTTGATCCACTTAGTGGAGCGGCGGCATTTCATAATGGTTTTGTAAAAGTAGTAAAGGCATAATATGAGTTTAATACATAAAAAAACAAAAAAACAAAAAAACCTTGCGATGGTTATAGTCGGAGACAGATGCATTGGTTGTGATGCCTGCTATGTTTCTTGTAAAACCGATTGGGATGTGCCTGCTATGAAAGAGGCATTTAGAACAAAGGTATTCGAAGTAGAGGGTGAAGATATACACGGAAATCCTACTATCGGATTTTTACCGACACTGTGCAATCACTGTGATAATGCACCTTGCGTAGATGTTTGCCCGACAGGAGCTAGCTTTAAACGAGATGAAGATGGTATAGTATTGGTTGAGCCTGATATGTGTATAGGTTGCAAAGCCTGTATGGTTGCTTGTCCTTATGATGCAAGATATTACAATGAAGAAGAACAAACGGTTGATAAGTGTACATTTTGTCTTCCTCGTATAAGCAACGGACTTGATCCTGCTTGCGTATCTACATGTGTGGGTGAATCAAGAAATTTTGGTGACTTAAATGACACTGACAGTAATGTTTCAAAAATGCTAAAAGATGCAACAAGCATATATAAACTTAAAGAGGACGAGGGAACATCACCAAATGTTTACTATGTCACACTAAATTATTAGGAGAAAAAATGAAAATTAAAAAATTAATCATAGCAGTTTTAGGCTTAGGTCTACTGCTAGGGCTACTTGGCATAAATTTGAGTGCTCAAAACAGACAAAACTACAGTATGAACAAAACTCTTTGTGCGCATTATGTTAAGCTTTCAAGAGCACAGGTTGATGCTGATAACTTACCTCTTGCAAAATTGTATGCACAAAAAGCAGTACAAGCAAATCCGTGGGAAAAAGCTGCCTGGGCAAATTACAATGATGTAATCCAAAAGCTAGCCGACAATGGAGATATAAAAGATTTTGATACTTTTATAGAAGAGTCCACCACAGCGCAAAAACCAAAAGCTGAAGCTGGTGCTCAATTTGAGGGTTGTTAAATCGATGTTGAATGTTTAATTTTAAATGTTAAATAATACAAGAAGAAAACTTTTAAAACTCCTGCCATTTAGTGTGGCAGGAGTACTTGCCTACCCCATCGGAAAATTTATATTTTTTAGTGAAAACAGAGATAAAGAGTTTCAGCTTTCGCTCAAAAATATAAAAGATGGAATCACAAAGATAAAAAAACATGATATCTTCATCTATAAAACACCAGATAAAATAGAAGTATTTAATGCCCATTGCACCCATATGGGTTGCATCCTAAATTACTACAAGGATAAAAAGAGATTTATCTGCCCCTGCCACCACAGCCAATTCACCATAGATGGTTTCAGAATCAAAGGACCCGCACAGAGAGATTTAGATAAAATAGCCTTTAAGATAAAAAATAAAAAACTCTTCATAGGATAGGCTTTTATGGCAAGAACAGTATCTTTTATAACACTTGGACTATTTTTTGTCAGTCTATTAAGCGGTTTTGTTATTTTGTTTGCTTATCACCCCTCGAGTGCATTTGCCAGTGTCCAAAAGATAGAATTTCTCATCCCTTTTGGTCTTTTTTTTAGAAAACTTCACTACTTCAGCTCTGAAGCCTTTACCTTTTTACTACTGCTTCATATATTGCTTGAACTTTCTAAAAGAAAGATATATTTAAGTGCTGCTTCATGGAATTATTCGGTTTTGGGTTTTGCCTTGGTTATAGTGTTGATGTTTAGCGGATTTGTACTCAAAGCAGACCTAAGTGCAAATGCAGCCGCCCAAGTTGCATTTAGTCTCATCAAAGATACACCTCTTTTAAAAAATCTTTTGCCACTATTTCAAGACTCTAGTGTTTTTTACTATAAGTTCTTTATCTGGCATATACTCTTTTTACCTCTTATCCTAGGCTACGCTATATACAAGCACACAAGAGCTCTACATGTAGAGGCTATTTACTTTAGTATTGCTATTGGCTTAAGTCTGGTTATATCTATGGTGTTTTCTATGCCAAAAGATATAATTTTAAGCTCCAAAGTCAAACACCTAAGCAGTCCATGGTTTTTTGAAGGAGCAGAAAATCTACTCCTAAAATCTTTCTCGCCACTTAGTATAAATCTTATATTGATAACTCCATTTGTACTACTTGTTGCGTATTTTTATATGAAACAAAAAAATATAGCAAAAATTCTACTTTTCTCTTGGCTTTTAGCCTATAGTTATATCTCGGTATTTTTATCATGAAACTAAAAAACATACTTTCTCTCTTAGCTCTGCTTTCGCTTTTTGTTTTAGTTTTTTCTATATTTTCAAATGAGACAAAAATCACAAAAAAGATAACAAAACCGGATCAATGTATGAGTTGCCATGCTGATATGAGCGATATAGACCACGCTCACCCCAAAGAGATATTTGGTTGTGCTTCGTGTCACGGCGGCAATAAATGGGCAACAAACAAAAAAGATGCCCACAGAGATATGGTACTAAATCCAGCAAGACTAGAGCATGCTAGTATATTTTGCATAAAATGTCATAAAAATATAATCAAAAGAATCAGCAACTCTATGATGAATTCCCAAAGTGGAATTTTAAATGTATTAAAATATCAATGGAAAGAGAGCAAAGAGTTAAACTCGACTATCGGTATAGCAGATATCAGAGGTGATACAAATATCTCTTTGGCTCAAAGCCACTTTAGAAAACTCTGCGCGGCTTGTCATATCAATCAAGATGAAAAGATTTTTAAAAATCAAAAAATTGCAAGAGGCGGAGGATGTAGCGACTGCCACAGAGTTTCAAAGACAAAAGGCAACTTACATGCTAAATTCACAACAAGAATTCCCACAAAGAACTGCCTCAAATGCCACAATCGCTCAAACCGCATAGGACTCTCTTATGAGGGTGTTTTTGAGAGTGCGGGTTATGGTACCCCTTATAAACACGGAGATTTCACGCATAAGATGAGTGATGGCAGAAGATTTTATTATAATCTTCCTGATGACATACATCATAAGAGTGCAAATATGAGTTGTATAGATTGTCACAGCGAAAAAGGTGTGATGGGAGACGGTAAAAAGCACTATCACATGGAAGAGGCTGAAGATATCAAATGCAAAGACTGCCATGAACCTCACTTTAAAAAAGCAAACACACTTGCCCTTACGCTTGCAGATACAAATGAAAAAGTACCTGAGCCAAAAATCATAGCCTATACTAAAAAATTCAACTCGCCACTATACAATATACAAAAAGATGGAAACAAAACTGATTTTTATAGAAAAATTGATGGTAAAAAGTTTAATTTACCCAAAATGAGTGATAAACCATATCATACTTTAGCAATTCACAAAAGGCTTGATTGCTCAGCATGTCACTCTTTATGGGCTCCTAGTTGTTATGGTTGTCATGAAGTATATTTTGAAAATGGCAAACAGTTCGATTGGGTAAAAAGAAAAGATACAAAAGGGCAATGGCAGGAGTTAAGAAGCTTTTTAAGGTTTGAAAATCCAAGCTTAGGCATAGGATACAATAAAAAAATCATGCCTTTTGCTCCGGGATGTCAAGTCATAGGAACAATTTTTAAAGACAAAAAGGTGGAGAAATTTCACTCCATGGCGATGGCAGGCTGGGATCCTCACACTACTCAAAAGAAGAGTAGAACTTGCGTGAATTGTCACTTTAACCCTTCATCTCTTGGACTTGGGAGAGGGAATCTAGATATAAAAGACGGAAACATAACATTTACTCCGATTTATGATTCAACAAAAAGCGGTATGCCTTTTTCATATCCCATAGATGCTTTCGTCTCAGCAAAAGGAAAGCAATTTCAAAGCACATCAAGAAAAGAGGCGAGAAGTTTCAACAGAGTTGAGCTTCAAAAGATAGTCGGTGCATACAAGTGTATCATCTGTCATGATAGTTATAGTGACAAAATTTACAAAGACTTCAATAAATCAAAAAAACTCTTTTATAGTGGGACAACAACATGCTTAAAATAGCGATTTTTATATCCATACTATTTGGTTCACTGCTTGCAAATGATTGCGTCTCATGTCATCCAAAGGATGCAAAAAACTGTCAACATAGCTTGCACTACACCCTCAAAAAAGCTATCAATATCACTAGAGTCGCATGGGGCATAAAAGATAGCAATGTTACACTTCAAACCTTGCCACTACCAAAAACCGATATAAAAAAACCAAGTGATTTAGTAGATGATTTTCTAAGAAGAAAATGTCTAAAGTGCCACCTTGGAAACAGATCAAGCGGTGAAAAAGGGATGAAAAGAGGTAAAAGCTGCCTTGCATGTCACACTCCGCACCAAAAAAAAGGCAAGTGTCAAAGAGGTAAGATTTCTATAAACAAATGCCTAAGTTGCCACAATAAAGAGTTTGTAGGTGGTGATTATTTAGGTCTTTTCCCAAAGGATTATGACAAGAGCTATCGAGCACCTCTAACAAAAGACGGCAGATATCCTCCTCAAAAATATGGCATAGACTATCACCATTTAAGCCCAGACATACACTTCAAAAAAGGTATGACTTGTGTTGATTGTCATGATAAAAATGATATGCAAGGCATAAAAAAAGTAAGTTGTACCGACTGTCATAAAAATCTAAGTAAGAAAAATCATACTGCGTACCATAAAAAATTAGCTTGTAGCACTTGCCACTCTGCGTGGAACAATAACTCTTACGAGCTCTCTGTCTTTAGAGATGACACGAGTGATTATAAAAAATGGAAAAACTTAACACTCCAAGAAGATGGTTATCTGACAAATTTCTTACGCATTGCCCTAAAAAGCAAGAAAAAAATCCCACCGAAGATGCCTGATTGGATAACTCACAAGTTTAAAGACGGTATTTGGTACAGTGGATACAGATACAAAAGATGGGAGAATTTTAATCTTGCCAATTCAAAAGACGGCAGAATTATGATAATCCGCCCACTTTTTCAGTATCGCATCAGCTATAGAGATAAAAACGGTAAAATGATTTTAGATGATGTAAATAAAATAAACGGTAAAAAGATAGAAGTTTGGTTGCCCTACTCTCCTCATACCATAAGCAAAAGAGCAAAATCATGTGAGAGTTGCCATAACAATCCACTAATCATAAATCCAAAAAAAACAGGCTATGAAGTTTTGGATATGCGACTTCCAAATAACATTATAAACGGCTCAAAACTGACAAAAAAACAGATAAAAAAGATGACTTCAAAAAGATATAAAAAGATCAGAGCCAAAATGTTGTTTGGCTCTGATTAACCAATCTAAAAGAAAAGTTTGTTAAGCATTACTATCGCTACTGCTATAGTGGCTATGTATTTGACTGAGAAATACCACAAGTTAAATACGGTTTCGCTCATATATTTTGATAAAACAGCATGTACTCTGCTCTTTGGCATAACAAACCCCACAAAGAATGCGATAACCATGCCTCCAAGAGGTAGCAAAATGGATGAACTTAGATAATCAAGTATATCAAAATACCCTTTTCCAAAATATGTGAAATAGTGGGCATAAATTTTGACATTTGAAAATATAGCCATAACACCAAATATATATGTAACTACAGATATGATTGTCAACGCTTTGGCTCTTGTCATGCTGAATCTGTTTATAAGATATAGTGCTGTTGGTTCTACGATTGAGACTGCCGATGTAATTCCTGCAAATGCAAGTGCTACAAAAAACGATACTGAGATCACATTTCCAAGCAGACCCATTTGTGCAAACAGTGCAGGAAGAGAGATAAAAACAAGTCCCGGTCCTTGAGAAGGCTTAGCATGAAAGTGAAATATAAAAGTAAAGATGATGATACCAGCAGCCAATGCAATCAGTGTATCAATCAATGCAACCATAAATGAGGATCTTACTATATTTTCATGCTTTGGCAGCGAAACTGCATAAGTCATGATAGTACCCATACCCAAAGATAGTGTGAAAAAGGCGTGCCCGACTGCTTTTAACATAGATGTGCCTGTTAATTTTGACCAATGCGGATAAAACAAAAAAGTCAGTGAATCTTTAAAACCATCGAGAGTCATAGAGTATAAAAACAGAGCCAATAAAATCAAAACCAACATAGGCATCAAAATAACATTGACTTTCTCTATCCCCCTTTTAACACCTCGCACAACTATCCACATTGTAAGAAAAAAGGCCATATTGAAAAATATAAACTGCTGAAACCACTCTACTCCTACTATACCGCCAAAAAGTGTGCCGGCACTCTTTACTGTAGTTGGTAGGGCATAAAAAGATAAAAATATATATTTAAAAATCCAACCGATTACTATCGTATAAAAAGAGAGTATCAAAACCCCTGTAAAGACCATAAAACCGGCATATTTCCAAAGATTTCCATGTCTTGGAGCCAACTCTTCAAAAGCACTAACGCTATCACCTCTTGAAATTCTACCCATAAGAACTTCAGCGATAAATATAGACAAACCTATAAAAACTACCGTCAAAAGGTAAATGAGCACAAATGCTCCACCACCATTTTGACCGGCCATATATGGAAATTTCCATATATTTCCAAGCCCGACAGCACTACCGGCTGCCGCCATAACAAAACCAATCCTACCAAATCTAGCTGTTTTCAAACAAGCCCCTTAATATTAAAAAATACAAAACCCGGGATTTTATCAAAAAACACCAAAATAGAACTTAAAAAAAACAATCTAAATTTATGGTATTATATTTTTATGAAAAATATACTCTTATTTGTAATTCTTATCATATTTGTAAATTGTACCCAAAAAGAACCAAAGGTTATCAATTTTAAACAAGATATCTCACCTTTTACCAAAGATATAAGACCTCTACATGTAGAGCTTAAAAAGTTTAACTCTCACTACTTTTCACCTTGGCAGAACAAATTCATAAAAATCAACAAAAAAGATGCCTCTTGGGCAAATAGAGTCTTTTTAAAAAATAAAATTTTTTTTAGTGAAAACACCTTGCCTTGGGACTCAAGAAAGATCGTATCAATTATAAATTCAACAAATTTTGCTGATTTTAACAAAACAAATCTATATGCTATAACATCAAAAAATGCACAAATCAGAAATTTGCCAACAAACAAACCTTTTTTTAGGGGTTTTAAAAAAGCAGGTGAGGGATATCCGTTTGATTATCTACAAAACTCACGCATACATATAAATACTCCCTTACTTGTATCTCACTACAACGATGACGGCTCTTGGGTCTTTATACAAAGTCCTTTCTCCTATGGTTGGATACCGACAAATAGTATAGCCATCCTAAATCCAAAGCAAAAAAATGAATTTAAAAATGCCA
Organism: Campylobacteraceae bacterium; assembly: GCA_027050775.1. GTDB lineage: Bacteria > Campylobacterota > Campylobacteria > Campylobacterales > Sulfurospirillaceae > JAADIZ01. Next base: position 944 of record JALUBH010000031.1, on the reverse strand, counting down.
ATAAAATTGTGATTATCAGAGATAAAACACCCTTATATACAAAACATCAAGAGTTCTTTACGCGCGCAAACCTAGGTGCAATATTTCCATATACAAGTGAAGATAAACAGTTTTACTACTCTTATGCCTTTATAAACAATTTTGAAAATAAAAGCAAAAAAATATATCTCACCATAGCAAAAAATTCAGCGATGAAATTTCCTCTGATTTTTAACTCAAACAATATAAAAAAAGTCGCAAATCGACTCCTCAATCAAAAATACGGATGGGGTGGTTACCTCGCAAACAGAGACTGTTCAGCTATGACAAAAGATTTTTTTACTCTCTTTGGTATATGGTTGCCAAGAAATTCGGCAGCTCAAAAAAATGCAGGAAATTTTATATCTCTAGAGGGCAAAAGCAACAAAGAAAAAGAGAAATTGATATTAAAATTTGGCATACCTTTTCAAACACTCATATATCTAAAAGGGCATATAATGCTATATATTGGAAACAAAAAAGGCGATGCTATGGTACTACATAATTTATGGGGTCTTAAAATAAAAATAGGTAAAAAAGAGGGGAGATACATCATAGGAAAAGCCATCATATCAGACTTGTATCTAGGTAAAAAATTAGACGATATAGACACAAAATCCCTTCTTATATCAAAAGTCAAAGGCATCACAATACTTTCCGATTTGTAACATTTTGTAAACTTTATTATTCATCATTAATTAATTAAGCATTTATTAATTTAACTGTTCATATAATGATTATAAGTCAAAGTCATACTAAAGGATAAATCATGTGGGTTTTGAGATTTATGTTGGCAATCTGATCTGGCTACACTCGTATAATAACATTTGAGATATATAGTATTATATCTCAAAGAGTTTGTTGTTGATATATCGGTGGCTACACAAAGCAGTAAAATTTACTAGCTTGAGAATTAGTCAGATAGT
>JALUBH010000030.1 GCA_027050775.1 Campylobacteraceae bacterium | reverse complement strand
ATGCTAATTGTTTTTTTAACTCTTTGTGGTTGATTAAGCTCATGTGTAAATCCTTATAAATAATTCATTTGATAGTTTATCAAATGAATCTAGTTTTTAAGGTTTACACAGTTAGATTTACAGTCTCCTTCTTACCTAAGATAACTTCTCTAACAGCCCTTTTCCTAGCACTTTTATTTTATCTATTTTATTAAAATGAAAAGTCTTATAAGCCAATGTTTCAGGCTCCAATAGATAGATTTGTTTATCACATTGTGCTAAAGCATATTTAGTCTGGTTATGTATAAGTATTCTAACAGATCGCTCAAGCATCTCTAGAACATTATGGCTTCTAAAAAAATTATCGGGCAAGCGGTGTTTAAAAGAGTTCTTGCCCATCACATCTACTGCTAAAATTGTATCCATTTGCGCTTCAAGAATCCCAAGATTTTCACACAAAAACCCATCTCCAAATACAGACTGTTCTATGTGTTGCTCTTTAAAGATACCAGGAATTGCCATAGTTGCCAATAAAGCATCTACGATACGGATATCTTCGCTTGAATCAAATATATGTTTTTCTCCACTCAAAAGGTCAGTGGCTATCAACTTTAGCGGTATTTGTGCTTGAGATACCAATCTGTCACCAAATATTTGCTCAAATATTGCTTTGATTTTATTGTCGCTGATGATTGAATTTCCTCGCAGTTTTATATCAAGCCAATTACTCACACCGGCAAATTTCTCTAATTCGGCAGAGATCTGTTCTGCTTTCATCCCAATAGCCACACATGCACCTATAATTCCTCCCATACTGGTTCCCATGATTTCATTAGGAACCAGTCCAAATCTATCCATATCCTCAATCACTCCCACATGTGCAATTCCCAAAGCTCCCCCACCGGAAAGCACTAGAGAAAACGGAGTCTTTTTCAATACATCTATAACACTCATAATAAAATTCCTTGTGATTACTTATGGGAAATCATCTTATTTCTCTATTTTCTTATCGCAAAGCAAAACTCTCATCTCTCTTTTTCTATTGCCACTGGTGTAAAATCTCTTAAATTGATCATTTTTAAACGCTGTTTTTTCTTCGTCGGATAAATGTCCGGGATGCAACAAAATTTCAATTATTTTAGCATTTTTTACTTTTTTGAGAGCTTTTTGGATGGCTTTTTGAGTCATATCTCCGCTGAAAAGTACACCGATAAAAGCATCATTATATTTTATGTTAGCTTTATCAAATTTTTTTATCATTTTGTTTGAGAGAAAGTTTAGTAAAAAATGCACAAAGAAGTTGATACCTAAGTAATTTTTCAAATCACCAAAAGAGCCGACAGCCCAAAAAAATTTCTCTTTTGTAACCCTTATATTTAAGATATCTATATCCATTTCTTCTATGAGTTCTATTAAAATATCTGTGATAAAAGGTATCTCGTGAGTGTGCTGATGTGAATCTATGCATATCTCTTTAGTTTGCATCTTCAAGCAGTATAGAAGTATTTGATTTTTATATTCCTCTTTTATCTCGTCTTTGATTTTTGCTTTTTTTTCTTTGTTAAACAGACAATAGTACTCAAACACCAATCTCTGCCAACTTTTATAAAAATGATGATTTCTATCTGTCAAAAGATTAAAATTTTTGTTTGTTACCGCTTTGCCCTCAACGATATTTAAGTGCAAAACTCTTCTTATAGACTCATCTTTTATCAACTCTATCGATTCTTCAAAATACGGTGAATTTACGATGATACTTGTAGAGTTTAAACTACCTTCCTTAAAGCACTTACAGATACACTTGCTTATATTTATTGTATCTCCAAAGTCATCTGCGTGTATAAATATTTTTGGCATTTTTACTTCTTTTTTACTAAACACTCTAAAATCTTTCCATCTGTATAATACTTTTGCTCTTCACTTGGCTCATTATCTCCTATTTTCTTTACAACTTTACATTTAGTTTGGACATAGTGACATTTTACCATTAAATCTCTCCTACCTAAAAGATAATTATAGAAAAAATCTCTACTTTTATCTATATCTTTATCTATTTTATGGATAGGAGTAAAAAAATAGTTATAAAAACTAAACTCATAGCCATCATCATATGAGATAGAGGCATAATAAACTTTTAAATTGGATTTTTTACTAGAAAATTCCCAAAACCTTATATGCTCTCTTTTAGACAGAGAGTCTGTTTTGTACTGATAAGCATAATTTTGTGCTTTTCCGTTAAAATAGAGTGAGCTTACAGGTGGAACTTTTTCTTGCAGTAGATGAATATATTTGAAAAATGATATATGATTTTGTTTAAAAATATCATTTTTTATCCAACTACCATCAGTTATATCTTTTATACTAAGAGTTGTTTTTATGATGATGTTTATAGGCTGAATAATGTTCTTTTTAGAGTCTAAATAGTATAGACCTAGTCTTTTGCAATCTTGTGGATTAGACATCATGCTTGTGTCATAAACTCTTGAAAAATCTGTTTTATTTTTTGAGTTATCGACAAAAAATATAAAGAACAAAAACAAAATATAGATCAAAAAGATGACAGCAAGTGAGGTAAAAGAGTCTTTTACCATACGGTCGATTGCTTTTTTCTTATCCTCCTTAAATACAATTTTCCAATGATGCAAGATCCTCTTTTTCTTCAAAAAATAGTACAACAAGAAAGCCAAAACAAGAAAAAATAGAAAAACAAATATATAAGTCTCTGCAACTTTTAACAAAACATCAAAATGTCTTCCAAAAAAATACCCTACGATTATAAACTGTCCTATGCCTATGAGAACACCCATAATCTCATATGGCAAGAACTTTTTATACTCTAGCTTATATGCTCCTACAACAAACGGTGTTATCCACGAGATTGGTCCGAGTAATCTTCCAAAAAATACACTCAAAGCACCATATTTACGAAAAAACCTAACTCCTTTTGTGAAATTTTTTTTATTTATAAATCTTTTGAAAAATCTTATCTTTTTTAGCTTGGAGTAAAAGGCAAAACCATATTTTTTTCCTAAAAAATAGCTTATATTGTCACCCGATATTCCACCTAAATACAAAACTATTATAACAAACCAGATATTTAATATACCCATACCGGCCATTATACTGCCACTTAGAAAAAATATCTCGCCATATATAAAAAATGAAAATCCGATGATTGTCTCAAACATGGAGCCTAGAAAGAGTATGGCATAAGCCAACTCTTGATGGTGCAAAAGAAATGTGATAAACTGGTCTATGATATGTAGATTCATCTCACGGAACTATAAGGTTTATGTTTTTTAAATTTTTCTGGTGTTAATGCTTGAATATTCCAGTAAAATAGAGTTTTAAAGTAGCCATCTCGCCTGAATCTTCTCGTAGAAGTAGCTACCTGCTTTGTGTTGAGAAAGAAAAAATCGCCAAAAATCATCATAGTTTTGATAAATTTTAAATCTTCTGAGTAATTTAGCTCTTCATCAAATTTTACCTCTCTTGCGACACTTGTCTTTGCTATCTGAACTGAGTATGAAGTTTTAGTAATTTTATGGGCAATATCGAAAAATTTATACCAACATTTGTCATATGTTGAGCTACTGTTTGATGGCTTTATAGCAGTTGTGCCAGCACAGAGGTTATTGTCTGTATTTTTATTTAGATAATTATTTAGCTCAGACAAAAAATCTTTTTCAAGCAGTGTATCGGCATCTAAAAAGATAGAAAAATCAGAATTTTCACTAGCATGCTTCAAGCCTAGATTTTTAGCTTTTGATACCCCTTTTTCAGATTGGTAAACTTTGATATTTTCCATATTTTCTTCATAAGATTTCGCTATTTTATAGCTTTCATCGCTCGATCCGTTTTCCACTATGATAACTTCAAAATAATTTTTATCATAATTCAATTTTGACAATTTTTTAATAGTCTCATCTAGATATTTTTCTTCATCAAATGCAGGCACAATAATCGAAAAAAAGTTCTTGTGAAAATATGATTTTACACTTTTTTCTATATGTTTTAGTGCTTCATCAGTTTTACTTGATGCCTTTAATGGCACAGTTTGAGCTATCTTGTCTGTCAGCTCTTTTAGATTAATGTCCTCATCTTCACATATGACGAAATAATCCTTATATTTGTGATAAGATGCCAAATATTCCTGCTCGGTAGAGTTTGGTGTAGGGAAAAGTATAGCTTTTTTATCAAGCTCCACTAAATCCATGATAGTTGTATATCCTGTTCTTGAGATGATAATCTTGGCTCTGCTAAAAAGCTCTTTTCTCAAATCTTTTGTAGCAGACGGATATATAGTGATATCTCCTTCCATATGTTGCACCTCTTGTGCGCTTACATCACCAAATATAAAAACCTTCTTTCCATCGAGCTTTTTAGCCTGTTCTAAAAGTTTTGACACAAAACTCTCTTTTTTCTTCTTTAAATATCCACTGATGATAAAAAGATAGTCTATATCTTCCTTGATATCCATCTTTTTATATGAAGATACGATGCCTATATAATCATGTGGGAAAAAATGCGTCAATGCTGCATGAGAGAGATTACCGGCTAAGCTTTTGTCGTATTTTTTATAGTCAGCTATGAAAACTTTATTGAAGTTTTTGAAGTAAAAATAGTTAGAAAAATCAGTAACAAATTTAAACAAACCCAACCACTTAGGTGGCATAAATGATATCTGATGAGATAGAAGAAAAGATGGAGTTTTCACCGAATACACACCATATCTACCATCAGAGAATATAAATTCATAATCATCTTGCATCTGTGCTGCCACCTTGTGTTCACTTTTGATAAGAAAATTTGTCTTGATGAGATCCATAAAAAGATAGAAATAAAAGTAAACTCCCTCACCTCTTTCAAGCAGTGGATAGTCCTCAATCTCAATAAATGAAACACTATATCCGGATAACTCATCTTGTAGAAATCTCAGTGCATTTCCATAAGATATGACGGTTATTTCATACTCTTGTATAAAATGTCTAATAACAGCCAAACTTCTTGTAGCATGACCTAAACCAAGTGAACTTACGGCAAAAAGTGCTTTTTTCATATCTATACCTCTTTTATTTTTGTGAAATAGTATAATAGCAAAATGAAATGAAAATGAAACTGTGATTTCATTTTCATTTCATATTTGGCTGTTACAATTTCATATAAAATAAAAGGATAAAAAATGAAAAAACTGTTACTGCTTTGCATGGCGCTATACGCTTTTGCTTCTCCTTACAATCAAAAAATGCTAAAAAAGATAAATCTTGGCAATCAACATCAAAAAAGTTTCTCGTTTGTAGTTATGGGTGACAATCGTGACGGGGATAATGTTTTAAGAAAGATTATCTCTAATATCAATAAAGATGAAGATGTCTCGTTTGTGCTAAACAATGGTGATTTAGTTCCGGATGGATATAAAAAAGAGTTTTCTAATTACCTAGGAATAATTAAAAAATCGAACAAACCATTTCTTTCCATAATAGGAAATCATGAAATACCTTGGTATGATGGTGAAAGCAATTATGAACATGTCTTTGGCAAAACTTATTTTGCCTTTTCATACGGAAACAGTTATTTTATAGTGCTTGACAGCTCAAACGAAAAGATAAAGAAAGAGCAAAAACAGTGGCTTGTAAAAGAGCTTAAAATATCTCAAAAATTTACAAACAGATTCGTATTGACTCATGTTCCCTTATATGACCCTAGAAAAGGAAAATATGCAAAAGGACACAGCTTAAAAAGCTTGAAAAAAGCAAAAAAACTAAATGATATATTTGACAAATACAAAGTTACGATGCTCTTTTGTTCACATATACATTTCTACTACCGCGGTATTTGGCAAAAAACTCCTTTCATCATCACAGGAGGTGCAGGAGCGCCACTAAAAAACTACAAAAACAGTGGCTTCTATAACTATATCAAAGTTATAGTAAACGGCTCACATGTAAAATATAAAGTTATAAAGATAAATGCCAAAACTCCGGGACTTATAGACCAAGGCGTTCAAGCTGTAAAAGATACACTTGATTTAAATTAAGGGAGTATCGTGATAGATATTCTCAAAAGATTTTAAATAGCTATAAAAAGATTTAGCTGATTTTAGTATAATGTGTCATTGGGGCAAAAAATGAAATCAAAATATTCTATTCGTAAAAACTTTTTTTATGCGATAGACGGAGCAAAAGAACTTTTCAAAGAAACATCTTTCAAGATAGAAGTTTTTTGCTTTTTTATCGCAACTGTGGTGCTTTTTTTCTTGTCATATCCATTGTGGGCAAAATTTTTTATGTTTGGTAGTCTATTTTTTCCTCTTGTGGCAGAAGCGTTCAATACTGCCATAGAAAAAGCGGTTGATTTAACAACTCCAAAATTTCATATCTTGGCAAAACATTCTAAAGATATAGCTGCTTTTGGAGTATTTATGAGCATTTTTATTCCTTTGTTCACCTGGCTTGCTTTTGTGGTATATTTTTATGATAAATAAAAATATCATAGCACTTGGATTTGTCAGTTTTTTTACCGATATGGCAAGTAGCATGGTGACTTCCATATTGCCCCTTTTTGTAGTTTATGTCCTTAGAGAGGGGGTGGACAAGTTAGGCTTCATCATCGCTGTGGCTACTTTTGTATCCTATGGATTTAGGTTCGTTTTTGGATATCTTAGTGATAAATACGATATAGTAAAACCTTTTGTTCTTTATGGTTATCTGCTCTCAGCCATCACAAAACCTCTTCTTTATTTTAGCAATGGCTGGATGAGCATAGCAACTCTAAGAGGGGTTGAGAGGACAGGAAAAGCTATCAGAAGTGCTACAAAAGATTGTCTCATATCTGCTTATTCTGAAAAAGGTGGTAGAGGCAAAGCATTTGGTTTTCACAAAACCATGGATATAGCAGGAGAGCTTAGCGGAAGCATCATCGCTTTTGGTGCCTTATACTTTTTTGGACAAAACCGAAAGGTTTTTAGCAATCTTTTCGCTTGGACTATATTGCCGGGAATTTTTGCTGTGATTATCGTCATCTTTTTCGTACATGACACTCCTAAAAAGCAAAAAGCCTCCACTGTTGAACTGGATTTAAAAGATGACATATCTTTGCTTCCTATACTATTACTCTTTTTTGGATTCACATTTTTTATTTTCAACGATTCATTTTATCTTATAAAGGCAAAAGAGGCAGGATATAGATTGGAATACATACCTCTTTTGATGATTATTTTAAATCTAACACAAACTCTGCTCAGTTACTTTTTTGGTCTAAAAGTGGATAAAATCGGAGCAAAAAAAGTACTTCTTATCTCCTTTTTATTTGGTATAGCATCCATATTGTCTCTATATTTTAATTTTATAATTTTAGGCTTTATGCTATTGGGTATTTTTATGGTCTCAAGTGTAAATGCCATGAGAGCATACATCTCAAGAAGAGCTAAAAACAGAGGAAGTGTTTATGGTTTGTTTTATGGCGGAGTTGCCATAAGTGGTGCATTGGGAGCTATTTTTACAGGACTTATTTGGAACTATTTTGGAGAAAATATAGCTACCGGAATCTCATCTATAGGCCTTATAATCATAGCACTGGCATATCTTTTATATACTAGACCTCTACATGTAGAGGTCTAGTATGAATTTACAATATATCGTTTAGAGCCATATTTTCAGCTCTTTGAAGCAGATCTTTGGCACCTCGCTCTATCATATTTTGAGCAAGTTTTTTACCTATAACCTTATAATCATCTATTTTGATTTGTACTTTTTCTCTTAAAACTTCCGTACCATCTGGTAAACCAATAAGACAAGATATGTCTATTTTACCTCCATCAACCTTTGCATTAATACCGATAGGAACCTGACAGCCACCCTCTAATACCGTTACAAAATCCCTCTCAATAGTTGTCTCGATGATAGCATCTTCATCATTTAAAACTGAAATTAACTCTTCTACTTCAGGATTATCTACTATCTCGATACCGAGTGCCGCTTGACCGCTAGCCGGAATCATGATAGAGGTGTCTATAGGACTAAAGTATTTTACCTCTCCTTGAAGTCCTAACCTTTTTATACCGGCACTTGCCAGGATTATAGCATCATACTCACCATCTTTTAGTTTTCTAATTCTTGTATTTACATTGCCTCTTAGATTTTTTATATTTAGATCAGGCCTTCTCTCAAGTAATTGCATTCTTCTTCTTAGACTTGTAGTCCCGACAACTGCTCCTTTTGGAAGCTCATCAAGGCTAGAGTATTTTTGCGAAAGCATAGCGTCTCTAACATCTTCTCTTTTTGTTATAACTGCTAGTTTCAAACCTTTTGGAAACTCCATAGGCACATCTTTTAGGCTATGAACTGCAAGATGCGACTCGCCTCTTAGCATAGACTCCTCAAGTTCTTTTGTAAAAAGTCCTTTTCCGCCTATCTTCGCAAGTGGAGTATCAAGAATTTTATCACCCTTTGTGAGCATTTGTGCTAACTCTACATGTAGCCCCTTGTGTGCTTCCATTAAGACTTGTTGTACATGTTCGGATTGCCAAAGGGCAAGTTTACTTTTTCTAGTAGCTATAACCAATCTATCCATGTCTATTTTCCCTTTTTTGCCAGTTTCTTATATAGTGATCTGCTTGGGTCTTTTTTGCCGTTTACATATAGAGTTGGAGTGGCATTTATCATAAGATTTCTAGCAACTCTTATGTCTCCATTTACTCTGTCTAATATATCTTTTGTGTTTATATCTTTTTTTGTTAAATGCGTTTTAAAGATTCTATTAAACTCTTTTAAGACGCTTGCTTCGCTATTGTCTTTAAAATCAAAAAGTTCTGTATAGACTTTCAATGTCAAATCAGCATCACTCATAATACCCAATTTTTCAGCGGCAAGTTCTGCTTTTACAAGTGTTTTACTTGTAGGGTGTATAGAGAGTGGTAAATTATAGTAGTAAAGGGCAAAATTTTTCGTATGTTTTTTCATCCATTCTAAAAGTTCAGGCACATACTCCATGCAAAATGGACATTGCGGATCACTAAACAAAATCAGCTTATTTTTTGCATTTTTATTACCTATCAATAGATGCTCGCTGTCATACATCTCGGGAGTTGCGGGAAAAGAGAAAGAACTTTTTATGCTTCTTCCTGTATTTATATTTATAAAGTCTTTACTAATAAGAGTTCCGTTTGAAAAAATGATATCCTTTACAGATATATTTTTATTTTTACTTGGTACCCGCAAATCAATTTTTAAAAAGTATGCCTCCCAGTTTTTATTTGAGGGAACTACCTCTTTATGTATGACTTCAGCTTTTTTAAACTTAAAACCTCTTCCTGTATTTATGGCCTTATCTATAAATTTGATTAACTTCTGTTCTGTTGTAACACTTGCGTTTGCAAATACGCTACTTATCAGAATTATGCTCAATAATCTCAACATCAATGACATCATCATCCTTTCCTTTATTATTAAAATTTTCATATCCATCTCTACTATTTACATGTAGAATTTTTCTTGCAAAAAGTGTTGCAAAAAAGCTAAATTGCAACATCAAACCTAAAAAATCACTAAAGAACCCTGGCAATATCAATAAAAATGCTCCCAATAATGCAAAAGCATTTAATTTTTGAAACTCTTCTATAGATATGGATCTGTTATTTAGCGCATTTAAACTTTCAAAAAATGTATATCTAAAGTTTGCTATCAAACCAAATCCAACCATAGCAGAAACTACAATTTCTAAAAATGTAGCAAAGCCCCCGATCGCAGAAGCAATCTTTGTGCTTATCATCACTTCTAAAAATATATATAAGACAAAATATATCAAGAGAGCAGCTCCTCTAAAAGAGGTAAAATTTCATCTTTTTTTACTTTTGTCTTTTTTAAAGTTTTTCTCTCTACCAACTCAACAGTGCCTTCTTTTAGACCTTTACCTACTATCAGAGCATAAGGGAATCCCAATAGCTCAAAATCTCCCATCTTAAAACCAAATCTCTCTTTTCTCTCATCAAGCAGAACTTTTTTCCCATCAAGCTTCCCATAAAGCTCATTTGCAAAATTGCTCTGTTCCTCATCTTTTATATTTGAGACGATAATATCAAGGAGAAATGGTGCAGTTTGCTTGTTCCAAATACAACCCTTTTCATCGTGGCTAGCTTCAATCATCACAGCCACCAATCTACTCACTCCGATACCATAACAACCCATATAAAAAGGCTGTGTTTTGCCATTTTTATCTAAAAATTTTGCATCCATCGCAGCTGCGTATTTCTGTCCAAGTTGAAAGATATGTCCTACCTCTATACCTTTTGTAATACCTAGTTTAGCACCACATTTTGGGCAAATATCACCGGCACTAACCTGAATCAAATCTTTATATCTTGAATCTTTAAAGTTAAACATTGACACGCCTACAAAGTGATAATTCTCTTCGTTTGCACCACAAATTAAATTTTTTTCATCTTTTAATTCGATGTCTATATAAAACTCAGCATCTTCAGGCATCCTAAGAGGTCCGCAAAATCCAGGATTAAGTCCTGCAGCCCTCACCTCTTCTTCGCTAGCATCTACTAATTCTAAGGCACCGCAGGCATTTTGTGCTTTTGTCTCCTGAAGAGTATCGCAACCTCGAACAAAAAATGAGATAATCTTCTCTTCGTCTTTATATATGGCCTTTTTTATGACTGATTTTATAGTGTAAAACTCATCAATCTTAAAAAACTCTGCTATATGCCTAATGCTGTCTTTTGTAGGAGTCGGTGTATAAAACTTGGCAAAATCAGCTTCGGGTGCCTCGGCATCTGTCATTCGTTTTGCTCTCTTTGCCGCTTCTATATTTGCCGCATATTCACAACTTTTACAAACAACTATATCATCCTCTCCGTTGTCGGCTAAAACCATAAACTCCTTGCTTCCACTTCCTCCTATGGCTCCGCTGTCTGCGTCAACTACTCTAAAATCAAGCCCCAATTTTGTAAAAATCTTTCTGTAGGTTTCTTCCATGTGGTCAAACTCTTCTTGTAAAGATTGAGTAGAATCATGAAAACTATATCCATCTTTCATGATAAACTCTCGACCCCTCAAAAGTCCAAATCTAGGTCTTGCTTCATCTCTAAATTTTGTTGTTATCTGATATAGATGCAGTGGCAACTGCTTGTAGCTAGTGAGAATATTTCTTACTATATCGACTACAACCTCTTCATGGGTTGGTCCCAATACAAATTCATTGTTTTTTCTATCTTTTAGTCTGCAAAGCTCTTTTCCAAAAATTTCATATCTTCCACTTTGCTTCCAAAGGTCAGCATTTGTTACAACACCCATCTGAATCTCTTGTGCTCCGGAGCTATCCATCTCCTCTTTAACTACATCTCTTATCTTGTCCAAAACAATTTTGCCCAAAGGCAAAAAACTGTACAATCCACTTCCGCTTTGCGTTACAAAACCACCTCTAAGCAAAAATTTGTGGCTCGGCAGTGTTGCATCTTTTGGTGCATCTTTTGTTGTTGGTGCGTAGAGTTTTGAAAATCTCATCTATTTTGTCTCCATCATATTATTTTCCATTTGGTATTCACATTTGTACATATTTAATTTTTTAGCTTGGTCTTCATTTATATCAAAGATGTATTGGACAGCTTGAACTATAACATCAGCTTCAGGTTTTTCCGCAACTTCTTTTAGTTTGATAGTTGGCGTATGTAAAAATCCATTGAAGGCGTGATGTACTATCTTCATCACCTCTTTTTTGTGCGACTCATCTATATAGCCTTTTTTAATAGCTCTGTTTATCTCGTGCAAAGAACAGCTCTGTGCCCTTATCCTCATCTCTTTTATAATTGGATCAATACATAGCGTTTGGAGCCACTTAAAAAATTCCATAGTTGACTTGCTTATAATAGAATATGCTATCTTTGCCTGTTTTTCTCTTTGTGATATATTGTTGTTTACAACCTCTTTTAAATCATCAACAGCATATATATGCAGATTTTTTATCTCTATAACCTCTATATCTCTAGGAATGGCTATATCAAACCAGTGTCTTTCAAACTCTTTTTCTTCGACAATATCTTCATTTATGATAGTGTGTGGTGCTCCCGTGGCGCTAAAAAGTAGTCTATATCTATTTACATATTCGTTTAGCTTTGAAAAAGATGCGACACTAGCCATGTCACCGAGTTCACTAGCTAGCTTTTCAGCTCTTTGTGCATTTCTGTTCATAATTATAACATTTACACCATTTGCCATCAGATGCTTTGCAGCGAGCCTACCCATCTCGCCTGCGCCTATAACCAGCGCGGTTAAACCTCCAAGGTTTCCAAATATCTCTTTCGCCTTACTGACTGCTACACTTGATATGGATATAGAATTTTTTGATATGTCCGTATTGCTTCTCACAGATGCTGCACATTTAAAAGCATGATGCATAGCGCGACTCAATTTTTGGTCACAAAATCCTTTCTCATAAGAAAATTTATAAGCATCTTTTAACTGTCCAACTATCTGAGTTTCTCCAATAACCAAACTATCTAACGATGATATCACAGAAAAAAGGTGATGGATAGCACTATTGTCTTCATAAATGTCACCTCTACTCTCTAACTCACCCTTAGGTACACCGGAAGTTTTCGATAACTCCAAAAATACTTTATCTATGATATTTTCACAATTTGAAACACTCAAAATTATCTCTACTCTATTGCAGGTTGAAAGTACTATGGACTCATTTGTATGTTCATAGTTGGCTAGACTCTCTTGAAAATATGATCTTTTCTCTTCGTCAGCCAAAGAGAGTTTTTCTCTTATAGCTATATCTGTATTTTTATGGGTAAAGCTGATAGTAAGATAGTGCATTAAAAGTCTCTCTCTATCATCTCTGTGATTATCTTGCTCAAACTGTCATTTTCTTCATTTTTGATAGCCTCTAGAGCATCTGAACCTAGTTTTTTTGCGTACAGTATAGAATCATCCAAGCTAGAACTCTCCTGCATTTTGTTTTTAATCCAAATTTTATCATCTTGGGATAAATCTTTTTTAAACAGACTAAGCAATTTTTTCTTATCTTCATCATCCACTCTGCTGAATAAATACATGTAAGGCAGTGTCGTTTTACCCTCTTTGAAGTCATGCAAAGAGGGTTTACCAAGTTTTTTGCTATCTTGTGTTATATCTAAGATATCATCTATAACTTGAAATGCCAGGCCAAGGTTTTTACCATAGAGTTCATAAATCTTCACATCTTTGTCTACCAACATTGCCGCACTAGCACTTGCTGCCTCGATTAATGAAGCTGTTTTCTTATAAATCATATTCATATACAACTCTTCATTGTCATTAAAAGAATGAGAGAGTTTAACATCAAGAAGCTCGCCAACAGACAGTAATGCAACAGCATTTGAAATTTTTTGTGCGATGTTGCTTGAAAAAATACTCAAGGCCGCAAAACCTTTTGAGTATAGTATATCACCTAACATTATAGATGTTTTATTTCCAAAGAGAGCATTTATAGAATCCTTACCTCTTCTTGTGAGCGCATCATCTATAACATCATCATGCAATAGGCTTGCTGCGTGTATAAGCTCTATGATTGCGGCTAGTTTATAAGAATCATCACTTAATCCCGCAATTTTAAGTATCAATTTTGCCCTTAGTCTTTTTCCTTTTGGAACTTTTTGAAATAATTCCAAGATATAACTGTCATCTAGTGATTCAACCATTTGAGTCATTAAAACTTCAACTTTTTCCAACAAAACATTTCCTTCCTATTGGCCGACATTACGCACTATCTCATATCATCAGCATTATTTTGGTTCTATAAATTCTATCTGCAATCTCTTCTTGCTATCTTTCACATAAACATCAAGAGTGGCAACTCTTTTTTTTTCATCAAAAGCAGAAAAAACTATCAAAGCATAAGGGGCAGCACTATAACCACTCCCTTCTGGCAACAGTTTTATGCTAACTTTATCTAAAGGTCTGATTCTCTTCAGTACATACTGATTTGGATAGCCCATATAATTAGATAATAGTATCAGATTTTTATTTGCGTAAAGTGTCCATCTAAATTTTAAGATATATCTTTTGGCATTTTTTTTGCTATTTGCTTGTCTATCCACAAAAACAGTTGCGATTTTATCTTTTTTGAGATTAAAACTGTATTGAAAATCCCACATTTTTTGATTTGACGCATGAGAAAAAAGGCTAAATAGTATAAAAAAAAGAAAAAAAAATCTATTCATGCTGCGTTAGAACATCTCCTGTTGCGGCGATATAGAGAGAATTTTTTCTATCCACCAACTCGTCAACTTTACCAAGTAGTATCTCATTTAGACGATACTCCAACTCCATATCATCTTTGATATACTCTTCTAATAATAACTCCATAGCACAATATTTGTCAAACACACCATCTATCGACTGTTCCGCTAAGGATCTGTTTGCATTATAAACTATATCGTAAAATTTACTTCTAGGGCTACCCATCAAAAAATCATCTTCGTCATTTAAAAACATAAATTTTATCCTCTTACATAAGGTTTATTGTCTCAATTAGATTGTGATTGTATCATATAGTTTCATAAAGAAATATAAGATTTGAAATATAAGTATATTTATTTCGTCAAAATATTTAAAAATGAAAGTCTATAATTTGTCTATTATTTTATAATTCAAGTAAATTTTATTTTCTATATGAATTTGTATATAAAAATCGTGAAACATATATCAAATATCTACATATTTACTAACGCGTTAGTTGAATAAAAAACTATATATTTATGACTTTTAAAGCCCTTTATTTAAGTCTTTACATATTATTATATGTATTGTTTTATGTATTTATGCTAACACTTAATTTTCATTTTTTAAATCTACTAACAAACATAAATACTTCGGGCTAAATATTTGAGTTTAAACATTATATACTTTATTTAATTTATAAGTTTACTTGACAATGATTTTAAATAAGTATATAATTCGTCAAATAAAATTTGGGCTACCCTGCCCTGTTATAAGGAAAACAGATGAAACAAGAAACAAGAGCTCTACATGTAGGATATGATAAAAATGATTTTGGAACTATGTCTGTTCCTATATATCAAACAACTGCTTATGATTTTGGATCGGCAGATCATGCTGCAAATCTTTTTGCCTTAAAAGAACTAGGACCCATATATACGAGATTAAATAATCCAACAACAGATATTTTTGAGGCTAGAATTGCTTCTGTGGAGGGTGGTGAAGCTGCTCTTGCTACAGCTAGCGGTCACTCCGCTGTTCTTTTTGCTCTCATAAATCTTGCAAGTGCGGGAGATAACATAATAGTATCAAACAAAGTATATGGTGGAACAACTACGCTAACTACTCATACACTAAAAAGATTTGGTATAAATTGCAAGATTTTTGATAGTAGCAGTGCTGAAAATTTGGAAGACTTGATAGACGAAGATACGAAAGCTATATTTTTTGAATCACTTTCAAATCCACAGGTTGCCATACCAAATATAGATAAAATAGTTGAAATTGCAAATAAATATGATGTAGTTACTATTTGTGATAACACAGTAGCTACGCCAATCCTCTTTCAACCTCTAAGTCTCGGTGTAGATGTTGTAGTTCATAGCACAAGTAAATACATAAATGGCCAAGGCAGTGCACTTGGTGGAGCTCTCATACAAAGGCTTGGTTTAAATGACAAGCTAATTGGAAACATCAGATATTCTCAATTTAATGAGCCTGATCCAAGCTACCACGGGCTTATTTATGCTCAACTTCCTTTTCCTATGTTTATACTAAGAGCTAGATTATCCCTGATGAGAGACTTTGGAGCTACACCCTCACCTTTTAACTCTTGGCTCTTCATACAAGGTCTTGAGACTCTGCATGTACGGATGAAAGAACACTCCAAAAACGCTTATAAGATAGCTAAATATTTAAAATCGCATCCAAAAGTTATAAGCGTATCGTATCCTGGATTAGAAGATGACCGTCAACATCATCTTGCGCAAAAATACTTTAAAGACAGCATGAGTTCGGGTTTACTAAATTTCGAAGTTGAAGATTTTGAGTTTGCAAAAAAGATTCTAGATAGCACAAAAATATTTTCAGTTGTTGTAAACATAGGTGATTCAAAGTCTATCATAACCCATCCTGCTAGCACAACACACAATCAAGTACCGATAGAGGAGTTGGAAAAAGCAGGTATAAACCCGGGCTCTATAAGGGTTAGTGTAGGACTTGAAAATGCCGATGATTTGATCAAAGATTTAGAACAGGCCTTGGAGTAAGATATGGCACTCATAACTAAAAAAAGCATATATGGTCTTATGTCCATATATGAACTATATAAACAAAGAGAGAGTTCAAATCCATTGCAATTAAGGGATATATCCAAGATTACAAGTGTTCCGCAAAATTATCTAGAACAGATATTTATAGAACTCAAAAAAGCAAATCTGGTATATAGCATAAGGGGAGCCAAAGGTGGGTACAAGATATCACAAAACGAAAGAGAGATTTTGATAAAAGATATAATAATTACACTTGATGGAGAGATTTGTACTATCAAAAATGAAACAACAAATCCAGCTTTCAATCTCTTTTTTAATGATTGCGATGAACAACTAGTGCTTATATTTGATAAGCCTCTTTCATATATCGAGGATTTTGAACAAAAGCTGACAAAACAGATAAATTACAGCATATAAGCGCTTTAAAAATTTACGAGGAGATAACATGTATGCAAATAGCGTAAGAGAATTGGTAGGTAAAACACCTCTAGTAAAGATAAATAAGATTTCAAATCAAACAGGTAATACAGTGCTTGGAAAATGTGAATTTTTGAATCCATCACACTCTGTCAAAGATAGAATCGCACTAAATATGATCGATATCGCACTAAAAAACGGAGATATCGACAAAAACTCAACTATCATAGAGCCGACAAGCGGAAACACTGGCATAGGTTTGGCTATGATTTGTGCAAGCTATGGTATTAAACTGATCCTTACTATGCCTGCATCCATGAGCATAGAAAGAAGAAAGTTACTTGGTGGTTTTAGTGCCAAATTGGTCTTAACTGATGCAAATCTCGGGATGAATGGAGCAATACAAAAAGCACAAGAATTAAAATCAGAGATAGAGAACTCATTTATCCCACAACAGTTTAACAATCCAAACAATCCGAAGATTCATGAACTTACAACTGCACAAGAGATTTGGAAAGATACCGATGGAAAAGTAGATATATTTGTAGCAGCGGTTGGAACAGGAGGCACAATCACCGGAACAGGAAAGGCTTTAAAAGAGAAAAACCCAAATATAAAAATCTACGCAGTTGAGCCGGATCTCTCACCGGTCTTATCAGGAGGAAAACCTGGAGCTCATAAGATACAAGGCATAGGAGCTGGTTTTATCCCTAAAGTACTAGATACAAATATCTATGATAAAGTTATAAAAGTAAGCTATGATGAGGCACTAAAAACAACTAGAGAATTGGCAAAAGAAGAAGGTCTCCTAGTCGGCATAAGTTCTGGGGCAAATATTTTTGCCGTTCAACAAATAGCAAAAAGAGAGTTAAACCAAGATAAGACTATCGTGACGATTTTATGTGATACAGGAGAAAGATACCTTAGTTCAGGGATTTACGAGCAAGATATATAATACAATATAGATTGATTTTGTTTGCTTTTTATTTTATTGTATAATTATAATTGACCTTGATGCTTATTATATACCTAGCATATCCGTCTAAATCTTTTTAAATTTGAGGTTTTTATGTCTTTATACAACTTTTTGACAAGTGGTTTTGAATTTTCCGAAGATGAATATGAAGAAAAGCTCCATTACTATTTGTTTAACAGCATATTGTTGATAGTTGTATTTATGTTGCTTATTTTGGCATATACAAGATTTATCAACCAAGAAACAATACAAGCTTACATAGATATGTCTATAGTTATAATCAGCACTTTGTGTCTATTTCTCTTAAGGGTGTCCAAATCATATGAACGCCCGATCGCTTATACGCTTTTGGTTGTATTTTTTCTTTTAGTGTCCGAGACTTTTTTAAAAAAAAATGGTTCTTTGGTTGGTGCTAGCTGGTATATAGTCTTTTTAATGTCAGCATTTTTCCTAGGAGACAAAAAACTAGGATTGATTAGTACTGTATTTTCACTATTATCTTTTTTTACTCTATCTTTTTTTATGGTTAAACAATATACCCCTTTAGAGTATTTTTATGTCTCTATGCCATTTATTTTTAGCATAATTTTTATAATACTGTATGAAAAAAGAAATTTATATGCAAAAAGACTTCTTGTGCTCAAAAATAATTCGTTAGAAATTGAAATTGAAAAAAAGATATAAGAGAAAACAAAACTCTCACGGCAAAGTGGGGAACTGGCAAATATAATTGAAAAATCAAATATAGAACTATATATTGTAGATGTCAAAACTCTAAAATATGTTTATGTAAACGCAGGAGTAGTCAATGCATTAGGTTATAGCTATAAAGAGTTTTTAAATATGGATATTTTTGATATAAATCCATATTTAACCTCCAAGAAGGTTAAAAAATTAATAAAATCGGCCAAGTCTATGCGTGCAAACTCTATACAATACATATCTATACACAAAAGGAAAAATGGGAGCGAGTACTCCTCCCGAGCGCTAATACAAAAAATAAAATTTAACAACAAAGATGCATATGCCATCTATGGAAGCGACATAAGCGAAATGGAAAAAGCACAAAATGAACTTTTGCATCAAAGAGATTTGCTGAAGCATCTTGCACACCACGACAGTTTGACAAATCTGCCAAACAGGGTGTTGCTTCTAGATAGACTCTCGCAAGCTATATACAGAGCAGAAAGAAATCATATGAAATTTGCAGTGCTCTTTTTGGATTTAGACCAATTCAAGCAGATAAATGATTCTCTTGGCCACGAAATTGGTGACTTAGTCATAAAAGAAGTTGCAAACAGACTCAAAAAAATTCTTAGAAAAGAAGACACTTTTGCAAGATTGGGTGGAGATGAATTTACAATAGTATTAGAAAATATAAAATCATCAAACGATGTTGCTACCTTGGCAGCAAAGCTTTTGAAAAACATGAGAAAATCTTTTGTCCTCAAAAATCACGAACTATATATAACTTGCAGCATAGGTATAAGTCTTTTTCCTCAAGATGCAAAACAGGTTAATCTCTTGATACGAAATGCTGATGCTGCCATGTATAGAGCTAAAGAATCGGGTAGAAATACATTTGATTTTTACAGCAAAGATATGACAGAAAGTGCATACGAAAGAGTTGTCATGGAGACAAGTTTGCGTCATGCTATAAGCAAAAATGAATTTGTTGTCTACTATCAACCTCAATTTGACATTGAAACAAATTTGATAATAGGAGTTGAAGCATTGGCAAGATGGCAACATCCTAAAGCTGGATTAGTTCAGCCTCAAAAATTTATACCTCTTGCCGAGGAAAACGGAATGATAATAGAGATAGATAGTCTCATAGCGGATAAAGCGATGCTCCAATATGCAAGTTGGATAAACACAAACAAAAATCCCGGAAAACTTAATTTAAATCTAACTATAAAACAACTGATGCATACAAACTTTATAAACGATTTGAAAACCAAAATGGAAAATATATAATTTGATCCAAAATGGCTCAGTTTTGAGATAACAGAGGGGCAACTGATGACAAATACAAAAGTAGCAATAGAAAAATTGCTACTTTTAAATGAAATGGGCATTGAAATTTCTATAGATGATTTTGGAACAGGATATTCTTCTTTATCATATTTGAAAAAATTACCGATAAATCAACTCAAGATTGATAAATCTTTTATAGACGACATACCCTCAGACAAAGAGAGCTCAGGTATAGTCAAAGCTATTATATCTTTATCAAAAATATTAAATCTTCATATTATCGCCGAAGGTGTAGAAAATGAAGAACAACAAAAATTTCTCCTAAAAAATGGCTGTAAAAATATGCAAGGATATCTATACTCTAAACCACTAAGTTACAGCGATATGACTGAGTTTTTGAAAACAAAATCATCTACTCACCAAAAAGAATAATCTCATAGCTTTCCCTTTTTACTAGAGGATTTTTTACGGTGCTTAAATCACTTTTATTTGTGTCAACCAAATGACTTTTTAACTCTTCTATCTCATCTTCATAGGCATTTATCTTGTCTTTTAATCTTATGATTATGTCCACTCCAGCCAAATTTACACCTAAATCCCTAGTCAATCTTTGTATCATCTTTATCTTATCCATATCCCTTTGGGAATAGAGTCTCATCTTGCCATCGGTTCTTGAAGGACAGATAAGACCTTCTCTCTCATATTGCCTGAGAGTTTGCGGATGTATCGTCAAAACTTTTGCTACTACACTGATTAAATATACTGGTTCTTCATATCCAAGCATTTTACTTCTCCGGTAATTTTTCTTTCATCTGTTGTTTTAAATCCTCATCTATGTTGCCAACATCTGGCAGAATTATATTTGCCTTTAGATATAGATCACCTTTTGTATGTGTTTTTCTGTCCTCGATACCATAGCCTTTTACTCTAAATTTTTGTCCATTTTTTGTGTTTTCTTTTACCTTCAATGTCACCTCTTTATACGGCGTGACAATACTCACTTTTCCACCAAATAGGGCAGTTTTCAGTGGAATATCTATATTTTTGTTTAAATCATTTCCATCTCTTGTGTACTCAGGACTGTCTGCAACCTCCACATGTAGGAAAAGATCACCTTTTTGACCATTATATGACTTACCTTTGCCTTTAAGCCTCATCTTTTCACCATTTTTTATGCCTGCAGGAATCTTAATGTCAAAATTATCTCCACCATAAGATATAGAGTGTTTTCCACCTAACATAGCAACATTAAACGGCACGGTTATCTTGGCCTCTACATCTAGATTTGGAGCTTGATGTCCTCCAAATCCACCGGAAAATCCACCTCCACCAAAACCTGTGGAGAATCCACCAAAACCAGAGTGACCACCACCCATACC
>JALUBH010000029.1 GCA_027050775.1 Campylobacteraceae bacterium | reverse complement strand
GTTTGGCTTACTTTTTTATATTCGATTGTATCACTTTCTTATTAAGTATAATAAGAGAGGCGCAAGACGATAGAGAAATCTATGTCAAATTGTTTTAATTTGCCTTTGTTGACTTAACAATATATAACTGTTTTTACGCACTATAATGAGCAAAGCTCCTTATAGAGGCAGGAACTAAAGTCCCTACAACCCCCTAAAGCTACGAAAAGAAAAACTTTTCGAGAAAAGGTGCGTAAGATTAGTATATAACTTCCAAGAACCAAGAGTCTTGAAGTAAGTTTAACTAAAACTTAGATTTACTTCAAGATTTCCGGTGGCTATGGAGAGTTGGAAACGCCTAGTCCCATTTCGAACCTAGAAGCTAAGCAACTCATCGCCGATAATACTGCAGCTTACTGTTGTGGAAATGTAGGTCGCTGCCGGATTCTTGGATTTAATTCTTGCTTTAAATCCCTTATTTTATTATTTTAAATTTCTTATTTTTATTATTTCTTTAGTGGCTTGAGGTAGAAAAGATGTGGTTTGTTGTCTCCATATTCTATTTGTGTATATTCTCTATCTTTTAATATTTGACTTATTTCACTGTTCTCATCATCTAAATCTCCAAATATTCTCACTTTTGCCGGGCATGTTATTTGACAGGCTGTTGTTGTTTCGCCACGAGCTAGTCTAGTGTCGGAACAAAATATACATTTATCTGCAAATTTTCTTTTAGTATCTACATATCTTGCTTCGTAGGGACATACATCTATGCACTTCATGCACAATATGCAAGCAGATACATTGGTTTGCACTATGCCAGTTTTATCTTTAGTAATGGCATCTACAGGACAGACGGGTAGGCAAAATGGATTTGTGCACTCTTGGCATTGATGAGTTGGCTTAAATGTAGTTCTGCCTCTTTTTAATGAAAAGTAGTCTCCCTCTAAATCATCAGAATGTATCCAGAGCCTATGTTTATCCGCTCCTTTTTCTATCCCATTTTCTTCTTTGCAGGCAACTACACATGCCTTACAGTTTATACATAGTTCATAATCAAAAGCCATGGCATACTGCATCATATCTTCCTTATCTCAACATTTGTTTCATTCATGATAGCATCTCCATAAACTCCTTCCATCTTGTCTTCTATGATTTCGTTGTCGCTTGCACCGTTTCCATAAGCATTTGAAAGCTCTTTAGAACTTTCTCCAAAACCATGTGCATAAAACAGTATATCTGGAGCTATCTTGTTTGTAGGATAGGCTTTGATCTGCACAGAAGATATGGAACTTTTGACTTCAACCAAATCACCTAGAGAAATATGTAAGCTTTTTGCAACTGAATTGTTTATCCAAAGATGATTTGTTGACATTATATCTCTTAGCATTTCATTATTTGCTGTTGCGCTTTGTGTAAAGTATATGTATCGACCTGTTATTAGTCTATATTTTCCTTTTGGTACGAAATAGTCATAAGAATCTCTCCATGCAGGAAAAGGATCGAGGTTGTATTTGGTCATCTTTGGAAGTTTGCAGTTGACTCTATAGTCGATATCTACGCTATAGTATCTTTTGTTGTTAGGATAGTACTCATAACTGTTATTGAAAAGTTTTTTATGATATTTCTCCATGTTTGGATACCAAACTCCTTTTTCTTTTAGGCTTTCATAGGCTTTTGTGCCATATGTTTTCACTATCATCTCTTTATTTCTTGTTTCTATGGATTTTTTATACAATTCTGCCAAATCATACCCCCCTTCTTGGAAAGTTTTTCTTTCTCCTATATTCTCTATAGATTCTACGAGAGATTTGTCATATTTTTTAGTTATTTCAAATAGTGGTTTACTGAGTTTTTTACCTAGTTTTTTCAGTATGGCATGTAGAGGCATACTCTCGTATAGAGGCTCAATAACTTGGTTTCTTAGTGCGATTGATGGTTCAAGCACATTGAAGTTGACTGCTAAATCCTCTCTTTCTAAGTATGTGCATTCTGGTAGTATGACATCTGCCATCATCGCTGTATCACTTGGCATGGTGTCTATTACTACGATAAGATCAAGCTTTTGTAAAAGTTTTTTGGTCTTTGTGATGTCCGGTATACCCTGCATTATATTGTGCTTTCTGGCAAATAAGGCTCTAACTCTATATGGCGCCTCGTCTTCTAAAACCATCTTTCTAAAATTTAACCAGCTCCCGGCTTTTGCAGAACCATAAGTGATACCATCCAAATCAAACCTATCTTTTGAATTTGAATATAGAGGCTCATTTATCTCAATTTCTGGCAGTTTTAGCGGTTTGCCGTAAATAATTCCACCCTTTTTGTTTAAGTTGCCTGCAAGTGCATTTAGTAAGGCCATAGCTCTTCTAAACTGAAAGTCATTTGCACTTCCGACGCTTCTTCTGCCCGGATGAAAAAGTGGTCTTTTTGCGCTGAAAAACTCTTTTGCAATTTTTCTTATCAACGATGCCTTTATGCCGCATTTTTTTTCTGCCCATTCTGGAGTATAAGTATTTTTCAAGATTAGGTTTTTATACTCTTTAAAATCTTTAAAGTGTTTTTTGACTATACTTTTTTTGTATAGTCCATCTTTAAATGCAACATAGGTCATGGCTAGGCAAAAAGCCAGATCGGTACCAGGGTTTATAGGAAGCCAGATATCGGCTTTTGTGGTAGTTACTGTGCATCTTGGATCGATAACTATAACTTTTGCATCTCTTTTTTTTGCAAGTTCTATGCTATCTGGTGTTACCAGTGATTCTAGTCTGTTTGAACCTGCAAATATAATATAATCGCTTCCCCCAACATCGGGTTCGCCTACTGTTCCGATAGTCAAAAGGTAAGCTCCTAGTCGGGTATTTAAGCATATTGAACCTTCGTCTAGAAAATTTGAGCTTCCTATCTTGCCTCCGAAAAATTTTATCATCTCCTCTTTTTCAAATCCTTCTCCATTGCAGTAGGCTATGGTTGAACGGTTGTCTTTTTCTTCATCTAAAATTTTAACAATGGAATTTTTTATGTATTCCAATGCTTCATCAAGCGTTACCTTTTTATATTTGCCATCACCTCTTTTCCCTATCCTTATGAGAGGATATTTTAATCTATCGGTATCATAGAGAGCCTGAATACCTGAGTTACCTTTAGGGCAGAGCATGTTTCTGCTTTTTGGAAAGTATGGATTTGGGTTTAGTTTGGTGACTATGCCTTTTTCTACTCTGGCAAAACCTGCACATTTATTTCTGCACATATTGCACAAGTAGGGGGTGTTTCTAGCTTTTGTATCAGATGTTTTTGTTGTAAATGGTATCTTTGAAATATCTATTTTAAATTTTTCTCTCCCAAAAAGATCGACACTGCTCGCATATATGCTTAATGCAATACTCTGTTTTAGAAATTTTCTTCTTGATGTTTCAATCAGCATTTGGCACCTTCAAAGTTTTTTGCCCTTTGCAGTATATGGTTTTTTGCAAAGTGCGAAGTTGTAGCGTGTATCGGCAATTATACACTAGAATTTTAAATATAATATATCCTTTCTAAGAATATTAAGGAAAATTGATGTAAAATACTTGAATAATTAAAGCATAGATAATATTAAAGTAAAATAAATTTTACAAAAAGATTAGAATTTAAATTAAATTTTATCTTTATTTCGATAATATTTCAGTATGTAAAAGTTTTATTACTTTTTATCTAGAGTTTTTTAATTGTACTTTTACAATTAATTTGTTAATAAATTCGGAGGTTTAAAATGAAGAGATTAATCGCCCCAATACTGATTGGTGCTGTGTTTGGTTCTTTTGCTATGGCAAAAGATATGGATATGAAGGCTGAGATAGAAGCTCTCAAAACTCAAATGAATGAGCTGAAAGCTGCTCAGAAGAAGATGAATATAGCTGCTTTTAAAAAACAGTTTTATGAAGTAAAAGCCCATGATGCACATGACAATATAAAATTTAGTGCGGATCTAAGGACTTCATATGATGTTATTGATTATAAAATCAATGGGGCAGCAAATGCAAGCAATAGCATTTGGACAAATAAATTTATACTTAAAATGGCAGCTCAGCCAAGAGATGACTTAGTCTTTCACGGAGCTTTAGGTGTATATAAAACATTTGGAACTAATAATGCAGAGGCTACAAATGGATTTCAAAACTTTGACTGGTACGCAGATGAGACACCAAGTGGTGACGCTGTATTTAGGCTAAAAGAGGCATATTTTATCTATTTTGGAAATGCAAGTGGAAAAGTACCTTATACTATTAGCCTAGGTAGAAGACCTGCAGTAAATGGTTTTTTAACAAATTATAGAGCTTATAATGATAAGCCTGAATCTCCTATGGGACACAACATAAATATGGAGTTTGACGGTGCAAGTTTTGCAGCAGACTTAGAAAATGTAACAGGTATACCGGGAGTAAATTTCAAAATTTGTATAGGAAGAGGAAATTCCAATGCTGATGCCAAGTATCCGACTTTTGATAATTACATGGGTATCCAAGGAAATAATGGTGTTACACCATCTGCGACACATACTCCATATGCAAAGACTAGTTTGAATTCTGCAAATATGGATTTGGTCGGGGCAATAGTAAAATTGTATGATGATGGCCAGTATACTGCGATGTTTAACTATTTTAAAGCTTGGAATGTAATGGGGGCTGATTTTTCAGTTCATGGAACAACACCAACTTTGGATGCTAGGTTAAAAGATGTAGGTGACATGACTGGTGGTGCACTATCTTTGCAATCTAGCGGTATAGGGGATGGTATAAGTGACTTTTTAGATGATACAAATGTGTTTGGATCATTTGCATGGAGCAAAACAGACCCTAAAGGTAAGACTTCGACACCTCAAAACGCAATGGGAGTAGGTACCGTACAAGCAAATATGCTTGGTTCTCCAAATAGTAAAACAGGAACATCTTATTATGTCGGAGTAAATTTTCCATCTGTATTGGTTGATGGCGCTAGATGGGGTCTTGAATACAACCACGGCAGCAAGTATTGGAGAAGCTTTACCTATGGAGAAGATACTTTGATAGGTTCAAAATTAGCAACTCGTGGTGATGCTTATGAGGTATTTTATAACTTGCCGGTGCTAGGAAAATATTTAACAGCCCAAGTTAGGTATACATATATCAACTATAATTATACCGGTAGTGATATGTTCTTTGGCCCAACTGGCACACCATATGACGCAGATACAACTCCGGGAGCAGTTTCAAGTGCATCTGATTTGAGACTATCTGTTAGATATAGATATTAAAATCGAACACAAGAGAAGGCTTTTGCCTTCTCTTATCTTTTGTTCATTCTACTCTCAAGCATATTTTTTGCTACTTCCCACGCTCTTAATCCTAATTTCTTAGCTTCGCTTGTAGCTTTTTTGGCTGTTTCGTTTTGCTTGATGCTTTCGATGGTTTCATTTGCTTTTTTGCTAAATTTACTTACATCTTTTTTTAGATTTCCTAATTTTGTCTCAGCTTTCTCTTTTAAATCATCAATCGATACATCGGTTTTAAATTCTCCTAGTCTTTGAGTTATAGCCTCTTTTGCTTCAGCAGTTGCTCTTTTAAATTTTTCGACTGAACTATTGTATCTTTCAATTTTTTCATTTAGTATTTTTTGAATCTTGCCATCATATTGATTTGAAAACTCTTTTAGTGTTTGGATGTATTCGTCTTCTATCTTTGCCAAGTCTTTTTTTACCAAATCAAAGTTTTGATCAAATATCTCATCATCTTCCAATGGGGCAAATTTTATATCGTTTTTAAATTTTTCTATAGCTTTTAGTATGCCCTCTTTGGTACCTTCACAGGCTCCGCTAACAAGCTCCTTGGAAAAAACCATATTTGTATCCGCAAGCTCAAGTGCTACATCCATGATAGTTTTGGTTATATTTAAAAATCTTCTTTTTATAAACTCGCCATCTTTTATAGCTTGGTATGTCAGATTTTTTGTGATTTGAAAAGTTGTATCCTCTATATCGCTTCCTTTTTCAAGAGTTGTTAAAAGGGCTTCTTGCGTTGTTTCTCTTAAAATTCCAAGCATTTCAAGTGCATTTAGTTTAGTGTCGTTTAGCGCACAAAGAGCAGTTTCTTTCAAGTCTTGCGGTAGGGAGTTTATCTGCTTTTCCAGAGCATTATATGTGTCTGTGATGTTGTTTTGTATCTCTACCTTCTGATTCTGTGCAGATTTTTCAAGTTGCTCTATTTCATAAATAGTTTTATATAAAAACTCTTCTTTGTCATAATTTACGGCTTTTAAGAGACCCTCTATGATCGCAGATACATTTGTAGTATTTTTTAACTCCTCGTTTTCAAGTATTTTACAATACTGTTCGAAAAGTTCTGCGACTCTGTTTTGTATCTTTTTGTCATCTTTTAGGCGCTGAATCTTCTTTTTGGAGAGTTCAAAACTAAGATCACTCAGTATCTTTGTAAATTGTTGATTTTCTCTATTTGCTTTTATCGTATTTAAAAATATCGTTTGTATTGGCTCCATTTTATCATACCTCCTTAGAGTACAAATTTGATTTTGTTGTGTTGCTTTAGCTTGTCAAAAAGTGCTTTTCTGTCATCACCGCTGTGGACCAAAACTTCCAAAGAGTGACTTGAATATTTGCCTTTTGAGCTATTGTTTGATTTTTTTGTGCTGTGCTCCCTATCCCTTAGCACTTCTTTGGCTATTTTTTTAGCATCGTCTTCTTTGGCAATTATTATCTTATACTGCCAGTTACAAGGGTAGTCTAGTTTAAGCTCTTTTGTATTGTCCGCTTTTTCCACCGTCTTTCTCCTCTAGTAAAACATCGCTTATAACCATGGATCTATCTATCGCTTTTGCCATGTCATATATGGTTAAAAGTCCTATGCTTACCCCCGTGAGTGCTTCCATCTCAACACCGGTTTGTCCTCTTAGCTTCGCGGTAACATATAGTTTGAAGCCTGGCAAATCCGGCAGTTCATCAACATCGCAATTTACGGAAGTGAGCATCAAAGGATGGCACATAGGTATAAGGTCACTCGTCCTTTTTGTGCCTAAAATCGCAGCTATGACAGCAGTCTGTATAACCGGTCCTTTCTTGGCTTTTTCACTAACTATCATATCGTAAGCTTCTTGGCTCATCGTGATAGTTCCACTTGCCTTTGCGACTCTAAATGTATCTGCCTTTTCTGAAACATCTACCATTTTTGGTCTGTCTTTTTCGTCCAAATGTGTTAATTTCATCTAATTTCTCCTTTTTAAGGGCAATACCAAATTATATCACTAAAATCCTAATTCTTCGTTAATGATGATTATATGAGTTCTTCCCTTTTCATCGCCGTTTATATAAGCAAATTTATTTGCTATATTTTCAAGATTGTATTTAGGTTTTTTACCCATCTGTGTTGCTTTTTTATTCATTCTTTCTATATTTTTTACCGCTGCTATTTGCATGATTCGCTCAAATCCGTCTTTTAGAGTAGGGACAATTTTATTTTTACCGACTACGAGCAAAACTCTTTTAGGACCAAAGATTTGGGCTGCCACTCTATTGCCACTTCCATCTGCGTTGACTAGTTCTCCATCTTGAGTTATAGCATTGCATCCTGTGACATATAGGTCTGAAAGAAGACCCTCTCTTCTTCTTTTTATGTTTTCAACCATGCTAATTCCACTTTCGTATTGGTTAAAAACTTTGAGGTTTTTTTGCTCTAGTATGTAATCGAGCAGTCCAATCTGAGCAACAGTAGTCGAGCCACCAAATCCAACTGATTTTGCACCCTCTAAAAACCTTTTTGCAAGAGCAAGAGCTTCATCTTTGTCCTCTACAAAATAGACACTAAAGCCGTTTTTTTCTAAATTTTCTTTGAGTTTGTCCATAATACATATCCTTTTGTCATATTTTATCAAACATCTTATAAAACTTTTGTTATCATTCCAAAACAGTAGATTTTTATCAAACTGTTTCAAAAGGACTCAGACCAACGGGAGGATTTGTTCTTTGGTTTGTTTTGTGTTATTTTTAAAGTTAAGGTCAAATGGTAGATTTTTATCAAACTGTTTCAAAAGGACTCAGACCAACGGGAGGATTTGTTCTTTTGAAACAGTTTGATAAAAATCGTAACTAAGACTAAAAAAAGCAAAAGTGAGAGTAAAAAAGGATTGATTATGCGTTGTTCAAAGATGAGTTCGTTTATAGTGATGGATATAGTAAGAGATGCTCTAAAATACAAAGATGCTATCCATTTTGAAGTGGGACAACCTGATCTGCCACCATCTCCAAAAGTTAAAGAAGCACTTCACAACGCCATAGATGATGATAGATTTTCTTATACCCAAAGCCTAGGATTGTTGGAATTGCGAGAGAAGATAGCCTATCAATATAAAAAAACTTACAATTTAGACATAAATCCAAAGAGGATATTTTTGACGCCTGGGACAAGTGGTGCATTTTTGATAGCATACTCTTTGACGCTAAAAAATTCTGCAAAACTAGGGCTTAGCGATCCATCATATCCATGTTATAAAAATTTTGCCTATATGATGGATATAGAACCTCTTTTTATGCCTATCGATAAGAGAGATGATTTTGAGCTACATGTAGAGGACTTAGTGAAAAATAGGCTAGATGCTTTGCAAATCTCATCTCCTTCAAATCCGACAGGAAATATATATAAAAGAGAAAATTTAAAGGATTTGGTTGAATATTGCGATGAAAATGATATAGCTTTTATATCAGATGAACTCTACCATGGTTTAACTTATGAGGGTGAAGCAAGTTGTGCTTTGGAGTTTAGTGATAAGGCTTATGTTGTAAATGGTTTTTCAAAATACTATTGTGTTCCGGGGAATAGACTAGGCTGGATAATAGTCCCGGAACATAAACTAAAACAAGCAGAAATCTTAAGTCAAAATCTTTTTATATCTGCCCCGACACTTAGTCAATACGGCGCATTGGCTGCATTTGATGATGAGTATCAAGCTGCTGTAAAAGAGGAGTTTAAAAAAAGAAGAGATTATCTTTATGGCGAGTTATCGCAAATATTTGAGATAGACGCTGCTCCACAAGGTGCTTTTTATCTATGGGCAAATATCTCAAAATATAGTGATGATAGTTTTGCATTTGCAAAAGAGCTTTTGGAAAATATCCATATCGCTGCGACTCCCGGTGTGGATTTTGGCAAAAATGGAACAAACAAATATATAAGATTTGCATACACTAGAAATATAGAGCATCTAAGTGAAGGAGTGCGCAGAATAAAAAAATACCTAAGCGTTATCTCGTGATAGCAAACCCTAGCCCGATTTTGTCATTTCTTTTATTGTAGTCTATGAGGCTCTCTCCGTATCCACTGAAAATTTGAAGATATCCAAATGTATCACTTATCCAAGGCAGAGGAAAAGTCCAGTCAAACTGTACAGCACCTCTGTTTGTGCCGTCAAACTTGAAGTTATCTCTTAAAAGAAGGGTAAAAAGATGCCTTTTGTATGGGTAGCTGATTCTTAAATCCCCGTAGCCTAGGTATTTATAAATATCCGGATTATCATCTCCGCTAGAGTCGTATATGTTTCTTTTTTTGTGCTCGGGAATTCTATACCAAACTCTTGGTATGATAAAAACTCCATCTTTTTGAAAAATTCCGTTTAGGTAGATTCTGTTCCAAGATCTTGAGATTGTTCCCCCCTGTCCATTTGATTGGTGGAGTATGCCTATTGTGTATGCCTTTAGAGGGCTCTGCTTTTTTAGATAGGGAAAAACCATAAAAAGTTCAGGCATATAGTTGGTTTCTCTAAATGGCGAAGATTTTTCACTTGTTTGCCACCAAGAGGTTTGCGTGTATCCCAAAAAGAGTTCATTTTTAGTTCCAAAAAGGTCTTTTGCTAAACTCTTTTTAAAGCTGATTTGAAACTTTGTTTCCGTATCTTTTCTTCCGGGATGTGATACAAAATCGTAAGTTATGGGCAGAAGATAGTTCATCTTGTATGGTCTGGCATCAAACGAGGAAAAGATAATCTCTCTTAGGCTTTTATCTGTGCTTTCGTGACTATATCCTTTTATGCTGTTGTCGCCATAGGTGATGATTGTATTGTTGTTGTCTGTTTTTGAGTTTGGTTTTGTGTTTTTGATTTTTATGGATCTCTTGGCAATGATTTTGTATAAAAGCAGAGCTTCTTTGATTTTGCCCTGTTTTTCAAGCATTTGTGCCTTTTGATATATGGTAGATATGCTATCGGCCATCAGAGTCAAGTTGAAAAATGCTATGATTATAAGTATAGTTTTTTTATACAAAATGTATCCTATAATTATTTTTAGGAATTTTATCACATTTGGGAGCGTAATGCAATACAATCTATCAGGTATACTGGCTATTTTGCTTTGGTCAACTTTGGCAAGTTTAACGGTAAAGGTGGGAAGAGTGCCGCCATTTGAGTTGGTATCAATCTCTTTTACGGTTGCATTTTTTATCGGCTTGGGGTTGTGGAAAAAGGAAGGCAGGGGGATTTTGGTGCATTTAAAGCTTCCTTTGAAGGTGTGGCTTGTTGGTGTTGGTGGATTGTTTGGCTACCATTTTTTCTATTTTTTAGCGTTACAAAATGCACCTGCGGTCGAGGCAAATTTAATCAATTATCTTTGGCCTCTGTTTATAGTTTTGTTTAGTGCTTTTTTGCCCGGTGTCAAACTTAGGTGGTTTCATGTATTGGGTGTTGTCCTTGGGCTTGGCGGTGTTGTGGTATTGCTTGGAGCAAAAGGTGGTTTAAGTTTTGATTATCAGTACGCAAGAGGTTATTTTTATGCTTTTGTGTGTGCACTGGTTTGGTCATCGTACTCTGTGTTGTCTAGGTATTTTGGCAAGGTTCCAACAAGTGCAGTAGGGGGATTTTGTGGGGTAACTGCTATTTTGGCATTTGTATGCCATCTTTTGTTTGAAACTACTGTGGTTCCGGGTTTTGGTTCTTTTGTGGCTATCATCATCTTGGGGCTCGGTCCCGTTGGAGGTGCTTTTTTTCTTTGGGATTACGGTGTCAAAAAAGGAGATATACAGATGTTAGGAGCTATGTCGTATCTGACGCCTTTATTCTCGACACTCCTTTTGGTATCTTTGGAGCTCTCAAAAGCAAGTCGGGCTATATGGATAGCGTGTTTTTTGATAGTTTTGGGCTCCATCATCGCATCATTGCCGTTATTCAAAAAATTCATAATCAACCATTTTGCTAAGAGTATTTGATGTTTTAGGCTCTCTGTCCTTTATGCGTGGGTTTTCCAAAGAAAAAGCCTTGAAAGTAGTCAAATCCAAGTTTTTTGCACTCCTTGAAAGAGTTGTTTGAATTTATATGGGTTGCTATACTTTTACAATCTAGTTTTTTGCACTCTTTTAGTATGTTGAAACAAGTCTCCTTTGCCTCTTCACTGATGCCTAGCAATCTTGTTAAGTCACCATCAACTTTTATGAAATCTATATTTTTGCTTTTTAGGCCTCTTAAAATTTCAAGAGATTTTATATTGTCTAGGCAGATTCTTATATTTGATGCTTTTAATTTCTCTAATTTTTGTTGCAAATGTTTTATATCTGTTTTGTTATCACTATGTAGTTCAAAGATAGTATCTGTATCTTTATATCTTTGTGCCAAGTATTCAAACAACTCTTCATCCTCTATGTCTTCAAAGGAAAAGTTTACGGCATTTACCCCATTGGATTCTAGGATTTTTTTGCTTAGTAATTTTACTATTGTCGGGTAAAAACCTCTTTTTTTTGCAATCTCTAGAAAAAATTTTGGCGGTTGGATAGAATTTTTTAGAGTAAGTCGGATTAAGACTTCATTGTAGATTTCATCTCCGTTTAGGTCTATCACTTTTTGAAAATATGGTGTTATGAAATCATTTTTTATGGATATCTCTATTTTTTGGCTGATATCACTATTTTTTTGTTTTAAAAGATTTGTAGCAAATTCTGAGTAAGATATAAAGGGCTGGTCCTCTTTTTGTGCAAGAGAGAGTGCAAGAGAGGCTTTTTTCAGTGAATTATTTAAATCAAAAGATATACCGATATTTGTTTCTGGTTTGATTGTGGTATTTTTTAGATTATATGTCTGTTGCGATATAAAATCCACCAAGTCAAATATAAGTTTTTCTATGATGTCTAAATCAAAAGAGGCATCTTTCAAAAGGGCAAATTCATCATCTTTAAGTCTAAAAGCTAAGATATTTTGGCTTTTGGCAAAGATTGAAAGTGAATTTGCAAAAGAGCAAAGCAGAGCATCTCCCATCTCATCACCGTGCTGCATATTTATGAGTTTGAAGCCTTTTAGGTCTATTAGAAAAAGTATGGGAAATTTTGTATTTTTTAAACTCTCTTCTAAACTCTTTTTTGAAGGTATATTTGTTAAAGCATCGATCATGCTCATACTAAAAGTCTCGCTTTTTGATACTCTTGGATTTTGTTTAAATTCATAAATGCCTCATCACTATCAAATTCTATGTACCCGGTTTTTACTATTTTTAAAAGCTCTCTTATCTTGTGGTTATCGTCTAAAATCTGTTTTTTTAGCAATGGCAAAATGGAGGGCTTGTATATCGCGCACATCTGGTGCGAACCAAATGGAGATTTTGCTACAATGACATCTAAATCTTTTAGATTTTTGTAAAGTTTTTCGTAAATTTCTTTTGTGACAAAAGGAGTATCTACGCTCAAAATTGCAACAGAGGTTTGCAGTTTTTTTAGTATGCTATATAGTGCGACAAGTGGAGAAAATTCATCAAACCCCTCGGCATCTTCTATAAAAGAGGCATCAAAATCAAATTTATCTCTGTTTTTGCAGCTTACATGCACGCCTTGAAACCAAGGAGATACTCTTTGGAGTTGATACTGTGTCAATGTTTTATATGAGCCAAAAGGAAGCAGTGCTTTATCGCTTCCCATCCGGGAGCTTTTGCCCCCGGCAACTATAACGCAAGGCAGAGGTAGGATTATATGCTCCTTGGATCTGCTATCTTGCCTGCTATCGCAGATGCAGCTGCTACGGCTGAGTTTGCAAGATAAATCTCACTGCTTCGATCACCCATGCGTCCTATAAAGTTTCTATTTGTGGTGGATACACACTTTTCATTGTTTCCTAAAATCCCCATATAGCCTCCTAAACATGCCCCGCAAGTTGGGTTTGAAAACACAGCTCCTGCTTCTACAAATATCTCTACAAGTCCCTCCCTTGAGGCTTGAAGTGAGATTTTTTGAGTCGCCGGTGTGATGATGAGCCTGGTTTTTCTTGCTACTTTTTTGCCTTTTAAGATTTTTGCCGCTATTCTCAAATCTTCCAATCTCCCATTTGTGCAACTTCCTATAAAAACTTGGTCTATCTCTATGTCGTCACTTACGGCTTTGCTCAGCGGCTTGCCGTTTGATGGTAGATGTGGGTATGCGATGACCGGTTCTAGTTTTGTGACATCTATATTTATGGTTTGGACATATGAAGCATCGCTGTCTGAGTAGAACTCTTTTGGCTCTCTAGCTGGATTTTTGTTTTTTAGAAACTCTCTTGTTGTATCATCAACTTCTATTATGCCGTTTTTTGCTCCTGCTTCTATAGCCATATTGCACAAGCTAAATCTATCGTCCATGCTTAGATGCTCTATCGTATCGCCTGTAAATTCGAGTGTTTTATAAAGTGCTCCATCAACCCCTATTTGCCTGATTACCTCTAGGATAAGGTCTTTTCCGTATATCAAATCAGCAGGTTTGCCGCTAAATACTACTTTGATGGCTTCTGGAACTTTGAACCAGTTGCCACCCGTGATAAGTGCAAATGATATATCGGTTGAGCCCATACCTGTAGAAAATGCTCCAAGAGCTCCATGTGTACATGTATGTGAGTCGGCTCCTATGATGACATCTCCGGGGACTACGAGTCCTTTTTCAGGAAGAAGTGCGTGTTCAATACCCATGTCTTTTTCATCAAAAAAGTGTTTTAGATTGTGTTTATATGCAAAATCACGGCTTATTTTGGCTTGATTTGCGCTGGCTATATCTTTTGCTGGTATGAAGTGATCCATCACAATAGCAAAACCATTAGGATTTGCCAAGCTCTCTTTGCCACTCTCTTCAAATGCTTTTATGGATATAGGTGTGGTGATGTCATTTCCTATCACCATGTCTATATTTGAGCGGATTATTTCACCGGCATATACTTTGTGGCCTACATGGTCACTGAAGATTTTTTCTGTTATTGTTTGTGCCATTATTGTTTCCTTATTAGACTTCTCTTTGAGTTTTTTAAAAGAGACTCAGACCAAAGGGAGGATTTGCTCTCTTTTAAAAAACTCAAAGAGAAGTCTATTTTATCAAAAAACTATTTAAGGTATCTTTGGAGCAGGGATTTTTTCTCCCAAAAAGCTATAATCTCCACCAATTCTTGCAATCGGGGCAAATTCAAAATGGAGTTTTTCCCTGTTTGTAAAGCAACTTTCATCTATATACATCTGTTTTATCTCAACGATTATGGGCTTGTGCTTACTGCCTCTTATGTCTAATTCTTCAAAAAGTTCACAAAAAAATGCTATCGGAGCACCTTTGATCATAGGTGGAAATTCTTTGGCTTTTTCCTCTAATTTTATGTCAAATAGGTCTGCTTCGCTAATATCATGCTCTAGCTCTTTTGAGCTAAAGTGCATTTTGTTAAGTTGTGATTCTTTTGGTATGCAAATAGTACATTTTTTAGTTTTTCTGATATTTGCAAGTGTATCTTTTGGTTCGCCACTGCTTTTTTCTCCTATGGAGATTACCATAGTAGGAGGTGTTGAAGTAAGAGCCATAAAGTAGCTAAAAGGTGCTATATTTGTCTTATCATCCTCTGTAATTATCCATGCTATAGGCCTTGGAATGATAGCTTGTCTCATCAATTTATAATTGTCCAAATTGTCGTTAAAATTCAATAACATTTTTTCTCCTTTAAGTATAATAACCATATAATACTATCATAAAAATAGAGGAAAATATAATCAAACGAAGTGAATTGGTGCAGATTGCACATTATATGAAAAGTTTTAAGAAAATTAGCGCCATAGAAAGAGTTGATGATAGTGTTATAAAGGTTGTATTTGATAGGCGGAAGGTTTTGTTTTTTGATTTGAGGCGTGGAGATTCTCATGTGTTTATAAAAGATGATTTTAAAAAAGCAAAGATTTATAGAGCTCCTTTTGATGTGATTTTGTCTAAGAAATTTACTAATTCAAATATTTTGAGTATTGAAGTTGTAAGAGATGATAGGATTTTAAAGATAGGCGTCATATCAAATTCCAAATACAAATCTGATGAGGTTTTTTTGCAGCTAGAGTTTACAGGCAAAAATACAAATGCGATAATTTTAGATAAAAACGAGGTTGTTTTGGAGGCTTTGAGACATATAGACTCCGCGTCTTCATATAGGGAGGTGCAAACAGGAGTTGTTTTGCAAGCTCTACATGTAGAGCATAATTTTACACCCAAACCTTATGAAGCCATAGAGGATATAGATAAATTTTTGATAAATGAGTATGAAAAAAGAGCAAAAAACTCTCTTGTTTCTTTAAAAAAGCAAAAGATTGCAAATGTGGAAAAAAAGATAAAAAAACTCCAAAGGCTTTTGGACAGTTTGCAAAATGAAGAGAAACTGATGGATAAAAGTGAAACTTATGCTCTTTGGGGAACTTTGATTTTTAGCAATATCGATAAAATCAGAGGTTATGAAAAAGAGATTGAGTTATTGGATTTTGAGCAAAGAGAGATCAAGATAACCTTGCCTAAAGAGGCACGAAGTGGGGTGGAAGCAGGTAATATACTCTTTGAAGCTTCTAAAAAACTCAAGAAAAAAGCAAAATCTTTATACATAGAGAGAGAAAATCTAAGTGGGAAAATAGCATTTTTCAAAAAACTTCAAAATGCTATAAGCCAAACAAGCGATGAGGTGGAGATAAATATACTCTATCCAAAGCAAAAACATGCAAAAAAAGCTGAAGGCAAGCTGAAATCTTATGAGAGTTTTTGCATAGAAGGTTTTAAAGTGATGCTTGGAAAAAATGAAAAAGGTAACATAGAGCTGCTAAAAGAGGCAAAAAAGCGAGATATTTGGTTGCATTTGAAAGATATCCCCTCATCTCATGTTATAATAAGAACAGACAAGCAAAATATACCTAAAAGTGTTTTGGAGTTTGCTGCAAAACTTTGTGTTGAGTTTAGCGTCTCTCAAAATGGTTCTTATTTGGTCGATTATACCACTAGGAGAGACGTGAAGATGACTGAGGGTGCACATGTGAATTATGTGAACTATAAGACGATAAGTGTAACTATTTAAAGGAAAATGCTATGGCGATAGGTGCGATAGGTGCGACTGCATACGCAAACCAAGCGATGCCGGCACAAACCAAGATGCAATCAAATTTTCAAAATAGACTAGATATGCAAGCCGGTGTGGCCACGGCTATACAGGATACTGACAAGCAGGAGATAGAGGATGTCAGACCCGCAGAAGAGACTTATAAGATAGACCCTGAACATGAACATGAAAAGAAAAAGAGTGAAGAAGAGCAAGGCGAGGAAGAAGAAAATCCAAAAAAAGATGACGCGAAGAAGAAACAAGAAGAAAACCCGGAAATCATAACTGCAACCCACTTAGATATAAAGGCCTAGTAACTCTAAGCATAAACTCACACGATATAGGATAAAATAACAAGAGCATACAAAAAATATAATGGAAAAAAAATGAATATAAAAGACATTTATAGCTCTCATAAAGATAGGATATTGACCTCGGTTGCGCTCCTTGCTGTTGCGCTGATAGTAGCTCTTGTTGACAACACACTTCTTACTTGGCTGGTAATGGGTGCTATATATCTACTCTCCTTTCATGAGGCTATGGGGCTGTTTGGACTGAGTGACAAAAGATATATGGTTTATGCTGTTGCCGTATGGCTGGCAGTTTTGATATACCCTAATCCTGATGACCTTTTTTATCTTATCATTATTGCAACTCTGTCTGTTATGGTGCACAAGAAAGATGTTAATTTGAAGCTTTTGAGCCCATTTGTTTATCCGACTCTCTCTATGCTGTTTTTATTTACCTTGTATAAAGATTTTGGTATGAGCACTCTTGTGTGGTTGGTTGTTGTTGTGGCATCTGCCGACACAGGTGCTTATGTGGTTGGAAAAAGTATAGGCAAAACTCCCTTTTCACCAACCTCTCCAAATAAGACTTGGGAAGGTGTGATAGGTGGAATTTTGGCAGCTACTGTTTTGGGCTCTATCGTAGGACTTAGTAGCGTTGATTTGAGTATATCTGTGGTTATTTCATTTTTTACTGCTCTTTCGTCCGTTTGGGGTGATCTCTTTGAGAGCTATCTTAAAAGAGAGGCAGGCGTGAAAGATAGCGGAACTGTTTTTCCCGGGCACGGCGGCATGCTTGATAGATTAGATGGGTATTTGTTTGCCTCTGTTGTTATGGTTGTTTTGCTTAGAGGGATACTATAGATGATTTTGCTGGGTTCTACCGGCTCTATCGGGGTAAATACTCTGCATCTTGTGAAAAAATTTGCTCTACATGTAGAGGTCTTGGTTGCAGGGAAAAATATAAAATTGCTAAACAAACAGATAGAAGAGTTTAAGCCAAAATATGTGTGTATTGCCGATAAAGCAGATGTAAAGAGTGTCAAGCACGATAATGTTTTTTACGGGAGTGAAGGGATACTCGAAGTTATAAACAGGGCAAAGAGTGATTTGGTGGTAAATGCTCTTGTCGGTTTTGCCGGTCTTGCCCCCTCTGTGGAAACACAAAAACTAGGCAAAAGACTGGCTTTGGCAAACAAAGAGTCGCTTGTCGTTGCGGGAAATTTACTAGATACTTCAAAAATTATCCCGATAGACAGTGAGCATTTTGGACTGAAATACCTTTTAAATGGTAAAAAAGTAGAGTCCATGACTATCACCGCTAGTGGTGGGTCGTTTAGGGATACTCCGCTTGAAAAGCTTTCATCCATGAGCGTAGCAGAGGCATTAAATCATCCAAACTGGAAAATGGGTAGAAAAATCACGATAGACAGTGCAACTATGACAAATAAAATCTTTGAGCTTTTGGAAGCAAAATGGTTATATGACTGCGAAAAACTAGATGCGCTCATAGAGACAAAATCTATCATACACGCTTTTGTCAATTTTATAGATGGAAGCACAACGGCGCATATCGCAAATGCCGATATGA
Organism: Campylobacteraceae bacterium; assembly: GCA_027050775.1. Lineage (GTDB taxonomy): Bacteria > Campylobacterota > Campylobacteria > Campylobacterales > Sulfurospirillaceae > JAADIZ01. Next base: position 5,134 of record JALUBH010000029.1, on the reverse strand, counting down.
AACTGCCTATCTCCTTTGCACTAAAAGGAGAAGTGAACGAAAAAATTTTGCCGCATGTCGATTTGCTGAAGGTTGGAAATATTGAGTTTAAAAAGATAGAAGAAAGCAGATATCCTATATGGGAGATAAGAGAAGATGTAGTTAAAAACCCACAACTCGGAGTTGTATTGAATGCTGCAAATGAGATGAGCGTGGCTAGTTTTTTAAATGGTGAGATAAACATATTGGATATTGCGAAGATAAACAAAAGAGCTTATAGGCATTTTGGTGCTATTAAGCCTAAGAACTTGGATGAGATTTTTGAGATAGATAAAGAGGTAAGAAAATTTGTTAAAGGAGATTTATGAGTAAGACAGACTACAACTTACGCTTAAAAGATAGTGTGATTGGTTTGCAGTTTTTGTTTGTGGCGTTTGGTGCTTTGGTACTTGTTCCGATTTTGACGGGACTTGATCCAAATGTTGCTCTTTTTACAGCAGGTATAGGAACACTTTTGTTTCAGGTTATCAATAGAAAAAAAGTTCCACCTATATTTTTGGCTTCATCTTTTGCTTTTATAGCACCAATCATATATGGTGTTCAAACATGGGGAATAGCGGGTACAATGTCTGGTCTTGCGGCCGCCGGTCTTTTATATGTGGTGCTTAGTATCGCCATAAGAATATATGGTTCAAAATTTATACATAAGATTTTACCTGCAGTTGTAGTCGGACCGGTTATCATGACTATTGGTTTGATTTTATCGCCTGTTGCCGTTCACATGGCTATGGGGAAAACAGGTGATGGGGTTACAACTCTAGTCCCCTTTGATAAAGCGATAGTTATATCCATGATATCTCTTGCGACAACCATGCTTGTTTCACTGTTAGGGAAGGGTGTATTTAGGCTCTTGCCTATCTTGTCTGGTGTTTTTGTGGGCTATGTCATCTCTTTAATGTATGGGGTGGTGAGTTTTGCTGCCGTTGGTAAAGCTGCATGGTTTTCTATGCCACATTTCATTGCGCCTGAGCTTAATTGGCAAGCGATATTGTACATTGTTCCTATTGCAATCGCTCCTGCGGTTGAACATGTGGGCGATATTTTAGCGATAAGTCGTGTTACCAAGTATGACTACCTTAAAAAACCGGGACTTAAAAATACACTTTTGGGAGATGGACTAGCTACTAGTTTGGCTGCTTGTTTTGGTGGACCTCCAAATACAACATACTCAGAAGTAACAGGAGCCGTTACTATCACCAAAGCTTACAACCCAGCCATCATGACTTGGGCGGCTATCTTTGCTATATTGTTAGCTTTTGTCGGTAAATTGGGCGGTTTACTAGCTACGATCCCTGTTCCTGTTATGGGAGGAATCATGCTTTTGTTGTTTGGAATAATCACATCAATCGGCATAGGAACTCTCATAAAAGAAAAAGCAGATTTGGAGAATCCTAGAAATATGATCATAGTTTCTATGATTTTGGTTTTTGCTATAGGAGGCTTCACTTTTGATTTTGGCGGAGTCGCTTTTAGCGGTATAGGACTTGGAGCAGTCGTGGGAATATTTTTAAATTTAGTATTACCAAAAGGAAGCCATCAAGAAGAAGGCATCAAGGATCTATGATGAAATACAGCAGCAATGGACTTATAAAATCATTGATGATTTTGTCCATTGCTGGTTTTGTGATTTTAGCATTGGCTCTGACAGCTGTATTTACAAACGCTTTTTATAAAAACATAGGCAATCTCTCATCAAATTTAGAGGTAACCTACAATAAAAACGCAAAAGTTGAAGCCATGGACAAGATTAAGAAGATAACAGATTTTATAGAAATCTATAAAAAAACACTAGAACAAAATGCAAAGCAAAAAGTAAAAGACAATGTAAAATTTGCGATGATCATCATCGATAGTACCTATAAACAGTTTAAAAATTTTCCTAGAAAGTTTATATATAAAAAGATAGATGAAAGATTGAGAAATATTCGATTTTTCAATAACAATTCGGGCTATTTTTCCATATATGATCTTAAGGGATATTGTGTGCTTTTGCCAACTACCCCAAGTCTTGAAGGGACAAATCAGATAAATTTACAAGATGCTAGCAAGCGATACACTATACGAAGGCTTATAAAAATTGCCAAAACAAAAGGTGAGGGTTTTGCCACTTGGTCTTGGTATAAAATCAATGGCAAACAAATGAAGAAAAAGCTAGGGTATATACAGCTTTATAAACCACTTGGTATTTTTGTGGGTACGGCAAGATATGAAGAGGATATATTAAATGATATAAAAAGAGATGTTAAATTTTATCTGAAGAAATTAGATAAAGACGAGTACGGCTATATTTTTGCTTATGATTTCTCAGGAAATAGTATGCTTGAAAATAAAAATTTTAAAAATATAAACAGATGGAATGATATAGTACGAGGTAATCACATAGTCAGAAATGCCATAAGAGGAGCACAGATAATACCGGATGGTTTTTTTATAAGATATATATCGAAAGATAATGAAGAAAAATTTTCATATGTAAAATTGATACCCGGTTTTGATTGGATTGTTGGTGTCAATGTTCAAAATATGAAGAAAATATATAAAAGAGAGCGACGGTCACTGCAAAAAAATATGTCAATTATGCTTAGGAATGCTATCTTTATCGTTGTTTTTATTTTGATTATTTTTATTTTAGGCTTTTTGCTTGTTTCTTTTAAAATTAGGCAGCTTTTTAAGGAGCTTGCCGATACTGTTGAAGATAAGACAGCAGAGTTGATGGAGCAAAAAAATGTATTTAAAAAGCTTTTTGATACGGCATCTGATGGCATATCTCTCTCAAAGCATAAAAAGATATACGATTGCAATGATTCGACTTTGAGGATATTTGAGGCAAAAGATAAGGAAGAGTTTTTACAGCTTGAAACAAAAGAGTATTTCCCGATCAAACAAGAAGACGGCATGAACTCTATGGACTTTTTGGAGCAAAAACTAGATATTGGTGGAAAAGAAGGTTCTGTTGAGTTTGAAATAATGGCAAAAACCTTTAAAGGTAGAGATATTTGGCTAAATATAGTGGCTACACAAATTGTTTTACAGCATGAGCTTGCCGGTTATTTTGTTTTCAGGGATATAACGCAAAAGAAAAGGGTAGAAAAAGATCTACAAATACAACAAAAAAAGTTAATTTTTCAGGCAAAACATGATCCGCTGACTTCTTTGCCAAACAGAATGTTTTTAATGGATAGACTATCTCAAAGCATGAAAAGAGCAAAAAGAGTAGATAGATATTTGGCAGTCGCATTTTTGGATATTGACAATTTTAAAATTGTCAATGATGCATTTGGACATGATGTAGGTGACTTATTGCTCATTGAAATCGCAAGTGTTTTAAGAGGAATTGTCAGGGCAACAGATACGATTTCGAGGGTGAGTGGTGATGAGTTTGTGCTTGTTACGGATGATTTGGACTCCATTGAAGACAATACAAGTATCATCCAAAAAATTCTAGATAGGTTTCAAGAGCCATTTTATATAAAAAACAATCCTTTTAATATAACTTTTAGCATAGGAATTTCTGTATATCCAAATGACGCGAAAGATGAGCATAGCTTGCTAAAATATGCCGATATGGCGATGTATAGGGCTAAAAATAGCGGTAAAAACAGATATGTATATTATGATGAGAGCATGAATACTGATATTTTGGAGCATATAAAGATAGAACAGGAGATTAGAAGAGGGATACAAAATGATGAATTTATACTCCATTATCAACCTCAGTTTGATGTTATAACGGGAGATATAGTTGGTTTTGAAGCTCTTGTTAGATGGCAGCATCCTAAGCTCGGACTTAAATATCCGGACTATTTTATACAGATAGCCGAAAACAGCAGTCTCATGATACCTTTAGGAGAAATCATATCTAAAAAAGCTATGCAACAAATAGCCTCATGGTATGCTGATGGTTTTAATCCCGGTATTATGTCTATTAACTTTACCTCTAAGCAGCTTGAAAGTAGTAATTTCTTTGAAAAAATGGCAGATTTACTTAAAGAGACAGGATGCGAGCCGGAGTGGATTGAAGCTGAACTTATAGAGAGATATGTTATGAGGGATACGAAAAAAACTACAGATTTGCTTAAGTGTTTTAAGGATATAGGTATAAAAGTGGCCATAGATGATTTTGGTACTGGGTACTCTTCACTAAGCTATCTCAAATACCTTGAGATTTCAAAACTAAAAATTGACAAAGCATTTATAGATGAGCTCGAGAATGATAAAAAAGACCAAGCTATTGCGAAGAGTATTATAGATTTATCTGTTGGTTTGGAGCTTGAAGTATTGGCCGAGGGTGTTGAGACTAAAAAACAGTTTGAGATATTAAGAGACTTAGGTTGTCAAATAATACAAGGCTACTACTTTTCAAAGCCAATCAGTAGCGATGACGCAAAAAATCTAATGATAAAAAAAGCAGAAGAAAAGCAGCTGCCACCAAGATGATGCTAGCACCGGAAGTTAAATCATAAGTGTATGAGAGATAGAGTCCTGCTAGAGTGAACAAGAGAGAAAAAAGAGCCGATATGCCCATCATGGATGCAAGTGATGACGATAATCTTTCGGCGATATATACAGGTATGGTTAGCAATGCGATAACCAAGATAAGCCCCACTATCTTTATCGCGACAACTACAGTCAAGGCTGAAAGAACCAAGATAAGAGTATAGAAAAATCTTACATTTACACCTCTTAGCGCCGCATATTCACTGTCATAAGAGACTGCTAAAATATCTCTATACCATACTACTACTACGGATAAAATTACCACAAGCAGTATGGATATAAAGTATAGATCATCCTTGCTCACGGCGAGTATAGAGCCAAAGAGGTAGCTCATCAAATCTACATTGTAGCCAGGAGTCAAGTCAACAAAAATAACACCTATAGCCATACCTACCGCCCAGATAAGTCCTATAAATGTGTCCATTCTCTCTCTTCGTTTTAGGCTGATGAAAGCTAGAAGCAAAGCAGCTCCTACGGCAAATAAGGAGGCCCCTAAAAATATAGGAATCCCAAAATATATAGCCATGCCGATTCCTCCATAAGAGGTGTGTGCTATGCCTCCGGCTAAAAAAACCATACGGTTTACCACTATGAGCGA
>JALUBH010000028.1:25552-86936 GCA_027050775.1 Campylobacteraceae bacterium | reverse complement strand
GCAAGTAGAGGTAAAAAAGGCAAGAGAACATTAAGCATCACATAACTTTGTGCATAGTCACTTGGAAATACAAATGCAATAACATACTTTGTAAAGAGTGTTCCCATCAAAAGAATAGCTATAGATAGCAGTAAATATTTTTGTAGTTTTTTCTCTATCCTTTTTATCTCTCCATACATTTTTGAAGATATTAACTTTGAGATTTGTGGAAAAGTAAAAGTGTTGAGAGGAAAAACAAAAATAGCCACAAGAGAGAAAAAGATACTTTTTACGACCACTTGATACTCTGCTAACACTGTTTTATCATCAAATAGATTTAGAATAACTAGTCCACTAGCACTAATAAAAATCCCACTAAAAAAGTACATTAGACTACTTAATGTTGTATCTTTTAAAAAACTTTTAACATTATTATCAAACTTATACTTTTTAAAAAGTAATTTTTCTGGTAAATTAAGATAAAGATAGAAGATTCTACCTAAAAATGAGCCTAAAAAAGCAAATAGTAAAGCATAAATATCGTTAAAGAGTAGTGTCAGAATAAAAAAACTTCCTATAAGTCCACTTGCCATAACCAAATTTTCAAAAAGCATTATTTTATAATTTTTATATGAAGCATTTAAATAAGAAAGAAATATCATCAATGCATTTAGGAAAAAGAGACTTAAAAAAGTATAAAACGGATAGGTAAAATTACTACTTTTGAAATAAATAACTTCACCAATTAAAATAACTCCAAAAAGAGACCAAAACACCACTACATACCAAGACTTTATTACTTCAAAATTGGCTTTATCATAAGCTCGTATTAATGAATCTTTAAAGCCTGAAAAGAACATAATTCCGATAAAAATCATATCCATAAAGGTATAAAGAATCCCTATATCATCTTTTGAAATTTTATATGATAAAAATATTTTAAACATAAAGTTTAATCCCATTACAAAAATAGTTATAAGAAATGAGGATAAAAGTAGTTTTTTCATTTTAACTTTTTTAAAATTGCATAAAATTTTATAAGTATATTAAATCCCAATATAAAAAATCCAATATAAACAAAAATATTTAATTGTGTAAGCGGATAAAAAAATAGTAGTAACCCCTCCATTTCTACTGTTGAAGGGAATGGTTGAATATTCTTTTTTTTCATTTTTTGTATATATTGAAAAATTCCGGTTAAACCATCTTTATTATCTGTCATATTTTCTGCAATACTCTTTGCTCCTTGAAAAAACAACATATCATTATATTTATTCAGTAAGCATGAAAGAAATAATAAAAAGTACAAAATAATCAATAAACTATAACTATCCATTACTGAGAATAAAATAATAAATAAAATGGGAGCCTTAAGCCAATCTGTAAAAACATCATAAAAAGCACCAAATTTTGAACTTAAACCTTTACTTCTAGCTATAGAACCATCAATAATATCCAATATGTAACTAATCTGGTAAAATATAGCCCCGATAATCAAACAGTGAAAATAAAAAGCGATACCTGCGAACACTGCAAATAAGAAACTAACTGTAGTAATTTGATTAGGTGTTACATTTGTTTTATTAACTAGAAAATAAGTTATATATTTTGCTGGATAAAGATTAAACACTATAGCCCACCAGCTTTTTTCTTTAAAAGTTTTTTCTATACGAGATAGTGAAATCATTTTGTCACTTCTCTATATAATCTAAAAATAATACCATATAAATATAAAAAAATTAAAATCCATACCATATATATAGGATATAAAATAAACAAAGACAACATAGGAATCATCATACTTCTGCTTATAAAATAGATAGGAGAAAATAATATTTTTTCCTTATATGTTAATTTTTTATATCCTTGTTTCTTAGCATAAATTAACATATCTGAAATATATGCATAATACATATTTAAAAAAATCAACAATACTATTCCAACTACAAAAAAGTTGTTGTCTGATAGAGTAAAGAACATTGCAATTAAAATAATATTTTCAACTACTCTATCAGATATATTATCTAGCCACATTCCAAATTCGCTTTGAAGTTGCTTAGCTCTCGCAATTTGTCCATCAACACAATCAAGAATAAAACTTATATTCAATAGAAAAACTGATAAATACAAATGTCCAATATAAATACTAAATGCGCTTAAGACACCTATAAATAGAGATAAATATGTTACACTATTTGGTGTAATTTTAGTTTTCACCAACAAAGTAGTTATATAAAAAGCTATCTGTTGATAAAAATAATTTGATATAAAATCTGAATATTTTATTGTATCTCTTTTATTTATATTCATTGTTTCACATCCAAAATAATTCCTGAAAATTTACTCAATGCCAATTTTAAAGTTTTAGTTGCAACAATTTTTGAATCTAAAAGTGTATTTGGGTCTTCATAACCAAAATTCTCTTCTCGCATTGGTGTATTTGTTCTTTCAGGATTGACACAGTTTACTTGTATATTTTCCCATTCATCACTAAGAGCCTGTGTAAAATTCACAATAGCGGCTTTTGATGATGAATATAATGCGTAATTAGCTCTTCCTCTCGTATATGAACTAGATGAAAAATTTATTAACATTCCTTGTGTTTTATCTAAATACTTTTTAGAAACAAAAGCAATATTAACTGCCCCTGTATAATTTACATCAATAATATTTTGTCTCTCTTCATAACTCATTAATTTTAATGGTTTTTTATTTAAAATAGCTGCTGTATTTATAGCAATATTTATATCTACATCTACACTTTTTAGAAATTCTTCAACAGTATTAATATCTGATATATCTACTCCAATTTTTCTACTACATCCAAAAATATTTGCTCCATACTCTTGTGCTATATTTTCAATATCTTTACCTATACCTCTACTATTTCCAAAAATAACTATATTTTTACCTTTTAAATTCTCCAAATTAATATCATCAAGTGATTTTTCTGTTCCCATTTGAATATATTTTTCAGCTATATGTAAATCTATAGGATATGTAATTTTAATATTTTTTTCATTTGATTTTACAACTTTTATCTTTTCATCTACTAATATATCTTTAACTACTCCACAATCACATGTAAAAACTCTTTTATTTTTTTCTAAAGCTATTTTATATGCTTGTTGTAATGTTTTTAATCTAAAACCTTGAGGAGTCTGCCCTCTTTTCATAAAAATTCTATTTGGAATATTTTTTATAATCCAATCATTATTAATTTCAATAATTGTATCTGTTGCATCAATGGCTGTGTCAACAGCATTATAATCATCTAATGCTTTGATTGTATTGGTAATTGTTTCTTCATCAACCAAAGGTCTAACAGCATCATGAAATAGTAATTTTGTATCTTCATTATAATCTTTTAAACTAGATAAAGCCGAAGCAGTTGAACCAAACCTATCAATACCACCCTGTATTACCTTAACTACTTTATTAAAACAATTATTTTTTATAATTTCCCAAATTTTCTCTTCATAATCACTTTTAATAACAATAACAATTTCATCTATTAAAAAATGATTTTGAAATATTTCTATTGTATACTCTATAATGGCTCTTCCAGCAAGTTTTGTAAATTGCTTTGGTAACACAGTGTCAAATCTTTCACCCTGTCCTCCAGCTAAAATAATGGCTATATTTTTACTCATACCTTCTCTCCTACAATAAAAAAATATCTATTCGTTTTTAAAATTCTATCATTTCTATTATCAATAAATTTTATATCTTCCACATCAAAACCAAATATCTTCATTTGATATTTCCACTGTTTTACACTGTACCATTTTTCTCTAAAAGCAGAATCAAAAGGGTACATCCATCTGCCTATTAACTCATAAAAAGGTTTTAAAAACCCTAAAATAGATAGTGGATTTCTCTCCCCTATTGCAACTCTTCCATCAACCTTTAAAACCCTATAAATCTCACCAAGTGCCTCTTGAATATAGGTATGTTGTAAAACCTCAAAACTCATAACAACATCAAAACTTTTATCTTCAAAAGGGATTTCGTAAATGCTCCCTTTTTTTATATTATCATTCTGAAAAGTTGGATCAACCCCTACAAACTCATACTTTGGATATTTTTTTTGTAACTCGTTAATAATAACACCCTTACCGCACCCAATATCTAAAACTTTTAAACTTTTATTTTTATCAAATCTCTTTTCAAATGCTTTTATGTAAGCTCTATCCATATAAGACAATGTATCAGTTACAACAGAAGAGGTCATAGCAAATGCACTACCGACATAGCTCTCTTGCTCTTGTAAAGTTGTAATGCTAAACTTGCTATACTCCACCAAAGCATCTATAAAAAACTTATTTGTCCAATTAACAAAATCAAAACTTCCATATCTCCCCCAAAAAGGCATACTTGCACTAAACCCACCTTTCATAGATGAAGATTTTATCTGCTTTGTTTTAAGATAAAAAGCTGTATTTATAGCACATTTTTTATACTCTTCATCTTTTGTTATCTCATAAAGTCTGCTTGCAACACCAAGCCATTGAGAAAGACCAGTCATACATCTCTCACTATTAACACAATTTAAATTCTCATCATATTGTGAGCATAAAATCAAATCTTTACTTAAATTTATATTTTTGAAATTGCTAGCATTATTTAAAATAGCATCCAAAATCTTTTCATCTTGAGTGTATTCATAAATATCTAATAATCCCTCTAAAATATAAATAAGAGTATGTAAATAAGCAGGTACTTCTTTAGTAAATGAGGCGTATTTAAAATATCCATTTTCTTGCTGTTGCAATAAAACCCACTCTATATTTTTTAAAGCACCCTCTTTAAAGATTTTATTCTCTAAAAGCGTACCAGATTTATAAAGTGCTGATGCCACCCTTGAATAGTAACTATGCTTTTGTTTGTTATAAGCATACATCTCCCAACTGCCATCATCTTCTTGCACTTCCATCAACCAATTTGAGGCTTTTTCTATAGCATTTTTATATTTTTCATCATTCGTAAATTCATAAAGAGCATTTAAGCCAAAAAGTACCTGTCCTGTATCAAATACAAATGGCTGATCATTATCGATCTCGCTGAAACTACCATTAGGATTTTGAATCTTCAGAAGCCATTCTCCAGCCTTTAAAGCAGAATGAATATATTTTTCATCTTCAAGCTTTAAAAGAGTTGGAATTATATAACCCGTAGTTTCAATATAACTCGCATCTCTCCCACTAATGAAACTAAATTTTCGACTATATCCACCATCACTATTTTGCATATATATAAGCCAATCTGCTGCTAATAGTACATGTTTTTCATTCTCATATAAATTGTCATTAAAAATAGATTTAACACTGCTAAATAACTCTAATGGATACTTCATAGAAAGCATTAAGCCGTAAACCTTATATAGTTTTTGTTTCATAAAATCCCTTTTACGAATTGTACAATTTTTTCGCTAGCTTTCCCATTTCCATAAGGATTATGAGCTTTACTCATTTTGTCATATTCCACTCTATCATCTAGTAGCTTTTGAGCTTCTTTTATGATAAGATTTGTATTTGTCCCCACAAGTTTTACAGTTCCAGCCTCTAGTGCTTCTGGTCTTTCTGTAGTCTCTCTCATAACAAGCACAGGCTTCCCTAAAGATGGTGCTTCTTCTTGTACTCCGCCTGAATCTGTAATGAGATAATATGCTTTACTCATCATATATACAAAGCTTTCATATTGGAGTGGATCTATTAAGTATATATTTGCAATAGTCCCCAACATCTCTTTGACTGGCTTTTGAACATTTGGATTTAAGTGTAAAGGGTAAACTATATCAATTTTAGGGTTATTTTTAGCAATTATTTTCAATGCTTCACAAATAGAAATAAAACCTTCACCGAAGTTTTCTCTTCTATGCCCAGTCACAAGGATGAATTTTGAATGTTTAATTTTGAATTTTGAATTTTGAAACCTATATTTTATCTCTGTTTGTATTTGAAATTCAAAATTTTTATCTGATTTTATTTTTTTCAATACTAAAAACAGTGCATCAATAATAGTGTTTCCAGTAACTGTTATATCTTTTAAATTTTTATTCTCTTGCAAAAGATTATCTTTAGCAGTTTGTGTTGGTGCAAAGTGATAATTTGCCAAAACAGCTGTAATTTGTCTGTTTGCCTCTTCTGGCCATGGACTATAGAGATTATTTGTTCTCAAACCAGCCTCCACATGCCCAACTTTAATCTGCTTATAAAATGCAGCTAAAGATACGGCAAATGTAGTTGTTGTATCACCATGAACCAAGAGTAAATCAGGCTTATATTTTTCAAAAATATTTTTCATTCCAAGCAATATGTTTGAAGTTATATCATATAAATCCTGCCTTTTTTTCATAATATTCAAATCATAATCTGGTTGTATATCAAAAATTGTAAGAACTTGATCGAGCATCTCCCGATGTTGTCCCGTCACACATACTTTAAAATCAACGCTAGATTCTTTTTCAAAAGCTTTCACTAAAGGTGCCATTTTTATGGCTTCTGGTCGAGTACCAAATACTATCAATATTTTTTTTTGATTCGATCTACTTAGCATCTAACACTCTTTAGCAATTATTTTTGCTATCTCAATGTTGATTTTTATACTGTACCTTTTATATCTATAATTATTATATATCATATTTAGTCTCATTTAGATACCACTCATAGACCTTTTTAATTCCCTCTTCTAACTCAACTTCATGTCTCCATCCAAGCTCATGAAGCTTAGAAGGGTCGGTCAATTTTACCATTGTGCCATCAGGTTTACTCTCATCAAAGTAAAGTTCGCCCTTGTATCCAACTATCTTTTTTATACTCTCTGCCAACTCTTTTATAGATATATCAACTCCTGTTCCGATATTTATATGGGTATTGCGTATCTCTTTTGTATCTTTATCGTAAGTATCTTCAAAATCTCTGTTTTCAAGCAAAAATACACATGCATCTGCCATATCATCGCTATATAAAAACTCTCGTCTAGGTTTTCCACTTCCCCATATCTCCACTTTTGGAGTATTGCTTTCTTTTGCCTCATGTATTTTTCTTAACAATGCAGGAAGTACATGCGAAGTCTCCAAATCAAAGTTATCATTTGGACCATAAAGATTAGTAGGCATCACAGATATAAAATTTGTTCCATATTGCAAATTATAACTTTCACACATCTTTATACCTGCTATTTTAGCTATAGCATAGGGTTCATTGGTATATTCCAATTCACTTGTCAAGAGACTGTCTTCCTTCATGGGCTGTGGAGCATTTTTTGGATATATACATGTGCTGCCTAAAAAGAGCAACTTTGTAACGCCATTTAGATAGCTTTGGTGTATGACATTGTTTTGGATTTGTAAATTTTCATAGATAAAATCTGCTCTGTAGATATTATTTGCAACTATACCACCTACTTTTGCGGCTGCCAGTATGACATACTCAGGTTTTTCTTGTTCAAAAAAAGCCTTTACTGCATTTGCGTCTAGCAAGTTTAATTCTTTATGCGTTTTATAGACTAAGTTTGTATAGCCTTTTTTTCTTAAGTTTTTTACTATTGCTGAACCAACAAGACCACGATGTCCTGCTATGTAGATTTTACTTGCTTTATTTAACTTGACATCGTTATATTTTTCAGATACAATATTTACACAAATTGCCTTCGTGCACTCCCCGTCTTTTTTAGATGGGGTAACTATCAATTTCAATAATTTATCTTGCAACTTTTCAAAAAAATCATTGGAAATTTTGCCATCATAATATTTGGCTCTTTTTATATCAAAAAGTCTGATTTGACTTAAAATAGCAAAGCTTCTTTTTCCCTTTTTGTATTCAAATTCAAAATGAAATTTATCATCTTTAATCCTAGAGGTCAAAGGTATTCCTAAAAATACTTGGTTATTAAACTTTTTGTAAACTAATACGGGTCTTAAAAAATCTTCACCTTTACCATCTTGTTCATAACCAACATTTGCTCCAATTTTCATAAAAACTATATGTCTTTGTTGAAATTTTATTAAGCTATGGTTGATATGTATATCTTTTTTTAAGTTATTCCATCTATCAAATTGTTTATTCATTGTGTCTGTTCTCTACTCAAAATAGTTCATAGTCATATATCCACCATCTTTAAGATACTGATCTTTTGTCATAAGTTTAAGGTCAGACTCCATCATATCATCAACAAGTTCTTTAAGTTGATACTCTCTTCTCCATCCAAGTTTCTCTTCTGCTTTAGCTGGATTACCAAGAAGCATGTCAACCTCTGTTGGTCTGAAATACTTTTCATCGACTTCAACTACCGTTTTGCCTATGAAATTTTGAACTTTGAATTCTAAGTTTTTAATTAACTCCTTAGTTGCACCTATCTTGGATAATTTGTCATTTAAAATTGAAAATTCAATATTGCTAACTACTCCTTTTTCATTAACCCCTTCACCTTTAAATTTTAACTCAACACCGATATAAGCAAATGCCATCTTCACAAAATCTCTTACCGTGGTAGTTTTTCCTGTTGCTATAACCCAATCTTCAGGTTCGTTAGCTTGTAAAATAAGCCACATCATTCGCACATAATCCTTAGCATGACCCCAGTCTCTTTTGGCATCTAAGTTTCCAAGATAGAGTTTATCTTGCAGTCCAAGAACAATTTTACTTATGGCTCTTGTGATTTTTCTTGTTACAAATGTCTCTCCTCTTACGGGACTTTCATGATTGAAAAGTATCCCGTTACAAGCAAACATACCATAAGCTTCACGGTAATTTACCGTAATCCAATAAGCATACATTTTGGCTACGGCATAAGGACTTCGTGGATAGAAAGGTGTTGTTTCGCTCTGTGGAGTCTCTTGCACTTTTCCAAAGAGTTCAGAAGTACTTGCCTGATAGATTTTTGTCTTATTTATCAATCCTAAAAGTTTTACGGCTTCTAAAATTCTTAGAGTGCCCGTTCCATCCGCATTGGCTACATATTCAGGCGTCTCGAATGAAACAGCCACATGGCTCATAGCAGCTAAATTATAAATCTCGTCCGGCTGAATCTCTTGGATAATTCTAGTTAGATTCATGCTGTCCGTCATCTCGCCATAATGCAAGATAAAATTTCTATGTTCTATGTGTGGATCTTGGTAGAGATGGTCTATTCTGTCTGTGTTAAAAAGAGAGGTTCTTCTTTTGATCCCATGCACAATATAACCTTTTTTTAGCAAAAACTCTGCCAAGTATGAACCGTCTTGCCCTGTTATACCTGTTATCAATGCTACACGCTCTGCTTTAGCATTAAGCGTTAAGCTTTTAGTGTTAAGCTTTTTACCCATTTTTAATTTTTCCTTCATAATTCTTTTTTAGTCCTGTTAACATTTTTAGTATTTCATTTAATTCTTTAATCCAACTTAGCCCAATCTCTTTATCTATATAGTCAATCTCCACTCCTATGTAAATTTGAGTAATTAATTCAGCTGCAGAGCCCTTTGAAATTTCTATAAATCTTATTTTTTCTTTATCAGATTCTTTTTCCATACCTTCAGATATATTGCTTGCAACTGAAAGCCCGCTTCTTGTAATTTGATCTTTAAAACCAAAGTCTTTAGAGTTAGCAAAACATTTATATATATTTACACTAATCCTACAACTTCGCTTCCAAACATCCAATTTTTCACATTTCATCTTAAATCCCTAACTCTTAACTCTTAGCACTCGACCCTTAACACTCAATCTCTATTATAGTCATCTTCAATTCTCACTATATCATCTTCAGCTGTGTATTCACCTACTTGAGCTTCTATAAGTATAACAGGGATTTTACCCTCATTTTCTAGTCTATGTATCTCTCCCATCTTTATATAGGTTGATTCGTTTGGACGAATGAGCATTCTTTGCTCTCCAATCGTAACGGTTGCAGTTCCGCTGACCACTATCCAATGCTCATTTCTATGGTAATGCTTTTGCAAAGACAGACGCTGCTTGGGTTTAACAACAATTTTTTTGAGTTTATAACTATCGGTTGAAAGTAGGACTTCGTATGTTCCCCATGGGCGGTGAGTCAAAGTATGAACCTTTGTTAATTCTGAGCCTTGCTGGTTGAGTTGCTTTACTACCTCTTTTACTTTTTGAGAAGAACCTTTTTTAGAAATCAATAGAGCATCAGAAGTATCTACTACGATTAAATCATGAACATCTATCAGTGCTACTTGTTTCGTTGAGCGAACAAAGTTATTATTTGAATCTACTGCGATAATATTATTACTTGAGTCTATCTCATTATCTAGGCTTTCAAAGCTTCCAAGGTCCGACCAACCAATCGAAGAGGGAATAACCTTTACCATATCTGACTTTTCCATCACAGCATAATCAATACTCACTCTAGGAATACTCAGCATCAACTCATGAGAGATACGAGTCAAATTTCCACCTTTTGTTTTTTGAAATGCCAATAGTGAAGCTTCGTAAATCTCAGGAGCATACTTTTGCAACTCGTCCAAAAAGACCCCTGCTTTAAAACAAAACATTCCTGAATTCCAATAGTATTTCAATGGCAAATTTTTAGTATTTAATTTTGAATTTTCATCTAAGTATTTTTCTGCAGTTTCTAAATTTGGTTTTTCTTTAAATAGTTCAACATTTAGACTTGAATATTCATCATTTTCAGGCTTTGCCTGAATATACCCAAAACCTGTCTCAGCAAATGTTGGAGTGATTCCAAAAGTTACTAAGTTATCCTCTTGAGCCAGTCTTTTTGCTTCTTGAATTACTTTTGCATAGCTATTTTCATCTTTAATAAGATGGTCAGAGGGAGTGACTAAAACCAACTCTTCTGGATCAACCAACAGGCAAGACAAAGCGATGGCAGGAGCCGTATCTCGCCCGATAGGTTCAAGTAAAAATTTTGCATTTTGAATGCTCAACTCTTCAAGTTGATCAAATGCCAAAAAATACTGTTCGGTATTTGAAACAATCAAACTCTCCCCGCATAGCTTTTGATTTCTTTTTACTGTTAATTGAAAAAGAGACTCGTCATCAAAAAGTTTTACGAATTGCTTTGGCATTAATGTTCGAGACAGAGGCCATAATCTCGTACCATTTCCTCCACATAAAATTATATTTATCATTAACTTTTTATAACCTCCATGTTGGTTTTTCTACTATACCTTTTACATCTATAACCGTAGGAATACCCTTTGATAGCCCCTCATACTCTTCCATCTTAATCTCTTTAAATTTATCATGTCCGACTGCTACGATTATGGCATCATATTTCTTGGAGTCGTATGGCAATTTGTCGATAAAGTTTAGATATTTTGTTTTTTTATCACTCTTATCCACCCAATAATCATAAACATCTACATCACAAGCATACTCTTTGAGTTCTGAGATGATATCTAGTACTTTTGAGTTTCTTATATCGGGGCAATTCTCTTTAAAAGTTATGCCCAGAACCAAAACTTTTGCACCATTTAATTTTTTATCTGCTTTTACCATGTATTTTATGGTTTTATCTACTATGAGTTTGCTCATCCTATTGTTAATATGTCTTGCACCTAAAATCAGATTAGGAGTGTATCCCAAAGATTGCGCTTTATATGTGAGATAATACGGATCAATTCCGATACAATGTCCACCGACAAGTCCGGGAGAAAGCTTTATGAAATTCCACTTTGTAGCCGCAGCTTCGAGGACTGCATTTGTATCGATATTCATCATATCAAATATCATAGCAAGTTCATTCATAAGAGCTATATTTACATCTCGTTGCGTATTTTCGATGACTTTTGCAGCCTCAGCCACCTTTATAGTAGGAGCCAAATGTGTACCGGCAACTATGATAGACTTGTACAAATCATCGACTATCTTCGCAATCTTAGGAGTTGAACCGGAAGTGATTTTGAGTATATTTGTGACAGTATGTTCCTTATCTCCGGGATTTATCCTCTCAGGTGAGTATCCACAAAAGAAATCTTCGTTAAATTTCATCTTGCTTTGTCTCTCCAAGATAGGAACACACACCTCTTCTGTCACGCCTGGATAAACCGTGGATTCGTATATGACTATATCGTCTTTTTTAAGCACCTTGCCTATAGATTCAGTAGATTTGATTATAGGTGTCAAATCTGGTTCGTTTGATTCATTTATCGGTGTTGGCACTGTTATGATATAGATATTGCACTCTTTTACAAGTTCAAGAGAAGTTGTAAATTTAGCACCATTTTTTATAGACTCTTTTATCTGCTCACTTGTCAATTCAAGTGTTCTATCAAATCCACTATTTAGCTCATCTATCCTCTCTTTATAGATATCAAAACCTACTACTGTGTATTTTTTACTAAATGCATGTGCTAGCGGTAATCCCACATAGCCAAGACCAACTATGCAGATTTTACTATTTTTCATCAAATATCCTGTTCTATGATTTGAGAAAATTTGTGAAAATATATATCTTTTAGTTCATCTAAATCAGCACTCACATCATCGCAAACAAACTCTCTTTTAGGAGTTGTATTTCCAATTTTTTCTACTTTTATGCCTATCTTAGAGGCTAGTTTCTTAAAGCTTTTCTCATCTTTTACCTCAACAATCGCTCTTGAAAAACTTTCGCTAAAGATGTCTCTGCCATCTTTCATATTAGCTCTACATGTAGAGCCTATATCTCCGACACAACTCATCTTGGCTAGTGCTATAACAAGGCCTCCTACATTTATATCCTTGGCGCAATATAGCAAATCTTGTCTGTTTGCTTCTATGACCAACTCCCAGAGTTTCAACTCTTGCTCATAATCAATTTTGGGCAAAATTCCACCCACTTTTTTATAAACTTTTTTTAGATACAGACTTCCACCAAAGTCACTTTTCGTCTCGCCTATAAGATATATAGGACTGTTTTCATTTTGAAATGCACTTGGAAGCGTCTTGTTTGCATCATCATTTACGCCAACCATAGCGATAGCAGGTGTCGGATATATACCCTCACCGTCAGTCTCATTGTAAAGCGATACATTTCCACTGACTACTGGAGTATTTAGAGCTTTACAAGCCTCTTTTATACCATAACAGCCTTGTGCAAATTGCCACATAATCTCTGGATTTTCTGGATTTCCATAGTTTAGACAGTCTGTTA
Organism: Campylobacteraceae bacterium; assembly: GCA_027050775.1. GTDB lineage: Bacteria > Campylobacterota > Campylobacteria > Campylobacterales > Sulfurospirillaceae > JAADIZ01. Next base: position 73,856 of record JALUBH010000028.1, on the reverse strand, counting down.
TAGCCTTTGGTCTAGCTCCACTCATAGCCACATTTCTACCACTCTCCATCACCGCAGCCGCTGCTCCGCCAAACGGATCGATATAGTTGTATCTTGGATTACAATCACTACTCATAGAAAGTGCTTTTCCACTCTCTTTTATCCTTATGGCACTCGCATCTAGGCTACCTGAATTTTTTATGGTATTTGTCTGCACCATCGAGTCATACTGCTCGCTTATCCACGACTTATCGACCACTTCAGGTCTAGCAAAGAGATTGTCAAATGCCTCTTGATTGTCCACTTTTTCAAAGTCATCTATGGAAATTTTGGCTATCTCATCAAGATAGGTTGGTTTTTTTACAGGCCTGTCATATATAGGGGCCTCTTCGCCGACAGGAAGAACCGGTATGTCTGCTACTCGCTCACCATGCCAAAACAGCTCCATATTTCCACTATTTGTCACCTCTCCTATCACTTCGGCATCTAAATCCCATTTTCTAAATATCTCCAAAACTTTCTCTTCATATCCACTTTTGGCGCATATCAACATCCTCTCTTGAGATTCACTAAGCATAAATTCAAATGGCTCCATTCCCTCTTCTCTTGCAGGAACTCTGTCTAAGTGCATAGTCATACCGCTTCCACTTCGCCCTGCCATCTCAAAAGAGCTACTTGTAAGCCCAGCGGCTCCCATATCTTGGATACCTACTATATAATCATATTTAAAAAGCTCCAAACAAGCCTCAAGCAAAAGTTTTTCGGCAAATGGATCACCAACTTGCACAGTCGGTCTCAAACTCTTATTTTCTTCACTAAAACTATCACTTGCCATAACAGCACCACCAAGTCCGTCACGACCTGTTTTGCTTCCGACATATATGACAGGATTGCCTATACCCTCAGCCAATCCATAAAAAATCTCGTCTGTTTTTGCAAGCCCTAGAGTAAAAGCATTTACGAGTATATTTCCATTGTAACACTCTTCAAAAGAACACTCTCCACCGATTGTCGGAACTCCCATACAGTTACCATAGTCACCTATACCGGCTACTACGCCTCTTACTAAGTATCTTTGGTGTTTTGATATTTTGTCATTATTTACTATATTTCCAAAACGAAGTGAGTTCATATTTGCCACAGGTCTTGCACCCATAGTGAAAACATCTCTGAGGATTCCACCGACTCCCGTGGCAGCTCCTTGGTATGGCTCTATGAAGCTTGGATGATTATGACTCTCCATCTTAAAGACAGCTGCTATACCATCTCCTACATCTATAACGCCGGCATTTTCTCCCGGACCCTGTATGACCCATGGAGCTTTTGTCGGAAAGCCGTTTAAATATTTTTTGCTTGATTTATAGGAGCAGTGTTCACTCCACATAGAGGAGAATATCTTGATTTCCAAAAGATTTGGCTCTCGTCCCATGATTTTAAGGATATTTTGATACTCATCATTTGTAAGTTTATGACTCTTTAGCACTTCTTCTAAGTTTTCCATTTTGACAACCTAATAAAATAAATTGCTCTATTTTACTCAAAAAGTGCTAAAGATGTATTGAATTAGGGTTTAACTTGTAAATATGGCGGAGTAATTGCCTAAAGTCTTGCTTTGTTTGATACCATTTCTACTGCGCACTGGTCTCTTGATATTATAATAAAAAAATATATCAGTTTAAAATTTTTAAGAGCTTGTCTATCTTTCTATCTTTCTTGGTTGTACTTGTGGTTTTTAAAAATTTCAACCATCTTATGATAGCTTTTTTATACCCATAAAGAGAGGTTCTTTGAATCAAAAAATCTATATCATCTGAGTTTAAATGCTCTTTTATCAAGGAGGAAGCTATCAGGGCAGAACTGATGTTTTTCATAGCTTTTATATCTTGTTTGGCACTCTTAAAATCACTTTTTTTAACAGCTTTGACAAAATCTCTATACTGTTTTGGTAAAGAATCAACTCGAACATCTCTAAACTTTTTTTCTATCATATAATAGTAACTTCGACTAGAATCATTTTTGTCTAAAACATCATCCAAAGAGAGAAAATCATCACATTTATCATCTATCAAAACTCCTACATGTAGAGCACAAACTCCGAGGTAAACTTTAGAAAGGGGTCTCAAATCAGCACTACTTTTTGCACTCGCTAATGCCCTTTTGAGTGAAACAGAAGCCAATCTCGTCTTGCCCTCCAAGTAGTATTTTGTATAACTTTCAAATGAATTTGATGTCTCTTTTTTCCAAGCACCTAGATTATCACTCTTAAATGAACAACCTGCCAAAAAGATAAGCGTAAACAATATGGCGAGTCTCATGGCAACTGAACCTTTTTATCGTCACTTTGGATGAGAGAATTCACACTGTTTATCAAACCATTTGCCTTATCCACGGCAAGAAGAATTTGCTCTTTTAACAAAACAATATCTTTATCTGATTTGCCGACAGCATTTACCAAGCCATCTAGTTTTCTTAGTTTTTTCTTTACATCTTCTAAAATGTCATTTATATTTTTTGGTATCTTTTTACTTGGTTTGATTATGCCGTTATCCACATGTTTGAGTATTTTGTTTATCTTTTGTGTACTTTTTTGAACTTCGCTCATAATCTCTTTGAGCGATTCTATGCTTTGTGTTATATTTTTGCTGCTTTTCTTTTCTCCCATCACAGCATCCACCATAGATTTACTATTGGCAAACTTGGCTGTAATTTTTTCAAGATTACTCATCGAACGCATTAGAGAACCTTTTGGACTTGATAGCTCTTTTGTAAGTAAATCTATATTTTTGATCACACTTTTGACATTTATCAGCACGGGTTTTAACTGCACTATTAGAGAATTTATATCATCTTGCACCTCATAACTCAATATAGCATTGGGTGTGATAACAGGATAATTCGCATTTGCTATCAATGAGATGGTAGAGCTTCCCAAAAGAGGCTTTCTCAAAAGGAGATATGCTCTTTTGTTTATCCATTTTGTATTTTTTGCCTTCACTAAAAAGTGTACAAAAACTTTCCCATCATAAGTAAAATCAATCTTATTTATATATCCTATTTTAAATCCTGAATACTTGATAGGTGTGCCAATATCAAAGTCTTTGGCACTATTTGCATAAAAAGCGTATGTGTAGCTTTTTTCAAACATACCTTTGTATTTAAGGATAAAAAAGAGCGCAAAAGATAAGAAAATTATAGTGATAAATGTAAAAATTCCAACAGCAATTTTCATTTTATTGTAAGACATATTTATCCTTATAATACTCATTTGATTTCAAATCTACTATCTGGGCAGCTTTATCATCCAAAACTTCGCTAAGCTCAAATATACTTTGTATATCTTCCATTTTATCCAACATAGAAAATGGTCTATCTATCAATATAATCTCAAAATTGCTCATATATGCTCGTATATATTTGACGATTATACTATCTTTTTTATCTAATTCATATACTTTTTTATAGCTCAAGATGTCCGCTCCGCATCTCTTTAAGATATCATTTACACCACTTTGTGCTTTTTTGATAGAAATTTTATCATGATACTCTAAAATCAATGCTATGTTTTCTATGACATTAAGATCTCTTAAAAGAGGGGTGCTCTCACTCACTAAAGCAAAATTACGGCTTTGCTTTATATGCTTTTGAATCATCTCCACACTATCAAATAATTTTATATCAGTTGGACACTTAATGATATAACCTCCATCAAAAATATAGATGCAAAAAGACCAACCATGGCTTTTGACATGGCGACTGGTATCTCTATGTATCTAGCTTTTATTTTCACGCCTGCAAAAGATGGTATAACTATGATTAAAAAACCGAAAAATAGGGATTTTAAAACAAAAATCAATATATCTTTTATGGTAACAACTTCTGTCAATGATGTAATAAATCTAGTAAAATCCATATTTATGGAAAAAAATATAAAAATATAGCCACTCAAGACCATTATAACAGAAAAGAGTATCGCTAAAGATAAAAAACTGATCATTCCTGCAACAACTCTTGGTGTGAAAAGATAGTTCACTATATCTATCTTATAGGCATCAAGAGTCTTAAATTCAGAATTCACATTCATGATAGATGTCTTTATTCCAACTCTAAGACCAGTTCTCAGCGAGATATACAAGGCCATAAAAAACGGTACAAATTCCACCACAATAAACTTTACTATGATATTGCTTAGATAATCTTGCATAGAGTACTTGACAGATAAATCAACCACAAATCCCATAAAAACAACGCCAAAGATCATAGCTAAAAATATAAAAATAGGTAAAATTTCCAATGAAGTATAAAAAATCTGCTCAATTAAAATCTTTCTACTTGCAGGGTTGTAGCTTTTTGGGTTAAATATATTAAGAAAACAGATAACTGAAAATTTGTAAAAATTAACAATATAGGCTATATATATAAAGACAAAATTACCAATATTTTCAAAAAATTTTAACAAACTTTCTCCTAATTTTCTATTTTCCCAAACAAAAACTTCCAAACATTTTATCTAAAATCTCATCTCTATCAAAGTTTTTAGTTATAGCAGAGATATAACGCAACGCTTCATTTAGATGAAAAGCAAAAAGCTCTAGTTCTCCTTCACTCAAAACTTGCTTGCTTGATTCTATCTCATCATAGCTTGATTTTACAGCTATCATCTGTCTTTTGGAAGTTAAAAGCAAGGAGTCGTCTTTGTTTGTGGTATCAAGTATCGCTTTGAGTTTCAAGATAACTGATTCACTACTTTGTTTACAAGATAACTCTATGTAATGACTCAGTATTTTAGCATCAAATTGATTTTTTAAATCTATCTTGTTTAGAGCGATAATGATACTTTTTTTGTCTTTATAATCATCTAATATATCTAAAATCTCTCTATCTTCCACATCGCAAAGTCTTGAATTATCAAAGATAGCTATAACTACATCACTTGATTCTATCGCCTCCTTTGATCTTTGAATTCCTATCTTTTCTATCTCGTCAAACGAACTTCTTATGCCTGCTGTGTCAACTATCTTTATAAGATGAGTTCCTATACGAACCTCTTCTTCTATGGTATCTCTAGTTGTTCCGGCTATTTCGCTTATGATTGCCCTATCATAATTTAACAAAGAGTTCAAAAGAGAGCTTTTGCCGACATTTGGTTTTCCTATGATAGCTACCTTAAAGCCTTCTATCAAACCTTCTCTTCTTTTTGAGCTCTCATAAGTGTTTTTAAGTAATTCACTCATATCCTTTAGCTTTTTTTCTATCATATCTAGCAAATTTTTTGGTAAATCTTCTTCAGCATAATCGATATTCACCTCTACAAAAGCTAAAATCTCCACCAAATCATCTCTAATCTTTTCTATAAAATCTTGAAGTTCACCTTTTAATTGCCTAGCTAAAATCTTCGCCGCATCCACACTCTTTGTCTCTATCAGCTTAGCTATAGCTTCGGCTTTGGTTAAATCAATTCTTCCATTTAAAAATGCTCTTTTTGAAAATTCACCTGGATTTGCAAGCCTAGCACCAAAATCTAAAACAGTATTTAGCACCATATCTGCAACAACCAAACCGCCATGACACTGAAATTCTACTACATCCTCTGCCGTAAAAGAGCGTGGGTTTTTAAAATATATAACAATTGCTTCATCTATCAAATCATCACATTTATCGTATAATGACGATAGATAAGCAATTCTTGGGGTAAAATCTTCTTTCTTCGTAAGTTTTTTTGCGATTTGCAAGGAGTTTGACCCACTTACTCTAACTACCGATATAGATCCTATACCGTGGGCCGTTGCGATTGCTGCGATTGTATCTATTTGCTTTTCCTGTTAAAGTCGTTTATGACTATAAATCTGCCTCCACTCCTCGCAGATTTTATACCGACATACTTTTCAGGAAATTCATTTCTGAGTTTTTCAAGTGCAATTTTTATAAGAACACCGTCGAGTGTCTTTGTCTGTCCTCTTCCCCCGCTTCTAACTCTTTCGATTACGGGAATTAGATATTTGCTTATCATCTCTTCTTGATTTTTTAAAAATTCTGCAATTTCAAGACGAATATTTGTTCCGTACTTTATATTTATCCAATTATATAAGAAGTATGACAATGCTTTATACCTATATCCCTCTTTCCCGATAAGAAGTGCGGCATCTGTTCCGCCAAATTCCAACAAGACGGTATTGTCGTTATATTTTGAAACTTTTATTTCATCCATTTCAAAACAACTCTCTTTAAAAAGCCTGTTTATATCATCTTTTATCTCAGTTACAGCTTGGTTTATCTCTACTTTTAATTCCTGCTTTTTTGGCTCTCTTCTATGAGATTTTTTAGGTTTACTTTCCTCTTGTTTTATCTCTTTTGTTGTCTTTTGAAGTTTTTCATTTTTTTGTCTTCTTAACCTTGGAGGATTTTTTTCACGAGTTTGTTTGCTCTGTTTATTTGTTGGCAAACTCTCTTTTTTTGCTTTTCTATCCACCTTGCTTCTATTGGTTTTGCCCTTATGTTCAGTTTTTATCCCTTTTTTTCTCACCTCGATAATAGCATTTTTTTTGAACATTCCCAAAAATCCTGAAGACGAATTTTGGATTATATCTATATCTAATTGGGTGACTGAACACTCTAACTCCTTTGCCGCATCAAGATAAGCTTGTTGCAGTGTATTTGCTTCTATTCTTGTCATTTTTTAACCGCCATCTCTTCTTTTTTATGCTTTGCAAATGTTTTATTTACAAAATACTGCTGCACGATGGAAGCTAGGTTACTAACAAACCAGTAAAGCGTCAATCCTGCAGGAAAAGTTACGAAGAAAAATGTAAATATCAAAGGTAAAAACTTCATAATCTTCTCTTGTGTTTTATCTGTAAAACTATTTGGTGCAAGTCTTTGTTGCAAGAACATAGATGCTCCCATCAGAACAGGAAGTATAAAATATGGATCCATCACAGCTAAATCGTGAATCCACAATATCCAAGGTGCACCTTTTAGCTCGACCGTATTTTGAAGAACCCTATAAACACCGTAAAAAACAGGAATTTGTAAAATCATCGGGAGGCAACCTCCCATCGGGTTTGCTCCGTGTTTTTTATACAGCTCCATCATGTGTGCATTAAGTTTTTGTTTGTCACCTTTATATTTTGCTTGAAGCTCTTTCATTTTTGGAGACAAAGCTTTCATCTTATTCATAGATACCATGCCTTTATATGTCAGAGGAAACAGTACCAATCTCACCAATAGTGTAAGTACAACTATCGACCAACCCCAGTTACCTAGGAAATTATGTATATAAGATAGTAGAACAAACAATGGTTTTGATATAAATGTAAAAAAACCATACTCAATGACATCTGTCAACTTAGGATTTATATTTTTCAAAATTTCAAAATCTTTTGGTCCTATATAACCTCCAAGTTTTAAATCTTGCTTACCTTTGATAAAAAGTGCAGGATCTTCATCTTTTAAAGGAGTCTCTACAACTTCCATCTTATCTTTAAAATTATACAAAACAGTTGCATAGTATTTGTCCGCATTTGCTGCAAAACCAACACCTTTAAATTCTGCTTGAACAGCATCTCCATCGTCTATAATCTCCATGCTGCCATCGCTTTTTTGCAATAGTGCACCATGAAATGTATAGCTCTTTTTTCCAAGACTCGGATGAAAACCCGGGGTTATGAAGTATTTGGCTTTTTTGCTTAATTTTACTTCTAGTTTATAGTGTCCATCTTTATATATTTTGATATTTTTCACTACTGTCAAAGCAGATAGTCTTTGTGTTAGAACGATATCAACAGGTTTGTCTTTAAGCACTATATTTGATACACTTGTATCATAAGAAGTAGCAAATGCTTCTGTATTTATAGCCTCATTGCTAAATCTCATCTCTAAGGGCAGAAGTCCCTTCTTATGGTCCACAAGTTGAAGCCTTTTTCCGTCTTTTGAAGTAAATTTCTTTTCATTCAAATAAAATCTCGTAATTCTTCCCAATCTATCAATCTTTAGTTCAAAATTTTTCGCTTTTACAGTTGCTATCACATTATCTTTTACCTTTGAAGTAGAAGCTACTGCTTTTGAAACTTTTGACGGTATATTAGAGGCTGTCTCTTTTATCGCTGCTGGAGCTCTTTGAGAACTGGTTGTTACAGTTTTTTCAACTCTTGTACTATTTTGTTCATTAAGATTTTTTGCCGTTTTTGGGATAAAGAAATAATCATAAGTAGCAAAAAATAAAAATGAGAGGACTGTTGCTAGTATGATTCTGTTTTGATTACTGAGTTTGTCGATCACTTGCGAACCCTTTTAAAAATTAATTGAAAGATTTTACAACGAAAAAAATATTTTTATCTTTTGGGACAAACCAAAAAGATACTTTCAAAAGAGAAACTTTGTAACTCTTTATATATGAGATTTTTGTAAATCTTTTTTTTATAACAGGATAATCAATACCGCCACGAAATAGTTGGTTGCATCTCAATATCCTTAAAATTGAAAAAAACAGGGCCTTAAAAAAGTTATTAAACATAATCTGTTCTTTGGCGTACTGTGAACAAGTAGGATAATATCTGCAACTTCCATAACTAAAGAGTGTCAAAAACTTTTGATAAAAATTCAAAAAAAGGAGAGCAATTTTTCTCATTTTTCCAAACAATCCAATCTCTTATAAGACCAGAGAAGAGCTTTTCTTAAAGATTCATAATCCATTTTATCTATCTTCTCTTTTGCTACAAATATATAACTTCCACTCTTTAATCCGGAGCTTAACTCAAGAAACAGTGCTTTAAGTCTCCTCCTAGCTCTGTTTCTTTTTACAGAATTTCCTACTTTTTTACTTGCTGTAAAACCCACATTTTTTTTCAAACCTGATTTGTAAAAGACCACGGCACCGTCAAAATGCCATTTTTTACTATTGTTATAGACTAAAGAAAACTCTTTTGTTCTCTTTAAAATCTCAAAATCGCTTATGCAGCCAATCTTTTTCTACCTTTTGCTCTTCTTGCACTTATAACTTTTCTGCCATTTTTAGTCTTCATTCTTGTTCTAAAGCCATGAGTTCTCTTTTTTGGCGTGTTGTGCGGTTGAAATGTTCTTTTCATCATTTTCCCTTTTTTATAAATTTATTAAATTTTACGAACTCCATATTCGCAAATTAAGGTACGGATTATACTCTAATTTTACTTAAGCTTATTTAAAAATTGTTTATTTTCATTTAATATCATTGCGTTTATGAAAAGTTATATTTATCTTCTTTTGTTGTCGATTTTATTTGTTGGTTGCACTAGCAATCAGCCAATTCCCAATGTACAAAACATCAAGATACAAAAACTTGAATCTTTATTGAACTCTCTACATGTAGATAAAAAAGAGGCAAAAGATTTGGCAAAAAAGAGTATCACTTACTCTAGAACATTGGCAAAAGAGTACAATTTAGTCAAACCTCCTTTATTTCAAAATTTTTTAGTCAATATCGGACTAAGAAAAAAAGGACTTTGTTGGCAATTTGCTTACGATATGCTCTCTTTTGTAAAAAAACAAAACTATAAAAGTTTTGACTACTATATCGGTGGTGCAAATGTAGGTGATTATTGGAGAGAACACAATGTTTTAGTAGTTACATGTAGAGGCTGTAAATTTCAAGATGGTATTTTGCTAGACCCATGGAGAGACTCGGGAGATCTGTACTTTAGTAAGATAAAAGATGATAAAGAGTATAAGTGGAAACAAAGAGGAGGACTTAGATGACCGTAGAAAAATTTGAAAAAGATGCGAGAACCTTGCACAAGTTTATACAGTTATATTGTGACAATAAACACAAAAATACAAAAAAAACTCAAGATTTTATAGAACTGTGCTACGATGGAAAAGAACTGGGAAAATTAGAGTTTAATCTATGCAAAGAGTGTGAAAAAACACTCAAAATCTCTTATAGCAATCTCCTCTCTTGCCCTCACGACGATAAACCTAGCTGTAGAAAATGCCCGGCTCCATGTTATGAAAAAACCGATTGGAAAAAACTAGCAAAAATCATGAAATACAGTGGAATGCAGATGGGACTCTTAAAAATAAGAAAATTATTTGGCGCAAAACAAAAATAACAGTCTTAGTCTCGCACCAGAAGTGCGAGACTAAAAAATATTAGGCTATCTCAAAAATCAACTCATCATTGAGTGCTTTTATATTTACGCTTGAACCATCTTTTAATTCATCTCTTAAAATCATATCAGCTAGTCTATCTTCTATAAGTTCATAGAGCGCTCTTTTAAGCGGTCTTGCCCCATATACCGTATCGAACCCTGCTTGTGCTAGAAGCTCAACTGAGCTCTCACCAAGCTCTATTTTAATCCCTCTCTCACCAACTCTTCTTTGTAAATCTGCAAACATAATGTGAACTATCTCTTTTATATTTTCAAAGCTTAAAGGGTTAAATATAACTATATCATCTAATCTATTTAAAAACTCCGGCTTAAAATACCTCTTGATTTCATTCATCACATCCTTTTCGCAATTTTGCGGATTTTCCATGATTTTATCACTTGCTATGTTTGAAGTAAGGATGATAATTGTATTTTTAAAATCAATCGTTACACCCTTATTGTCAGTCAATCTTCCATCATCCAAAACTTGAAGCAAGATATTGAAAACATCAGGGTGAGCCTTCTCAACTTCGTCAAAAAGCAAGACACTATATGGTTTTCGTCTTACTGCTTCTGTTAGCTGTCCACCCTCATCATATCCGACATATCCTGGAGCTGCCCCTATAAGACGAGAGACTGCGTGTTTCTCCATATACTCACTCATATCAAACCTGATTAGTGACTTTTCACTATCAAAGAGAAATTTTGCCAAAGCTTTGGCACTTTGTGTTTTTCCTACCCCTGTAGGTCCTAAGAACATAAAGCTTCCTATCGGTCTAGAGTCATTACTAAGACCTGCTTTATTTCTCTTTATAGCTCTTCCTATCGCATGAAGTGCCCTATCTTGCCCTACTACCTCAGCTCTTAATCGTCCCTCAATATCTAAAACTTTCTCTTTGTCACTTTGAAGCATTTTATTGACCGGAATGCCTGTCCATTTGCTTACTATCGAGGCTATCATCTCTTCATCAACACTGTTTTTAAGCAGAGTTCCACTCTCCACCATCTTCTCCCATTTTTCATTTAACTCTTTCTCTTTAACATCATACTCAGGGAGCTTTCCATACTCTATCTCGGCGGCTTTGTTAAAATCACTATTTCTTTTTGCGATTTCTGCCTCTCTTTTGAGGGATTCTACCTCATTTTTAAGCTCTCCTATCTCTTCAAATACGCTCTTTTCGGTATCAAACTGCATTTGAAGTTTTTGCTGCTTCTCTTTTGCATCACTTAGTTCTTTCTCTATCTCACCCAATCTCTTTGCATTTTTCTTTTTACTTTCCATCAAAAGAGCCTCTTTTTCAACCATCAATCGCCCAAGTTCTATCTTTACTCGGCTCAGCTCAATCGGCTCACTCTCTATCTGCATCTTGAGTTCACTTGCGCCCTCGTCTATCAAATCTATAGCCTTATCCGGCAAAAATCTATCTGTTATATATCTGTCACTCAGTTTTGCGGCAGCCACAAGTGCACCATCTGTGATTCTAACACCGTGAAATGTCTCTAAAGACTCTTTTATACCTCTTAGGATTTGCAATGCCTCACTAATGCTAGGCTCATTTACATTAACCGGTTGAAACCTTCTTTGAAGCGCCGTATCTTTTTCAAAATACTTTCTATACTCTTTTAGGGTTGTTGCACCAATCGTATGAAGCTCTCCTCTAGCAAGTGCCGGCTTTAGGATGTTTGCCGCATCCATACTTCCCTCACTAGCTCCTGCGCCTACAATAGTGTGTATCTCATCTATAAATAGAATGATATCTCCTGCACTTTTGACTTCATCTATAACAGCCTTTAGCCTGTCTTCAAACTCACCTCTGTATTTTGCACCGGCTATCAATGCACTCATATCAAGTGCCACTACCCTCTTATTTTGCAGACTTAAAGGCACATCTCCTTTTGAGATTCTTATAGCCAGCCCCTCGGCTATGGCAGTCTTTCCAGTTCCCGGTTCTCCTATAAGAATAGGATTGTTTTTAGTCTTTCTTATAAGAATTTGCATAATCCTATGAATCTCTTCATCTCTACCTATCACGGGATCAAGCTCACCTTCGCTAGCTTTTTTTGTCAAATCTATACCAAATTTCTCTAGTGATTCAAGTGTCTCATCTGCTGTTTGCTTATCTATCCTTTTGTTTCCTCTTAGAGCCTCTAAATTTTTCTTAATCTCTGTTAAATCTATATACTTAGAGAGTATCTCTTTTATGGCACTGTCTTTGAGGTTTTCCAAAAGCCAAGTATCGACAGACAGATAGCTATCGCCTTGCTTGTTCATCAAGCCTTCTGCTCTTTGCAACGATTCAACCAATGCTCTTGAGAGTTTTATAGTCTCTTTGGTTACACTAGAAGATGTCGGCAGTGAGCCCACTTTGCTTTTAACCTCTAACTCTATGGCTGATTTATCTATATTTAGTTTATTTAAAACTTGATTTAGTATAGAAGATGAATTTGTCAACAACGCCCACAATATATGTAAAGGTGCAACTTCCGGATTTTTAGCATGAAGCGCCAAAGATAATCCACTCTCTATAGTTTGTGTCATCTGATGTGTCAGTTTTTCAAATATTTTATTCATTATTGTTTCTCCTTTAATTTGGGCAAAGCCCAAGTTAAATTCCCCTCGACTATTGCTTTGCTTTTAGCAAGAAGAACTTTTATTTCTACGGAATTATACACCTTTAGTCTATTATTGTCAAGTATATTGAGTAATATAACATATATTATCTCACTAAATATACTTATTTTAGTAAATTATTTTCTAAAATAACCATACTTATAGTAATTTTAGGGAAAATTAGATAAAATCATAACCTAATTTATCCATAAATTTTGACCCTAAATAAGGAACACTTAAATGAAACATATAAAAATTGCCACCTTTGGTTTTGTAGCTACTCTTGTTGGAGCTAGCATACTTTTAGGCACAACTCTTTTTGCAAAATCTAACGAGAGTGAATCTAGCAGGTTGGCCGCACTAGCAAAGTACACAAGAGTTGTAGGAACAATACAAAAATACTATGTAGATGATATAAATATAACCGCTATAGTAAATAAATCCATAGAAGGACTTATGTCAAATTTAGATGCTCACTCATCTTTTCTTGACAAAAAAGGCTTTAAAAATCTAAAAATTCAAACAGATGGAGAGTTTGGAGGACTAGGTATCACTGTTGGTATGAGAAGAGGTGCACTTACCGTCATAGCCCCGATTGAGGGAACACCGGCATATAAAGCCGGCGTAAAAGCTGGCGACATTATACTTAAAATAGATGATCTCTCTACTCTAAATATGACTATCGACGAAGCTGTAAGTCACATGAGAGGCAAACCAAAAACAAAGATAGTTCTTACAGTAGTAAGAAAAGGTGTAAATACACCTGTAAAGATAACAATAATAAGAGACATAATCAAAATTGACTCTGTATATGCAAAAATGATAAGCAAATACAACATCCTATATCTAAGAGTAACAAGTTTTGATAAAAAAGTCGTCAAGGGAGCAAAAGAGGCGATCCTTAAACATAAAAATGTAAAAGGAATTATATTGGATCTCAGAAACAATCCCGGCGGTCTCCTAAACCAAGCCGTAGGCTTAGTAAATCTTTTTGTCGACAAAGGTATAATCGTATCACAAAGAGGAAGAGATAAAAAAGAAGATATAAAATATAATGCCGACTCATCAAGCACGCTAACCCATGTTCCTATGGCCGTTTTAGTAAATGGTGGAAGTGCGAGTGCAAGCGAAATAGTAAGTGGTTCATTGCAAGATCATAGAAGAGCTATCATAGTTGGAACAAATACTTTTGGAAAAGGTAGTGTTCAGGTTATATTACCTATCAACAACACAGAGGCACTAAGACTGACAATCGCGAGGTACTATCTACCTAGTGGCAGAACTATACAAGCCGTAGGGGTAAAACCGGATGTTGTAGTAAGTGCTGGTAAAGTACAACATAAAGTTAATGAATTCGCCATCAAAGAGAAAGAGCTAAAAGAACACCTCAAGGTTGAGCTCAACAAAATAGATAAAAAGAAGATAAAAATACAAAAGAAAGAAAAAAATGTTATAACAAAAAATGATATTTTAAAAGATATACAACTAAAAACAGCGATTGATGCTATAGACATACTATCAATCGCAAAATCCAAATAGGAGAAAAAAGGTGGAGAAAAAAGAGCTATTGTACGAAGGAAAAGGCAAAAGACTTTTTAAAACTGATGATGAAAATCTTCTGGTTTCAGAATTTAAAGATGATTTGACAGCTTTTAATGCTCAAAAGAGAGGCAATGAAGAGGGAAAAGGTGCACTTAACTGCAAAATAAGCACTCAACTTTTTCACCTTTTGGAAAAGACAGGCATAAAAACACATCTTGTAAAAACCTTAGATGACTCTTCCCAACTCATAAAAAAGGTGCAGATAATACCACTCGAGGTTGTTGTCAGAAATATAGCAACAGGCTCACTCACAAAAAGGCTAGGAATAGAGGATGGGAAAAAACTTCCATTTGCTTTGGTCGAGTTCTACTATAAAGATGATGATTTGAATGATCCACTAGTCAATGACGAGCACTGTTTGATGATGGATTTAGTAAAAAGTGAAACTGATTTGGAAGAGTTAAAAAGGCTAGGTAGGGAGATAAACTCTACTCTAAAAGGCTTTTTTGAAAAGAGAGGTTTAAATCTTGTCGATTTCAAAGTGGAGTTTGGTATAGATAAAGAAGGAAATATCCTTTTGGCAGACGAAATTAGTCCTGATAGCTGTAGATTTTGGGATGCAGAGACAAATGAAAAGCTGGATAAAGACAGGTTTAGGCAAGGATTAGGCGATGTAAAAGTCGCTTATGAAGAGATTTTAAGAAGAATACTGGAAAAATAAAATGAAATTACAGAAGTTTGTACTTCGTGCAATAGTGCGAGGAATTTTTGTGGAATTCACTTCCATAAAAAAGGGGACAGTTAAATGAAATTACAGAAGTTTGTACTTCATGCTTTAGTCGCGAGGAATTTTTCCGGAATTCACTTCCGTAAAAAGGGGACAGTTAAATGAAAATTACAGAAGTTTCTACTTCGTGCAATAGTGCGAGGAATTTTTGTGGAATTTACTTGTATAAAAAAGGGGCAATAAAATGAAAGTTATAGTCAACATACAACTAAAAGAGGGCGTTTTAGACCCTCAAGGAAAAGCAGTACATCATGCACTTCTTGCACTACAATTCAACGAAGTACAAAATGTAAGAATTGGGAAGCAGATCATCTTACATGTAGAGGAAAATGATAAAGAAAAAACACTAAAAAGAGTAAAAGAGATGTGCGAAGAGTTACTTGCAAATACTGTCATAGAGACATATTCTATAGATATAGAGAACTGATATGAAAGTAGTTGTTGCTGTATTTCCCGGAACAAATTGCGAAATCGATACAAAATATGCTTTTGAAAAGATAGGTGCTAGCGTAGAACTTGTTTTTCACAAAAGTGACAAATTGCCAAATGATACTGATTTAGTAGTTTTACCTGGTGGTTTTAGCTATGGAGATTACCTCAGAAGTGCAGCTATATCTAAATTTTCTCCCATAATGAGTACTGTCATAAAGTTTGCAAATAGTGGTGGCAGGGTTCTTGGTATCTGCAATGGTTTTCAAATGCTTTTGGAGACAAAATTACTACCTGGGGCCATGAAAAGAAACCAAAAAACACATTTTATATCAAAATATCAACACTTAAAAGTGATAAACAATAACAATCAATTTTTAAGTAAACTAAAGGTTGGAGATATTTTAAATATACCTATCGCACACGGTGAGGGCAACTTTTTTATCTCTGATGATGAGATAAAAAAACTCTATGATAAAGAGCAGGTTTTATTGGAATACTGTGATGAGTTGGGCAATGAAGAAAATCCAAACGGTTCGATTAGCTCAATCGCTTGTCTATGCAATGCAAAAAAAAATGTCTTTGGACTTATGCCTCATCCTGAACGAGCCATAGAAGCTATACTCGGCTCCAACGACGGAGTCAAAATGCTAGAGGGTTTTTTAGAGTAGTTTTATGCGATTTTATGCGATTTTCTTTCTTTATCTTTCACTTGCATTTGGGCAGACAATCAATGTAAGCGACATAAATCACTCAAATGCTCTTATTCCTTCTACTGAACAAAATATCTCCTTTGAATCACTTTTTAATTTTTCCAAAGACACAAATCAAACTGATGAAAATTACACAAATCAAGAAGATAATAATTTAACGCAAAAGGTTGAGAAAAAACAAAATATTTTCATATCATATAAAAAAGTACCTACAAAAATTTTTGTCGGACAACAATTTGCATTAAAAGTAAAAACCGTAGTAGCTACGCAAAATTTTGATTTGATTAAAGATAGAGTTGTGCCACAAAAGGGTATTGTTGTGTTAAATACCGATCAAAACTGGACAGAACAAAGCGAGTCTATCTATGAGAAAACATTTTATTTAAGGGCAAGTGAGAGCAATGCTACCTTTCCACAAATCTACTTTGAATTGTACAAAGATGGAAATCTCACCTCATCACAAAAATTTCCAAATTTACCTCTAAATATAATCAAATTACACTCTGATAAATACTTTTCAAATATCATAGCAACTTGGCTTGATATACCAAAAGTTAAAACAACTAGATTTGATGATCAAAATCTTATGGTTGTATTAGAAATTATGGCAAAAAATGCAAATCTAAAAGACTTTAATCTTTCGTATATAAAAAGAGGCGGGATAGATTCATTTGTAGATAATTTTCCAATATCTAGGATGTACTATTATGCAATTGTGCCAAACCGTACAAATAAACTAGTTTTTAAATACTTTAATATAAAACAAAACAGATTTATAAAAAAAACTGTCAACATAGTGCTAAGTGACGAGGATATCAGTACACAAAGCGATCTCAACCCACAAGACGGTTCATTTAACCTATATAAAAATATATTTTATGGGGCTGCAGCTATAATACTATTTTTAATATTTTTAAAAAGAAGAAAAATCGTCTATCTGCTTTTTTTTATCATTCTCATAGTCCTCTTTTTTCTAGGAATTACTCCGCTAAGAAGCATAAAAATTGTAAAAGATGCAAAAGTATATATCTTACCTACGAGAAACTCCACTATATTTTACATAACACCAAAAATTCTAGAAGCAAAAAAACTTAATACAAGAGAAAACTATATAAAAATAATCCTACCAAATGGAAAAATCGGATGGATAAAGGAAAAAAATGTTATCAAAAATTAAAGCAATTTTTATAATGGCTCAATTCGTATTTACTGTTTTAGTCACGATTGTTTTGATGTATATATTTAAAAACTCTACATACAAAATCAGACAGACTTGGGCAAAAATGCAAAAAATCCTCATAGGTTTCAATATCTTGCAAAAAGGGGAACCCTATCTTGATGCAAAGCTAATTCTTGTAAACCACCAAAGTCTTTTGGATATAACTTCGTTAGAAGCAATCTATCCAAAAAATTTATGTTGGGTAGCAAAAAAGGAAATAAGAGATATACCGCTTTTTGGACACATCTTAAAAGCTCCAAAGATGATAGTCATAGATAGAAAAGACAGAAGATCCATGGTAAAGCTTTTAAAAGAATCAAAACAAAGGATTAGTGAAGGCAGAGTCATAGCCATATTTCCTGAAGGCACTAGAGGCAGAGGGAAAAAACTTTTGAAGTTTCAAAAGGGCGCAAAATTTTTGGCAGAAAAACTGGATTTGAAAGTTCAGCCCGTAGTTGTTGTAAATACCAGAAGCATATTTGACTCACAAAATTTTAAAGCAAAAAGTGGCACTGTAGTTGTAAATTATTTAGACTTAGTTGACCCAAAAAAAGATGGAAACTGGTATGAAAAAATCAGAGAAGATATGCAAGCAACACTAGATCAATACAATAAGAAATTTGAAAGTGGTGAGCTAGCATAAATCACTCAAAAATGACAATGCTTTAGTTGCTAGGTTACTTCACAAAAATTGGATAAAAAATCAAATGACGCAGAGCGATAGCTCATGCTTTAGCACATAAAATAGCAATTTCTTGGAGACAGCTAAAGCTTTAGTCACGAGGAATTTTGCTTGGGCTTTGCCCACATAAAAAGGGGAGATAAAATGAAACGGTACATGGGTAAAAAAAAGATACTTCGTATCTACATAGACAACCAAGATAAATTTGAAAACAAACCATTATGGGAAATGATACTAAAAAAGGTCAAGGAAAATGGTGTCGCAGGTGCCACGGTATTTAAAGGGGTGGCTGGCATAGGGGCTCATAGTGAGCTAAGAAGCTTCAATATTTTTACCATATCTCAAGTGATGCCTCTTATAGTAGAGGTAATTGACTCTGAAGAAAAAATAGTAGAGTTTATAGACAAAATTGACTATATGATTGAAGAGGGTATCATGACTATGTGTGATACCGAAGTCATAAAATATAAGCACAAATAGGAACACGATGAACCTATCTCTTTTGTTATATATCGGTTTTGGCGGTTTTTTAGGTGCAATATCGAGGTTTTTGATTGCTAGTTTTGTTCAAAAACATGTGAATATTTTTTTTCCTATAGGAACGCTAAGTGTAAATATACTCGGTAGTTTTATCATAGGTTTCATGGCTATGTTTTTTCAAAATATGATTGAACCTCAATATAAAGCTTTTGTAATGACCGGATTCTTAGGAGCATTGACCACTTTTTCTACATTTTCTCTAGAGAATGTAAATATGCTTCAAGATGGAGATTACTATAGGGCTGCAGTAAACATAACTCTAAATGTCACACTAACCTTAGCATCTACTATAATCGCTATCATTCTCTTCAAGAAATTATATATATAACCTTTATATATATAGGCTAAAGCTTTATCAGTAATATCACTTAATGTTCTTGAACTTTTATATGTATTATGCTATAATTTCCCATAAATTTATATATTAAGGAGAAATTATGGCAAAACATCAATTTCAAACAGAAGTTACACAACTTTTGGATCTTATGATCCACTCTTTATATTCAAATAAAGAGATATTCTTAAGAGAACTCGTATCAAATGCTTCGGATGCTATGGACAAACTTCACTTTTTAACTCTTACTGATGATAAATACAAAGCACTGAAGTATGAACCAAAAATCAAAATAGAGTTGAATAAAGAGAGAAAAACCCTAAGTATCAGCGATACAGGAATCGGTATGAACGAAGAAGATTTAATCGAAAATTTAGGGACTATCGCAAAAAGTGGCACAAAATCTTTCCTTTCACAGCTCAGTGGAGACAAGAAAAAAGATTCTCAACTCATCGGTCAGTTTGGTGTTGGTTTTTACTCAGCATTTATGGTTGCAGATAAAATAGAGGTTTTAAGTAAAAAAGCAGGTGAAGAACAGGCTTGGAAATGGTCAAGCGAAGCTACTGGTGATTACGAGATAAAAAAAGCAAAAAAAGCTGACTTTGGAACAAAAATAACTCTACATGTAAAGGATGATGAGAGTGAATTTTTAGAATTCTATAAGATAGAAGAGATAATCAAAAAATACTCAAATCATATACCTTTTGGTATATATATGGATAAAGAAGAGACAATTCCTAGTGAAAAAGAGGGTGATGAGCCTAAAAAAGAGATAAAAGAGGTACAGGTAAACAAAGCTTCGGCACTGTGGACACTAAATAAATCTGATATAAAAGACGAAGAGTATAAAGACTTTTACAAACAAATCTCTCATGACAGTAGTGATCCTTTCTTGTGGGTACATACTAGGGCTGAGGGAACGCTAGAGTATAAAACACTATTTTACATACCTTCAACTCCTCCTATGGATTTATACAGAGTTGACTATCAGCCTGGTGTCAAACTATATGTAAAAAGAGTATTTATAACAGATGATGAAAAAGAACTTCTCCCTACATATCTTAGATTTGTACGGGGAATCATAGATGCCGAAGATTTACCTCTAAATATCAGCCGAGAAATATTGCAACAAAACAGAATTTTAGAGAGTATCAAAAGAGCTTCGGTAAAGAAAATTTTAGGGGAACTTAAAAAACTTAATAAAAAAGATAAAGATAGATATCTTGAATTTTATAAAAACTTTGGCAAAGTTCTCAAAGAAGGTCTATATGGAGACTTTGAGAACAAAGATACATTGCTTGAGCTTGTCATGTTTAAGTCCAGCAAAAGAGATGGATTAGTATCTTTAAAAGAGTACAAAGAAGGCATGAAAGAAGATCAAAAAAGTATATACTATATCACTGGAGAAAATGAAGCACTTCTAAAAAATTCACCTCTTATAGAACAGTTTAAGGCAAAAGACATAGAAGTTCTTTTACTTGATGAAGAGGTAGATGCTATCGTCATACCAATGGTACACGAGTATGATAAAACTCCTATAAAACCGGTCAATAACTCAGATATTGATGAAGAGATTAAAGACGAAGAAAAAGTAAGCGATGAAGAGAAACAAGAGATGACAGAAGTTATCGTCAAGATGAAAGAGATACTAAAAGATGAGATCAAAGATGTAAAAATTTCATCTCGTCTGAGCGACTCACCGTCTGTGCTTGTTTATGACAAAAATGATCCTGATTTTCAAATGCAAGAGATGTTAAAACAGATGGGTCAAGACAATCTTCCAAAAGTAAAACCGATCTTAGAGATAAATCCAAAACACGAAATTTTCAAAAAAATCGTGGAGAAAAAAGAGTTTTCAAGCCTACAAGACATATCACTTCTTTTACTTGACCAAGCTAAATTAGCCGAGGGTATGAAGATAGATGATGTAGCAGAATTTTCAAAGAGGCTAAACAAATACATAGCAAAAGCTCTATAATATATGATTTTTCGCATGAGGTATTAACCTTGTGCGAAAAAGTGTTTTTCAGACTTGACTTTTCTAGGCTACTGTAATATAATTACGAAATTTTTGGGGATGGAGTTCCCCTGTAAATCTGCTCTAAACGAGATAATGACTCCTATGTTTTTAATCAAAAAAACAAAAGTTATTATTTTAGATTTACAAGGAGAGCGACACATATGCCTCAAATTTATCCTTACATACCATTACCCTGCCATTTACCAATCTATTATTTTTCACAAAGGAGTTTTGGATGAGTAAATATATCTTATTTAACATCCTGCAAGTCTTAGTCGTCATGTTTTTTTCTCCACTAATCATGGGGATACTAAATCGCTTAAAAGAGATTGTCCAATCAAAACATGGTCCTAGTATCTTTCAGCCTTATTATGATCTTTATAAACTATTTCACAAAGACCAAGTCATTTCGCAAGATAGTTCATGGATTTTTAGAATCACCCCTTTTATCGTGTTTATTGCACCTATGTTTGTGGCTCTTCTCATACCTGTTTTGACTGACTATCCACTGTTTTGGGCATTTATGGATGATATGGTGGGTGCCGGATTTGTTCTTGCGTTGGGTGGTTTTTTTGCCGTTCTCTCAGCCGTTGATACAGCAAATCCTTATGGTCCCATGGGTGCTAGCAGAACTAGGATGGTTGGCTTTTTAGCAGAGCCTGTCTTTCTTATAGTATTTTTTACGGTCTCTTTTGTTGCCAACTCTACCATACCTTATATAGTCCAACAAAGATGGGTAACTCCTGTATCAAACTTCTTTGAGCCTTCGCATTTACTCCTTTTGATTTCATTTGTCATGCTAATATTGGCTGAAAAAGGGCGAATCCCTGTGGATAATCCCTCAGGTCACTTTGAACTTGCAATGATAGAAGAGTCAAAGGATTTAGAGTATAGCGGATATGGAGCTGCCCTTATGAAATGGGGTGGATGGATGAAGTTTTTTGTATTGATTATTATATTTTCAAATGTACTTTTAGCCCCGTGGGGATTAGCAACCGATTTGTCTTGGGGCTCTATTTTATTGGCAATCCCGCTCATACTGATAAAAGTTTTGTTTTTCATACTCTTTCTTGTGTTAGTAGAGTCATCACTGGCAAAACTCAGACTCTTTAGGATAAGCGAATTTTTAAGTGCTGCTTTTGTGATAGCAGTCGTTGCTATGTTAGCAAGTATTTTTTATCAACATGGAGCAAACCTATGAGTAATATTACACCTCTTATCACAAATCTAAATGCCCTAGCAGGCGGTCTATTTATCGTCTCGACTTTTGGTATAGTAGCAACTAGGCAGATAAAGGCGAGCTTGAAGTTTTTCATATTGCAATCTATATTTTTGGTAATTTCTGCGGTATTGCTAGGCTTAAAACCATTTTCTTTGGATTTGATGGCTGTCGGCGCTATCAACCTAATTACAAAAGTTTTTCTACTGCCATGGCTTTTGAAACGAATGGTTAAAAAAGAGATATACACCAAAAGAGAGATTACTCAGGTTTTAAATATCCCCACATCCCTCATAATTGCTCTTATATTGACAATAGCGGCTTATTTCTTCAGCCTGCCTTGGGTAGAGACCCAAAATATATCAAGCGTTGTTCATATAAATGTGCCTGTTGGATTGGCAGGACTCTTTCTTGGGGCATATACGCTAACTGTCAGGAGAGAGGCTGTTCCTCAGCTTTTGGGGCTTTTGGCTATGGAAAACGGAGCTTTTTTTGCCGGTGTTGCGATAGCGCCTGATTTGCCACTTATCTCAGAGTTGGCATTGGCTTTTGATATCCTTATCCTAACCTTTGTCATAGGAATTTTAACAAGAAGTGTTCATGAACAAATCGGGACAACTTCCATCGGCAATCTTTCAAAATTAAAAGAGGAGGCATAAAATGATACTTATATGGCTTATATCTCTTTCACTAATGACCTCGCTATTGTCTGTCATACCTATAAAAAGTGCTTCTTGGGGAGCGAAGATAACACTACTTGGATCTTTTTTGACACTGCTTCTTGCTATTTTGACGGCTTCAAATATACTCGACTCATCAACTCACACGCTCATCGCGATTCCAAACTGGATTGCACTTAATGCCATGGGCTCGGTTATACTTTTATTGATATCTTTCATATACTTTACCGCATCTATTTTTTCTATAGGATATATGAACTTTAAAGACAAGAAAGAGGAGCAAAAATATTTCTTAAATTTCAACCTATTTGCTTTTTCAATGCTTATTTTACCACTAATCCAAGAACCAAATACCGTATGGATAGCAGTTGAGCTAACAACACTTTTCTCTGTTTTATTGGTTGGTTTTCAAAATACACACGCAGCCATAGAAGCAGCTTGGAAATACATAGTCCTCACCATCATGGGAGCTGCCATCGCACTATTGGGATTTTTGATTCTTTACTGGGCTGCAAGACAAGCAGGCATAGAGCACTACACTTGGCAGGGTTTACAAGATATTGCACCACAAATGTCACCTGTGCTTTTAAGAGCATCATTTATCTTTATATTTGTGGGCTTTGGAGCAAAAATCGGTTTAGTACCTTTACATACTTGGTTACCCGATGCACACTCTCAAGCTCCAAGTCCTGTTTGTGCTATGCTTTCAGGTATAGAAACAACAGCAATACTGTATATCATACTTCGACTCTTGCCTATAATTACGGCATCCAACAGTATAGATGTAAATGATTGGCTTATGATATTTGGTTTAATTTCCGTAGGAGTTGCCTCTTTTTTGATATTGCAAGTCAAGGATTACAAAAGGCTTTTTGCTTTTTCAACAGTAGAGCAGATGGGTATCATCCTTGTAGCATTCGGTTTAGGCGGGCATGATGCGAATTTGGCTGCAACTACACAGATAATCGCACATGCCGTTACAAAATCATTTTGTTTTTATGCAGCAGGTGGTGTCTTGATGTACGCCGGTACAAGAGATATAGCATCGGTTAAAAACCTGATACAACGATCACCATTGGTTGGTATAACTTTTCTTTTTGGCGGACTCTCAATCGCCGGAGCACCTCCGTTTGCACTCTTTTTAAGTGAATTTTCTATCCTAAAAGCGGGCTTAGAAAAGGGTGAATACCTGATAATAGGCTTGCTCGTAACTTTTATAGCGATTGCATTTTTTGCTATTATGTACCATGTCAGCAGCATGGTCTTTGGAGATGACGGGACTAAGAATAAAAGCTCTTTCTCTTTGCCCTTAAGTAGCAAAATAACCTTTGCAATTGCTTCTTTACCTATCATTTTACTTGGTATTTACATACCTCAAAATCTGCAAAATCTTATAGAACTTGCAGCTAAAACAATAGGAGGTTGATTTTATGACAAAAGCTAGACTAATGGAACTTCTCCTATCGAAATGGAAATTTAAAACAAAACCATATATTGATGCTCACTCTAAAAGTATGATAGTTCAATGCGACAAAGAGCAAGTGCCACTTGTTTGTGATTGGCTTTTCAATCAAGAAAAGTATCATTTTGCAGGATTGATAGCACAAGAAAAAAAACTCTGGGAGCTTTGTTATCTTTTTGTGGGATCAAAAGAGATAGGATACATAAAAATCATAACAACTTCAGCACTGCAAGATCCAAATTTTACAAGTGTCAGCACTCTTGTACATGCAACAGATTGGCACGAAAGAGAGGCCGAAGATCTTTTTGGCATAAACTTTGAGGGACATCCTCGCTTGGGAGATTTTATCTTGCATGATGATATTTGGCAAGAGGGTGTAAAACCCATGAGCTCCACTTTTGATAAAAAAGCGGCTTTAAATAACCTCAAACCAAAACTAGACTGGCAACCAAGAAGAGTGCTTGATTTAAAAGGTGCTTTTATCATGCCAATAGGTCCAGTGTTTTCCGGTGAAGCAGAATCACTCAATATACAATTAGAGACTGTAGGCGAAGAGATTATCCGTGCTTTTCCAAGGCTGTTTTTCAAATACAGAGGTGTTGAGAAAATAGCTGTTGGGAGAAGAGTAAAAGATGTGATTCTATTGGCAGAGAGAAATGCCGGCACTTCTGCTTTTTCTCATGCTCTTGCATACAGTTTGGCGATTGAGTCATCAAGTGATATAAAAGTTCCAAAAAGAGCCCAAATGCTGCGAATATTTTTCGCTGAGATGGAACGAATACGAAGTCACATAAGCACAATCGAAGCTATATGCAACTCTACAGGATTAGTAGTTGCGGCAAGCCAAGTAGCCATACTTGAAGAGGAGATGTTAAGACTCAGCGGTGAACTCTCGGTACACAGATACTTTTTTGGATTGTGTGTTATCGGAGGACTGAGCAAAGACTGCGATGAAAAATCTTGCCAAAAAGCCATAGGAAAAATCAAAAATATAATCCTCAGATTGGACGAAATAAAAGATCTTTTAATCAATACAAGTAGTTTTCTTGATAGATTAGAGGAGGTAGGAGTCATAAACAAAAGCGAAGCCAAAACCCACGATTTGGTAGGTCCGATGGCTCGTGGATCAAATTATTGTAACGACCTTAGAAAATTTCAGCCATATTTAGGATACGATAAGCTGGATTTTGAGCCTTCATGCGAAATAGAAGGTGACGGCTATGCAAGGCTTAGAGTTTTGTTTGATGAAGTCAAAACTTCTGCAAAAATTATGGAGCAAGTTATCTCCAAAATGCCAAAAGGAGAAATTTTTGCCAAAGGAGATATCAAAGCTTCTACCGCGTTAGCCGGAGTTGAAACTCCAAGAGGAGCAGCTTGGCACTGGATAGAGATAGATGAAAACGAGAGGGTGAAAAGATACCGTATGCTTACACCGTCTTTTACAAATTGGCATGGATTTCATCTTGCGATTGAAAATTTTGCATTTCAAGATTTACCGATTATCATGGCAACGCTAGGGCAAAGTGTGGCTGAAAATGACAGATAAGGAGTTAGCATGAGTTATTGGGTTAAAAAGGGGTTAAAAACCGGTGTTGTCTCAACTCGTTATCCAAAGCAAGAAGAGACTGCATCGGGAATTACTCCCGGTTTACCGCAAATCACAGACAATATAAACAGTGATGATTTAATCTCGGTTTGTCCAACAAGGGCTATACACAAAACAGATGAAAAACTGCTTTTGGAATCCTCGCTTTGTATCCATTGTTATCGTTGTAGCAGAGACACAAAAGAGCCTCTGTCTTGGAGCGAAGGATTTGAGTGGGCATCATTTGAAAAAAATTCAACTCCTTTTTCAAGTACTTTTGGGCACTCACTTCATATATGTGTGGTTGATAGCGGAGATTGTGGAGCATGTCTAAATGAAACAAAACTTTTAAACAGTCCTCTTTATAATATGCACAGATTGGGATTTTTTATCACTCCAAGCCCTAGAAAAGCAGATGTACTTCTTGTAGTAGGTGCGGTAACCCAACAGATGAAAGGTGCTTTACTAAAGGCTTATGAAGCCATGCCTACGCCAAAAAAGGTGATGGCAGTAGGAACTTGTGCTCTTAGCGGCGGTGTTTTTGAAGGTGGTTTTATCGCTGAAAATGGAGTTTCTAGTATATTACCCGTAGATATCACGGTGCCTGGATGTCCACCTCCTCCGCTTGCTATTTTACATGGATTATTGAGTCTTGCAGGACGCAAAAACATAAAAAGAGGTACAAAGTGATGGATGATTTGTTACTGATAAGCTTTTTGATTTATATTGCGGGAATCGTAGCTATACTTGTGTTGCCTAAAAACATGTCTGCAAAAATTGCGGGTATATCGGGATCTGTTGGGTCTGTTGCTCTTTTATCATTTGCCCTCCACTCTCTTTTTAGCAAAACCATTTATACCGCATCACTTTGGATGATTCCAAATATCGGCTATTTAAGTATAAGAGTGGATTATTTGTCCGCTTTTTTCTTGATTGCAACAGCGATAGTTACCTTGCCGGCTTCGATATTTGCCTCAACCCGCGTATCATACATCAAAGAGAGTAATAACAGTTTTCTTTTAGTCTTGTTTCTTAGCCTTATCATATTTGTCATATTGGTGTTAATCTCTTCAAATATCTTTTTGTTTCTTTTGGTTTGGGAAGTTATGTCTATACTCATCTATCTTCTTGTAAACAGCGGAAAGAGCGAGAGAGCAGGATATATAATGTTGGCTGTCGGAGAAACCGGAACTTTGGCTATAGCTATCGCTTTTTTACTTTTGGCAACAAATGCAAAAACACTAAGTTTTGAAGGATTGGAAGCTAGTATTTCTAGCTTGAGCGTTGGTATGCAATGGAGTGTATTTATACTATCTTTTTTAGGTTTTGGCATAAAAGGGGGATTAATACCGTTTAATTTTTGGATTTCAAGAGCTTATAGTGTAACTCCAACGGCGTTTATACCTTTTATAGCAGGTGCAACACTAAACCTAGGACTTTATGGAATCATCCGCGTTAATGCCAACTTTTTACCTATGTCTGAAGTAGGATTTGGTGTTATTCTGCTCATAGTTGGCTCGATTACCGCATTGATTGGTATATTGTATGCTACCATAGAGGATAATTTTAAAACTATTTTAGCTCATAGCTCCATAGAAAATGCCGGTATCATTATCACTGCATTTGGTGCTAGTATGATTTTTCTCACGAGCGGACATAAGGTCGCTGCTTCTATGGCATTGGTCGCGTCATTGTATCATCTTTTAAATCACTCTGTCTTCAAAACTCTTCTTTTTATGGGTGCAGGAGTGATAGAAGATGAAAGTAAAACAAAAAGTCTTGATAAATTGGGTGGACTACTCAAAAGAATGCCGTGGACCGGTTTTTTTGTTTTGATAGGTGTTCTGTCCATATCGGCCATGCCACCATTTAACGGTTTTGTCAGCGAGTGGCTTACGCTTGAATCCTTACTTCGCAGTGTAGAGCTAGCATCGCTAGGTGTAAAAGTATCATTTATCATCGCCGGTGTACTTTTAGCACTTACTGCCGGTCTGACTGTCACTTGCTTTACCCGTGCTTTTTCTATGAGTTTTCTAGGGATGGCTCGCTCCAAATCCATAGAGAAAACAAAAGAGGTGACAAAAACTACTCTAGCACCTATGGCACTTCTTGCTATTGTTGCATTTTTGCTTGGCGTATTGCCAACATTTGTAATTCCTACGATAGACAGAGCTGTTTATCCTATAACAAGTGCTTCTGCCACAACTGCTCTTGTGCCTCCATTTTTTAATAATCAAAAAGTAGCTGATAAACTGCCTTCTGGTTTTGTTAATGATTTCCACAATATAGGAGCGCAAGTAGGTAAAAATACACTATATGGTAGAGGAGTGGTAGTGATGCATCGCGGAGGCAAGGACAATCCCGTAGTTTTTGCTATGTCAACCTCATATATGCTCATAACATTTTTGATACTCTTTGGACTGACAGTCGGCTTAGTATGGCTTTTGGTGGCTAGAAAAAGAACTGTGGTTTACAAAACCAGATGGGATGGGGGTATAAAAAATCTTTTGCCTCAAATGACATATACGGCGAGTGGATTTGCCCAACCCGTAAGAGTCATTTTCAGTACGATTTTACGCTCAAATATAAGCAATCAAAAAGAGACTGCATCAAAGCATTTTCGCTTAAGTATCAAGCAAGAGCGACAAGAGGTACACTTAATCGATCGTTTAGTACTATATCCATTGATGAATTTTGCAAAAAAACTATCACATCTCTTGGCTAAAATGCATAGTGGCAAGATAAATACTTATGCTAGTTATGCGATTTTAACTCTGCTCGTATTTCTTGGCATATCTTTCTACATGTAGAGCTATGCTCTACATGTAGAATTAATTTTATATAATAATCTAGCGTTTGAGATATTTTATGATTTGGTTTTGGAGCTCTTGTGCATCTTTTGAAAATGCAAAACATTGTTTGGCGGTACAGGCTTGGAGCATATCTTGATTTTCTTCTATAATGTACATATACGGGTAGTTAACATCCTTCTTAATCTTTCTCAAATCAGAGATTCTACTCTTTGGACCTTTTAAATCTATTTCACCTTTTTTTGATATGATTACTAATTTTATAGCTTCAGGATAAGCAAAAGGGTGGGATTTGATTTTTGAAGCGATACGAGAGAGCATAAGATCTGCTTTTTCATACAAGTCTATATCCCCTTTTAAAAGAGCAAGAATATATATATCCTTTATCATAACTGCTTGAGCACTCCTGTAACTTGCATCCTCTAAAGGTGCTATTGATTTAAAATCCGAATCAGATAGATACCAAGTACCGTCTAGATAGAATTTTCTCATAGCTTCATTTGTCAAACTAAGCGCTTTGTTTATATATCTCTTATCTTGTGAATACTCAAATGCTTTTATCAAAGCATCACTTAAAAAAGCATAATCTTCTAGCAAGCCTCTGACTTTTAACTCTCTACCTTTTAATAACTGATGATATAAAACACCGTTTTTTTGTAAATTTTTCAGTAAACTATCCACTAATTTAAGAGCTTTTTGAGGATATTTTTTATCTACTACTCCTGCTTCAAAAAGAGCACTTGCCATCAAAGAATTCCAAGAAGTTAAAATTTTCTCATCTATAAAAGGATATTTTGTTTTTTCTCTTAGTTTTTTAAGAACAACTTTTGCTCTCTTAAGATTATTTGGGATCTTTTCTTCTGTATCTACTGTAGGATTTGTTTTCCCATCTTCAAAATTTCCAACCTCCGTGATACTCAAATAAGTCAATATATTTTTTATATTTTTTTCATCAAAACCAGCATCTTTTAATGCTTTGTGTGCATTTTTCTCATAAAATACAAAATACTTGCCTTCAACTCCTTCGCTATCTGCATCACTTGCGCTCTTATATAAACCATCATCTAAAAATCTGTCATCCATATTCTGGACAGTTCTCATAATCACATTTTTAGTAAACTGTGTCGGCTTTATACTATATAATTTTGAGTAAGCTTCTATCAGCTCGGCATTTGTATAGAGCATCTTTTCAAAATGAGGTATCGTCCATGCACCATCAGTGCTGTATCTAAAAAATCCACCCTCTATCTGGTCATTTATGCCACCATTTGCCATGGCTTTTAGGGCATCTTCGCTCATATGTAGAGCATCTTGGTTTTTTGTAACTTTATATATATCCAAAAGCGTATCAAATGTGCTTGCATGAGGAAATTTTGGGGATTTTCCTATGCCTTTATATATATTGTCATAGCTGGCTTTTACATCTTTTACAAAGGTATCTACAATTTTTAAACTAATCTTATCTTTTGTAGTTTTTACACTTGTATATCGCATTATAGCCTGCTCTATACTATCTGCACTTTTTTTGATTTCATTTGGATTATTTTTAAATTTATCCACTAGAAAACTCATAACATCTTTAAAACTAGGAGAATAAGATTTTCGCTCTTTAGGCAAATAAGTGCCCGCATATATCACTTTTCTCTCAGGAGTCATAACAATAGTTAGTGGCCACCCACCACCTCTTTTATTTAAAAGATAAAATACATCTTGGTAGTATTTATCGATATCAGGTCTCTCTTCTCTATCTACTTTTATAGAGACAAAATTATCATTTAGAAGTTTCGCGCTTTTTACATCTTCAAAAGTTTCTCTCTCCATCACATGACACCAGTGACAAGTGCTATATCCTATAGACAAAAAAATCAATTTATGCTCTTTTTTGGCTTTCTCAAAAGCTTTTTTACCCCAAGGCATCCAGTTTACCGGATTATGGGCATGCTGTCTTAAATATGGAGAATCCTCATTTATCAGGTTATTTGTATATTTATATTGTGCTGCTTGCATACTTATCCCTAATGCTAAAATTATTAAAAACTTACTTATTATTTTCATATTTTACGAACTTATAATTATCTTTTGCCAAGGCCTGCACACCACCTAGCAAATCAACCACATTATAACCATTCTCACCCAAATATTTTGCAACTATCCTGCTTCTATGACCTGTTCTACATACCAAGGCAAACTTTTCACCCGGCTTTACGAAAGAATTTAAAGCTTTGAGAAACTTAGGTAGATTGTATCCGCCTCTTTCATCAAAAAAAGTGATAGTTTTTGAGCCTTTTATGATACCTGTTTGCATCCATTCGGGTTTTGTTCTTATGTCTATGATTTTTATACCTGAATTTACAAAATTTGTACTTATAGGAAAGTTCATCACCTCAGCTTGAACAAAACCAAACAACAACATTAAAATTAAAATTATTTTTTTCATATGTATCCTAACAAATTGATTATTTTTTCATAATTTTTGCATGAACGACTCTGCAACGCATAGGTAAAAATCCCTGATTTTAGGGTACCAATCTATACATAAAAGATTATGAAAAAAATATATTGTAGCAGTGAATTATAAATGAAATTTTAACTAATCAACCCTGCTTCGCTAAGAAATGGCGAGTGTATGTATGTGATTTTCTTAATCTTGTCATACTTTGCATAAGATAAAAATAGTCTGTCTTTTGCTCTTGTAGTGGCTACATAAAAGAGCCTTCTCTCTTCTTCTAGGCTTCCACCCTTACTCATCAGCTTTCTATTTGGAAACCTTCCATCCATCAAGTCTATCACAAAAACTTCTGTAAATTCTAAGCCTTTACTTGCATGAATACTGAGTAGATTTACACCCTCACCCTCACTCATCTCTCCACTTCCTAGAGTTATAGCATTTAGAAATCTTTCGCTTGAGGAGTAATTTCCAGCAATATCTTGGAGTAGGTATCCTTTTCTTATTATCCTCTCTTTTGCCTCTTGTTTTAAATGCCCATCTATGCTTCCATCTTTTCTGGTGGCTCTATTTGTTGCTAAAATACCTGATATATCGGCAAATATTTCGCTAGATAGGACATGAGAAACCAAAGTTTTTGGGTTTTTAATTCTTGTGCTATTTTTTAAGAATTTATAAAAATAGTAGATAAATTTTGCCCCATCTTCATTTAATTTTACATGTTTTAAGATAGGATTTGACAAAAAGGCATCTTCAAAACCAAGTTTATAGAACCTACTTACACTACCAAAACCGCCATAATCATCAAAAAGTCCCAATTGATAGTTCTTAGCTCTGGTTTTAAATGGGTTTGAAATATCTCTTGGATGAAAAAAGCCTCTATAGATATCGCCCTCTCCCAACTTAAACAAACCTTCGAAAATCTCTTTTGAAAGAGCAGAACCCACACCTTTTGCATACTCAAATATATGTATAAAAGCCATCATATCCTTTGGATTTACCACCACACTGATGAGTTCAATCATAGCTTTTACTTCACGAGAATCAAAAAAGCTCACTCCCCCTTTTCTCTTACACGATACACCAAGCTCTCTAAGTGTTGCTTCTATACCATCTGCACTTGCATTATTTCTAAATATAACTGCTATATCCTCATAAGGAGTTTTGGAGTTTTTTATAAGAGCAGAGATGGAGTGATACTGTGCAAAAAGCTCTTCGTAAACCAAAAGTTTGGGAGCATCACACTCGCCAATTCTCGTAACTTCAAGCTCTTTGTCGTATAGTCTTGGATTGTTTTTTATAACTCTGTTTGCTAGAGATATTATCTTTGAAGTTGAGCGATAGTTTTTATTTAGTTTAAATATCTTTGCATTTTTATATCTGTCTTGAAATGAGCCGATTATCTTGATATCTGCACCATTGAAGGCATAGATACTCTGGTCATAATCTCCCACACAAAACAAGGATTTTTTATCAAAAGCATCTATGAGAGAGTTTTGGAGTATATTTGTGTCTTGATACTCATCAACTAAAACTTCTGAAAATCTTATATCTCTATCATTTTTCAAAGCATTTATCATTAAAAGAAGTAAATCATTAAAACCAACATATCCATACTCCTTTTTGAGAGCCAAAAACTCTTCAAAAATGTCTTCATATATATCAAAATATACCCCGTGTTCACTTCCTTGCTCTTCTAGCCATCTTGAAAAACTAAGCTCTATCGTAGAATTCTGATAGAGTGAAAATAGGTCATAAAGATATGAAGATTGGTAAGGTTTTACGGGTGAATCTATATGATCAAATCTTCTTCTCTCTACTATGGTTTTTAGTAAAATTTTTAAATCTTTTGGAGTTTTAAGCTTGATATCTTTGCCTATCTTTTTCAGCAATCTGTAACTTACTGCGTGAAAAGTACCTGATTCTATCTTTTCAACTACACTTTTATCAAAATATCTTCGCACTCTCTCTAACATCTCAGCTGCTGCTTTATTTGTAAATGTCAACAAAAGTATATGCTGCGGTTTTACACCATTGTTCAATAGATACGAGATACGAGCCACTATAGTTGAAGTCTTGCCTGTTCCTGCACTTGCCACGATAAGATTGGAGCCTGCATCAGTAGTCGCAGCAGTGTACTGTTCTTGGTTTAATCTTGAGAGCGCCATCTATATCCTTTAAAAGAGTGAAATTATATACAAAAAAGTTTTGATTTAGCATAAAACAAAGAAAGAAATAACCGATATAAGAGTATAATCAAAAAATTACAATTTTAGGAGCAAATAATGAGAAGAAATGGTTTTACAATGATAGAATTGATTTTTGTAATCATAATTATAGGAATTTTGGCTGCAACTGCACTACCAAAATTCAATGGAGTAAAGGATAGAGCAAAGGTCAATAGTGAATTATCGGCTATGGATGGATTAGATAGTGCGGTAGTAGCTGCTAGAGAAGGAAGATACGAAGACTATGGCGATGCAAATGTGAACTGGTATAATCTTTCTGAAGCTGACATGAATGGAACCAATAAAACTGACCAAAATGCTTATGGCATTGCATTTAAAAAAGCTAATGACTCATTTAGTGTACTTGCAAAAATAGCAAAAAAAGTCAGAAATTTAAAAATACATGCTTTTATACCAATGTATAGTGACGGCTATATTTGGGGCTATAGTGCTCATGATGGGAAAGCACATGCCGGCCTTTATGCTTGCCCTGTTGTTATCACTGGAAAGGCAAGTGACCCTATAGCAGGCGTAAGATATCCTGTAGATCATCCAGGACAAGATGTACCTGGTAAACCTGATAAAAATGACTTTTGGGTATTTAATCCTAGTGGTGTAGATATCAATGTAACAGGAAGCACGGCTAGTGGTATAAATCCAACAATAGCAGAGGCAGAGGGCATCACGCTAGTTGATGTAAACGGAACAAAACCTACAAGATATCAACAAATACAATTTTATGATGAAGCATATGACAATACAATAAGAAATTGGATGGTTCGTGGATTGTAATCTATAGATTATTATGGCAAAACAAAAAAGAGAATTTATGAAAAGACAAGCATTTACCATGATAGAACTTATCTTTGTGATTATTATCATTGGCGTGCTCGCTTCCATCGCGGTTCCTAAGCTTTCATCCATGAGAGACGGCGCAAAAAAGACTGCTGAGATAGCAACTATCTCAGCAGTTTCTACTGCACTTGAGAGTGCAAATGGTGAATGGAGCATAAATGAGGGTGATTTCACATGGGGAAATCACCAAAGCTCAACTCTTTTAAACTCTCTTGGATATCCTGATACTCTATCGAAAAATGGGAAAGTTTTTGGTGCTGTCCTAAAAGGCAAAAACAGTAATTTTCACAAGCAAAACACTATAAATGCAAGTGACTACAATATATCTATATTTACAGGTCCTGCAAGTGACCCGCAAAATGGTGTAAGGTACGACACAAAAGCACCAAACAGCGATATAGCAAACAAACCTGATCGTAATGATTTTTGGATATATGCTTTTTATACAAATCCTGATAAAAACTGTAGCTATAATGGCAAAGATATAACTGCCGGAGATTTTTTGCTCATAGACAACAATGGAACAGCACCTGCAAACTACAATATATCTTTGACTTGTAATTAAATACTTGTTATCTTTTTAATAATCCAAAAAACGATACCTAGTATGACTGCACTGAGAATTGCTACACCGATAGTTCCTGTTTGTATATCCATCATGTACCGCCAACAGCTTCAGCGATAGACCACATAGGCAAAAATATGCCAAGAGCCAATAACAAGACAAAACCTGCTATGGCAGCTATGAGAAGCGGCTCTATCATCGTAGATACATTGTCCACCAAATAACCATATTTTTTTCTATATATATCTGATATCTTATCTAGCATACTACTTAAAGAGCCACTATTCTCTCCAGCACTTATCATCTGTATAATCATACTCTCAAATTGCTGCGTATCTTCGAAACCGCTTGTTAAACTTCTGCCCTCTTCTATGGCATCTATGATCTCCTTAAGTCTTTTTTTTAAATAGCTATTTTCGACGATGCCAATAGCAGTTTTAAGTGAGTCTATGATAGGAATACCTGAGGTACTTAATTTGTCAAACACATATACAAACCTGCCTATCATCGAAAGAAAAATGACTTGACCAACTATATAAACTTTTAGCATATATTTATCGAACAGCAATTTGAACTTGACACTTTTTTTGTATGCATATGAAAGAGCACTGCTGAACATAAATGCGCCCAAAAGCACAAAAAAACCATACTCTCGTACAGCATTTTCTATCCATAAAAGCAATATTGTAGGAAAGGGGAGTTTAGCATTATATTCATCAAACATATCTTTAAATTGAGGTACGACTAATGTCAAAACAACAGAAAAAGCTATAATCATCACTACAATCACGATTGTTGGGTATCTAGTTGCTTTTTTTAGTTTCATTCGGTTATCAAATACTTCTTGTAGTATATCCGCAAGTTTTTCTATAGATTCGTCTAAAGTTCCTGTCTTTTCACCTAGGTCAAACAGTGCTATAGAGATAGTACCGACCTCTTCTTCAAACATCAAAAAGGCATTTGAGAGATTTATCCCTGATTCCACTTCTTCAAGAACCGTGGTGAAAATCTCTTTGAGTCTTTTTTGCTCAGTTGTTTTAACAACATCCTCTAAACATGTAGTTATAGGAAGTCCTGCATTTAGCATAGTCGAAATTTGACGCAATGACGCGATATATGGTTCAAGCGGGATTTTTTTCGCTCTTAGTTTATCTTTTAAAGTTTTTCTAAATGAATCAAATTTTACGCTAAATGGTTCTGCAACCTCTTTGATTTCAAGAAAAACACCAATCGTTTTTGATTTAAAATCTTTTATAGCTTCAAATTTATTTTGATTTGAGAGTAAAATTTTATTTTTTTCCCCATTTGCTATATACTCTATCTCAAAATATTTCATGATTATTTTGCCACCCTTAGAACCTCTTGTAGAGTTGTTACACCGTTGAGTGCTTTTTTTACACCATCTATTATCATAGGTTCAAAACCGTCGTTTTCCTCGGCTTTTCTTGCTATTTCATATTTATTCATATTTATCGATATAAGATGTGATATAGTTTCACTGATTCTTAAAATTTCGCTTATCATGGTTCTGCCATTATAGCCACTAAAACCACACCTAACACACCCTTCACCCATATAAAATTTATACCCCGCAGGGAGGTATTTCTTGACAAAATCCAACATATTTTTAGGTGGCTTATGCTCTTTTTTACAATAAGGACAGATTTTTCTGACAAGTCTTTGTGCCATAACACCAACAAGTGAATCAGCGATGAGATATGGCTCCAAATCCATCTGAATCATCCTTGTTATCGCACTTGGTGCATCATTTGTATGAAGTGTTGTGAACACAAGATGTCCTGTCAAAGATGCCTGAACTGCTACATTTAAAGTTTCACTGTCTCTTACTTCACCAAGCATTATGATATCTGGGTCTTGTCGCAAAATAGACCTGAGAGCCTGTGCAAATGAATAATCTATCTTTTCATTTATCTGTATTTGCTGGGCTAATGGGAGTTGATATTCTATAGGATCTTCTATAGTTATCATTTTATTTTCTATGCTTTTTATCTCATTTAATGCTGCATAAAGAGTCGTAGTTTTTCCACTCCCCGTAGGCCCTGTTACAAAAATTATGCCGTATGGGGATTTCAAAATTTCTTCAAATGTTTTTATATTATTTTCTTCCATACCTAAATCACGAAGCTTCAAGAGTATCTTTTGTTGGTCTAGTATCCTCATCACTATAGATTCACCAAACATCGTAGGAGCGGTAGATAGTCTAAAATCATATATACCATTTTCTATAGTCATCGTAAATCTTCCATCCTGAGATTTTCTTTTTTCGCTAATATCGAGATTTCCTAGTATCTTAATTCTAGATGCTAAAGCATTATATATATCCATATCAAATACAAAATTTTCTCTTAAAATTCCATCTATTCTACTTCTTACCGAAACATTAAAGGCTGAAGGCTCTATGTGTATATCGCTGGCATTATTTTTGATAGCACTCTTTACTATCTGTTCTATGAGCTGCATGATAGAGCTTTGTTCACTATCGGCTTTATAAGTGTTTGTGGCTATCTCTCTTTTTATATTGTCTACTATCAGTTTTGTCGTTGAAATTATCTCAAATCTCTCAAATATATGATTTACATCACTCTTTAGGGAGACATACAATTTTATTGGTTTTGTTGCTATACTTCTTTCTAAAAGCTCTAAAGACTCATAATCAAGTGGATCAACAACCGCAACATGTACAAACTCATCATCTTCTAAAAAAGGTACGGCGAGGGAGCTTTTAAGTAGATTTACGGGGTATTTTGTCATAAGATTGAAGTCAACTTCAACACCATATAAATCGATAAACTCTATATCTAATTGTTGAGCTAAAATCTCCGCAAAAGCTCTTTCGCTGATATAGCCTTCATCTATAAAATGCTGTCCTAGTTTTTTTGCAAAATTACTCTCTTTTTGCTCCTTTAGAGCTAGCATTAACTGATCTTGAGTTATAAAACCTTTTTCAATGAGAATATCACCGATTCGTATCTTTTTTTGAATCATACTATTGTCCCCTTTTTACGGAAGTCAATTCCGCAAAAATTCCTCGCACTATTGCTTTGGTTATCGCCAAAAAATTTGTATAATTTTTCATACATAAATTCCTCATCTATAGATACCAGTGGTGTTTAAACAAGATACCATCTTTGTATTCATTTATGATGACTTTAGGTGGCATACTGCCGGTTCTCCACAGTATATATGTTTTATTTCCTGCGGATATCTTGATTTTTTTTATGGTTTTATCTAATAGAGTATAGTTATGCTTTGCAAGATTTTCAAAAACAATAGATAGAATATTTTGGGTTCTTGGTAATCTTAGGTTACTGATATTTATATTATCATTCATAAACTGATAGATGAGTTTCTTTTGCAGTAATATAGTTGCAAAATAAGATGCGTTTTCTCTGTATTTTGGAGTTGAAACCAATCTTTTTATTATTGTTCCTAGTGGATTTATATTGTCTATTTTTAAACAGGCATTCCCTATAAGAGAGAGTATCGCTTCATCTCTACTATCCGAAATAGTACCATCTATGCACACTTTTTCAAAATTTTTATTTTGATAGTCATTTATTAATTCTGCTTTGTCATATGCATATGTCAATGAGTAAAAAATCATAATAGCTAATATAATTTTTTTCATTTTTTACTCTTTATTTTATATAAAAATTTTTCTGCTTCCGGTGAACTGAAATATGATAAAAATGTTTCTACTGCTTTTACGGCTTCCTCTTTTTTACCTTGTTTTATCTTCGCTTTTGCATAAATCAGCCAAGGTTCAAAAGAAGACGGCTTATAGTGATTTGCTTTTTTGGACCAATTTATTGCTTTTTCAAATTTTGATTTTTCAAAGTAATAGATAGAAAGTTTTAAAGTAGTATCAAAATTTTCACTTGTTTTGTTATCCTTCAGGAGTGATTCTTTATTTTCTAGTGAACGAACTTGTATGAGAAATTTTTTCTTTGGCTTAATAACTGTTTTTTCTATCTTTTTCTCTTTAATAGCAGATATTTTCTTAGGAGCTATTTGTTTTTTTTGTGAAACTTTTATTTTAGGAATGACTATAGTTGGTTTTAGAAGCACTGTATCATAATCATCTTTTTGGGTGATTTCTTTAGTTTTTATTTTGGGTGCAACCTTTGGGGCGGGAGATTTTTTTATCGCAGGAATCACTTTTTGGGTGATTTC
Source organism: Campylobacteraceae bacterium (assembly GCA_027050775.1). Lineage (GTDB taxonomy): Bacteria > Campylobacterota > Campylobacteria > Campylobacterales > Sulfurospirillaceae > JAADIZ01. The sequence goes on along the minus strand of JALUBH010000028.1, from coordinate 34,838 downwards.
TTTGACTATTTTAGCTTGCTTATGCCAAGTTTTAGTTCTTTTAAAAGTGCTAGTACCTATTTTTACATAGGCTACATAAATACAAATCAGAATTAAAAAAAATATAAAAATATATAAAGCTATCTTTGCAAAACTTTTAATACTCATCATCTTGCATCTTTTTTGCAAATCCTCAAAAGCTCTATCAGTCATGAATAGCCCCTATATCTAAAGCACTCATCTTAAGTAGGCAAGAATTTATATTATTGTATTTTCTGAGTCCGTTTTTCTTTGCATACTCTAAAAGAGTCAAAAGTGAGTAAATGAACTTTTTTACAGTCCTAAAATTTCCTTGAGAGTATTTTGTGATTATTTTGGCATTTTTAGAAGAGAGCATTTGAGATATTTCAGTATGATTTTCCAAAAGAAGTGCACTTTGTATATATCTGTAAACTTCGCTGTGATGCAGTTTGCCATACTCAACCACAACCTTTGTTCTTGATTTAAAATGCTTTTTTTCCAATATCGCATCTCCCTCTTCTTTATGCATAGAAAGAACAAATTGGAAAACCTTTGTATCGCCTAATATTCTTATGAGTTCAAACTGCTCCTCATTTAATAATTGTGCTTCATCTATAAAAATAGTATGCTTATCACCTCTGTAACTTTCAAGTAATTCTTCCTTTAATTCATTAAAATTTATATTTTTATCAAACTTTAAATTTTTTGCTTCATATAAAATTTTTAACAAATCTCTCTTGTCAAAAAAGGGGTGATCTATAAAAATACTTAGTGATTTTTTTTCTAATTCAAGGCTTATGAGTTTTAAGATATAACTTTTTCCAACTCCAGGATCACCAATCAAAAATATCAAAGGAGCATTTCTCTCTTCGATCGCATTTTCTATCTTGTATCTGGCTATCTCCGCACTCGTACTGTCAAAATAATATCTTGCGTCTATTATGTCTTTAAATAACTCTTTGGCTTTTTCATAATCTCTCATAATCAATCTTTGATAGAGATATCAAAGTCACTTAAATTTGGCTTTTTATTTATATCCACTATATGCGGAATTAAAACAATTATAAGCTCACTGTTAGTGACAACCTTTGCATTGCTTTTAAAAGCTTGACCTATGAACGGGATAGAAGAGAGCAAAGGAACACTTGTTTTTTTTAAGCCTGTATTTTTGCTTATCAATCCACCTATCAAGATTTTATTGCCGTCTTTTACCTTCACTACCGAAGAGAGTTGTTTTATCTTTATATCTGGAGCCAAAAACGGTACGCCGTTCTTATCTATATGTTCTTTTGATATTTCACTTACTATTGGATTGATTTTTAACATTATAAAGTTATCACTAGTAACTTGGGGCGTAATATCAAGTGTAACACCTACAAAAGTAGAATCGGTAGTATAGCTTGGGGTAGTTGTCGTTGTACCATTGGAGACAGAAGTTGTACTTCCGTCATCATAGCGATAGTTCACTTCCGTTCCTACATTTATGACTGCTGGTTGATTGTTTAGAGTCATCACCTTCGGATCTGATACAATTTTGACATTTCCTTGTGTTTTTAAGAATTTTATCAATCCATTCATAGAAAAGTTATATCCAATCAAATAATTCGGCTCCCTAAATCCTCTTGTTAGTATTCCTGCCGTTCGCTCTCTCGTTGCATCACTCGTACCATTTATGCCTAGCTGAAATTTACTCCAATCTACGCCATTTGTCTTGTTGCCATTATAAGTCACTTCTATGAGCTTAGCTTCTATAAGTATCTCTTTGTGGAGTCTTCTCATCATCTCTTTTATGTAGCGCTCAACACTGCCTAGCTGTTTTTTATTGCCGGTTACGGTTACCATTCCTGCATCTTGATTTATGAGAGCTTTTGCTTTGTTTTCTTTATCCCCTCTGTTTCTGTCTAAAATACTATTTATTTGTGACTCTATTTTTTGCCAAAATTGAAAATCAGATGTAAAGTCCATAGTAGTAGAATCTTCTCCACCGCCACTTCCCGTAGATGAACCTGTTTTTATCGTTTTATTAGTAGTACTTGTTCTTTTTGTAAAACTTACATAATCTATCAAAAATGTTTTTGTTTTTAAGTATGAAATCTTTAATATCTTTTGATTGCTATCTAGCGTATAAAAAAGGTTTTTATCGCTTAAAAGAAGGTTTAAAAGCTCTTTTAGAGAAAAATCTTTTACATTGATATAGTTGAGCTTTTTCTCCAGCATTGGCTTAACATCTTTATCTTGAAATATCATAGTCATTTTACATACATCTGTAACATTTTCAAGTATATCAAGTGCTGTTATGCTCTGCGCACCCGAATCCTTTACGCTAAAAGAGAAAAATTTGTTTTCGCAGTTTGAAAAAGCTGTTGTTACCAAAAATACCAATATTAACAATACAAATCTAATTTTCATCTCTATTTTTCCCTCACTTTTAAAATCTCTGTGTTTTTTTCAAATTTCAAAACTATTATCTTTCTTTTTTTAAACAAAATTACACTGTTTTTCAAAACTTTTTTTACTCTATATCCTGCTATTGTATCGCCTTTGCCAATCCATCTGCCATCAACAAAAGCTCTACTTCCCATCACGCTAATAAGCCTTAATTCTCTTCTTTCTACTCTTTTGTTCATTTTTTTTAGAGTTGAGTCTTTCTTGTATGTTTTTTTGATTTCATTTTTTGTAAAAAATGGATCATACTTTAAAATCTCCACTCTCTTTTCACTCTTGTCATTGATAAGTTTTTGCAGTCTCAAAGAGAGATTATCGCCAAAAACCAAAGTAGCCAAAATCAAACCAAACAACAAAATTTTCATAGCCCAATCCCATACATATCTATATAAAGTTTAAAATGTAGCTCTTTATCTTGCAAGCTTATCTCAGTTTTTTCAAATTTTAAAAGAGTATTAAGATTGTCCACATAAGATATGAAAGCAACGATATCTATATAATTTCCACTACCACTTATCTCGAGAGTTTTTTTCTTTTTTAGTATAGCATTATTGCTCTTTTCAGGCTTTACATCTATACTTTTAATATACTCTATCTTTAGATTTCTCTTGATTGAGTATTTTAAAATATCATCCATACTTTTTGCCCACTCTTTATCATCATAAAAGGCGTATTTTAATTTATAGAGCCCCGATATAAGATGATCTATATCCTCTTTTTGCTTTTCTTGTTTACTTTTTAGCGCAAAAAGTTCTTTAGTTCTAATATCTCTTATTTTTTTCAATCTTGGCAAAGAGTTATTTGACAATTTTATCTGCAAATTATTAATTCTGCTTTGAAGTATAGTTTGATTTTCTCTCATTGGCATAATAATTTGTACAAAAATATAAAAAATCAAGCCAAAAATCATAAGATATATAAGGTATTTTTGCCTCTTATTTACACTTGATAGGTATGTTTCTATTTTATTCATGTTCAATCTCAACTTTACTGATATATTTATTATCATCAAGCTTTATCTCTTGTGCTTTAACATTGACAAAACCTTCATTGATAAGAGATTTTAAAAATTTGGCTATTTTGTCTCTATTTCCATAATTTGAGATAACCTCTATCATCATTTTACTGCGGCCTGTCTGAACTATGCTTTTTGCTTTAAGTTGATATTTTTTTAAGAGTTGATTTATACTAACTAGAAAATTTACATAGCTATTGTCTTTTCCTTTCATTTTTTCAAGCTTGTCTATACTGCGTTTTATGCTTTCAAAGACAACATTTTGCTTCTCTATCTCTTCTTTACTCTTTTTAATCTCTTGTATCTTTCTTCTAGTCTCTCTTTTATATATATTTGCTCTGTTTTCTATACTTTGGTACTTTGATTGCAATAATGCCTCTTGATTTTGCAAGTTTTGTATATCAAAATAAAAATATGAATATACACCGAAAAGAACAGCAAGAAAAACAAAAATCCAAAGAGTCAATTTCCCAAACTGTGTAGATAAAAATGACGGTGGCTTACTAAATATAGTTATGTTTTGCTTATTTGAATTTTCTATATATTTATCCAAACCATAAGAGCAGACAACTCTGTCTAAAAAGTCATTTTCTTGTTTATCTCTAAAAAGATTGAAATCCAAAATATCTACATCTGTGAACCCAAACTCCGATGTAAACTCTTTAAAACCTTTTATCCGTCCTTGCTTTGTGCTAAAAAAAATCCTCTCAATCTTCTCAAATCCAAAAACACTTCTGTTATGCATGGCTATATTGTTAATTTTTGTTAATATATCAGAAAATATCGACTCAAGCGCTACAAAAAACTCACTTTCGCTCTTCTCATATAACTCAGCCTTCAAGCCCTTGTTTGCAAGTATCTCGTTTAGTTTTTCTAGATTTATGACAATATCCTGAGCATTTAGTTTTTCAACTATTTCACTGAGATTTATCATCGATTTGGTCGAGATATACGAACCATTCCTATAAAAAGTCAAAAAAGCTTCGTCATTGCCTATATAGACAAATATATCATTTTTAGGAGTGAGAATTTTATTTGTATAAAATGTCTTGAAAGCAAAAAAGGGAAGAACTAAAAAATCTATATACTTTACTTTTTTAATAGACTCTTCATAAGCCCCTTTAAGCACTTCATTATCCACAGCAAAAGCTTCAACCAGACACATCTCATCATAATCCAACTCTTTTACGAGATATGTTATCTTATAGATTTTATTTACATCTAGACCTGCCTCTTCATACATCTTGATTTCAACCAAAGAGGTCAAATCATCATTAGCCTGAACTGATGGAATTTTAAAACTATATAGAGCTACATTTTCATATAGAACTCTTGAAACCGTGTATATATTTTCTCTTTTGTCCATACTTTGAAAATGTTTACCGTCATAAGCGAGCAAAGACAAATCCGTTGGATTAATATACTGAATCTTTTGTGTTTTTGCCATACTTTAAATTTGCCCTTTAATTTTATTTTTCTATTATAACATAACCGGATATTGGAGCAACTGAAATACTTCTATACTCATCTTGTTTGTATGTTAAGTTCATATCTAGATTTTTAAGCAATAAATGTTCCGACTGATATGGTCTACCAAAGTTATCAAAACATAAAGTAGTATTTCCATCAACGCTTAGATGCGAGCTAAATCTATGTGGTTTTTGTGCTTTTTGATCATCTTTTTCTAATACTGTAGTATTTAAATCGATACATACCGAAGCATCCTCTTTGCTCCAGGGCTTTGAAAAACCAACTGCATCATAAGCAAGAGCGTTTTTTTGTGTTTTTTTAATCTGCATAGTAAGAAAATTCGTATCATTCAAAAGTCTGTTATCAGGTAAAAAATTTCCACCTATATAAGTCAATATCCCCACAAGAAGAATGACAAATATGAGCTCTATCATAGAAAAACCACTGCGTAGTAATTTTGAATTTTGAATTTTGAATTTTGAATTTAATTTAACATTAAAAATTAAACATTCAACATTATGGATACTCATGGTCTTTGAAGTGTCCTTCTTGTAAGTTTTATTTTTTTGCCTCTATTTTTAGGGTGAGTTGCATTTGTCTCCACTACGACTCTTAGCATCACCATTCCTTGTGACTCTTTTGTATCTATCGGCTCACAAAGGGAACCACATCTCGCACAATCAGCGCTTCCTTTTAAAAGGTAGTATTTAGTGATATTTACATCTGCCAAAAATCTTTGATCCGGCGAAGTTATGCTTACTTCATCTAGACAAGAATTTGTAGAATTTCTATCATACCCACTGATGGCAAGCAGACTTAACTCAACCGCGCTATTCATAAAAAGCTCAGCCGATTCTTTCAGGTATATATCTCTTGTCTGCTTTACATTTACATTCGCGTATTTCATAGCTATGACCAAAATACCGCTTACCAAAACTATAACTAGAAGTGCTTGCATGAGACCAAAGCCTGAACGATTCAAAATACTACCTTTTGTTTGGATATAGTGACATTATTATCACTGCCTCGTATATGCTTTTGCAGAGTCAAACTAAACTTTATGCTGTCATTTACGAGATTTGCTTCAAAACCTTTTACATTATATGCCAAGATTGTTACATTGCCATCCTTACCGCTTCCGTTTGGATCTGCACAAAATGTTTTGTTTTGCCACGGTCTGTAGTTATAAAAAAGAAAAAGAGTATTTGCATCGCTTTTTTTTAAATCTTTTATACAGTTTGCACTCATATCTATATCTGCTCCTCTTGCTACTGCATAAGCACTATCTACTAGGTAGTATTTTTCATATATCTCATCAGGAGTTGAGGCAAAAGTTATACTGCTGCTGCCAATACTTGCTATATCTTCTATTTTATTATGTGCATTGCCGTGCCACCCAAATGAGCTATTAAAATCGCTTGAGAGAACCAAAGATCCGTCATCAAAACTTCCTGCAAATATAAGCGCCAAATCGCCAGAATTTTTATCAAATTTATTTATCATCACACTATTTAGAGCCGATACATCAATATTTGGTGAATATATTGTATTTAAGATTTTATCAGACCTATTTAAATCCACAAAACCACTGTAATATCCCGCCTTTTGTGCTTCGCTAGCGACCCCGATCCACTCTATTACATTGTATGACGAGCCAAGATTGTATATACTTTCAAATGTCCCATCACTCTTATATCCTATCACTGAACTAGGAACTCTGTCGTATAAAAGGGCGGATATCTGATCGACAACAACCTGCGAATCACTTGATAGATCACTTAAAGCTTTTGAATTTGCAACTTTTAAGTATAGATGTTTTAGAGATACAAAAGTACCTGCTGACAAAATACCTAATATAACGATAGTTACTATAATTTCAATAAGAGTAAAAGCTTTGATTCTCATTTCCACACTCTCTTGTTTAGGGTTATTTGTCCTATATTTGCTGATACATAATTAAATCCTGATATATGCTTAGCCTTTCCTCTTTTGCCTTGATAGCTTATATTTACATCTATCATTTTCAGATTTGTGCTACCAATAGCTGGTATATCATCAATCCTAAGTATAGCTTTTTGCCCACTATATGTTATATTGTCGTCTATGTAATTTACCTCTACATGTAGAGCATAATACGAAGCATTTATGTCAAGATTATTGAAATCATCTATATCATTGAAGAGGTTATAATCGCTCTGCCCATCGCTTGAAATTGCACTTGCACTCAAGTTGTCCTTGCAGTTCCTTGAACCCGCAAAGCCGCCCACTCGTATTTTGCTAATATCATCACACCTGAAATTTCCGCTAGACACATGGAGTATATCTGTGCTTTGGGTATTGTTTTGATCCCACGGCAGTTTTGAAATCATCTGCAAAAGAGAAATTCCATTAAAAAGTGCATCTTGGCGGATAGCAAATCTATCGCTTTTATTTAGCGATAGTACTACTTTTGGGATAACCGTAAAAACAATAGCGATAATCACGATAGTAAAAATCAACTCTATTAAACTAAGTCCTCGTCTCATCTAAATACCTTTACCCCTCTTTTGCTTACCTTTGAGGCATTATACTCACTTCCTATATTTGTACCGTTAAAGTCTCCGCTGTGTATATTTGAGGAGTCGATTTTTTGCAAATAGTTATATTTAAAACATGGGTGACTTCCACAATCACTACTACTGTTGTCATCATAACCATTGTATCTGCTATACCATAAATATTTTGGAATTTTCAGATGGATATACGCACTATCGGGACTAGCCCAACTGTTTGTGATAGTAAAATCAACTATACCATTTAGAGTATTTTGCGTACTATTTATATCATTAATACCTGTTTTAATGCCGCTATTCATCATAAAATCTTTCTTCGGCAAAAAATTGATAATCTTGGTAATATTGTCATCTTTCATGCTGTACCAACTAAGACTATTTTGACGAAAAAGTGGAAGATTTGAAGTGGAATAAACCTCAATACCCAGGGTGTGATGTATGCTATGTTTATTGGTATCTATATCTTTGGTTTTTACTCTACCGTAGTAAAAAGTTATATTATCATCCATGGAAGTATTGTTTTCATTTTTCGATAGATTTGGCGTAGTTATATTTATGTCTCTAAAATGAACATCCACAGGGGATATGGCTTTACTGTAATCTCTACCAACATTAAATCTTATGCTGAGATTTCCTTCACCATTCATAAAATCTGACTTATCTATAGTCCAATTATGATCTTTCGTAAGATTTGCAAAGTTATTGTCTGTCAAATTTTTATCTTTAATAACATCATAATATACCCCATTGAACTTGTCATTATGTGTGATATTGGTATCCAGAAAGCTTATATTTATATCCTTTGCATAGCAAGTTGAGTTAAAATCTTGCAAAGTAGTAGTTTTACCTTTGGCATAAGCACTTATCATTGCATTTAACTTTATATATGTTTGAGCATCTGAAAGATTATTGTCCATATATGTCCAGTTTATATCTGATATATCATAAGTTAAATTCAAATCATAAGGTTTTATCTTTATTGTTATATTTTTCTCTTTTATTAGTCTATCGCTATCGTTTGTATCATCTTCATCAACTTTTGCAAATTCACTTCCATTAATCTCTGCTGTAGTTATATTTATCTCCCCTACTTCATCATAATTTGCTACAGTTGTATTGCCTCCATCACTAAAGCTAACATCTCCGCTGTAAGTTCCACTTAAACATCCATTTTTGATTTCTGACACATTTATATCAAATGAACTGCCATTGCTTTCATTATAGTCTGTTGTGTTTGCACCACTGTTGTCGAGTGCTTCAAAACTAATATTAAAATCTTCTCCGGCATATATGGTATTTGGATAGTTTGAAATATCAAACGCCTTAGGACGAATCGCAAAATTATCAGTTGAATTCGTTTCGTTGTCATCAACAACAAGAGGACAATTCTCATCCGCATCTTTTTTCCAAGATATATGCACTCTAACATCTCTTATAGCTTTTTGGATTTTAAAAGTAACAACCGAACTGTTTTGGTCTCTAAAGTCAAGTTTGGTAGTATTATTATCCACACTAGCACACACAGTTCCGTTAAAATCTTGCAATTTTGTATTATTTTTATCCAAAGAAACAATAGCCAGATTAAAAGGTTGATTTACTATTTTAGTAGATATATTCCTATCATTTATATCTCGAAATATATCTAGAGCATCAAAAATTCCACTACCACAACTCAAGCACTCTCTAGCACTTCCATCCCAATTCTTTCCATTTTTTTCATTATTGTATGTATTGTTTATGTCATCGCTGCTAAGGGCTCTTGGAAATATTTTTAACTCGTCTATATCTCCGTCAAAGTAGTTAT
>JALUBH010000028.1:0-25452 GCA_027050775.1 Campylobacteraceae bacterium | reverse complement strand
CTCTGCATAACTCACCCTTTTTGGTAGTAGCTCCATTTTCAGCTGTTGCGTTTAAATCATTTCCACTATAATCTTTTACTTCTTTGCTAGCTCCATTCCAGTAGCAGGCATCTAGGTGATAGTCGGCTGAGGGTTGAGTGGTGCAAATTTTACAATGTCTTTGGGCTCCACTCCAGTTTTTACCATTTTTTTCATTATTGTAGATAGTATTTATCTCATTATCACTCAAAGCTTTATTAAATATTTTTAGCTCATCGATATTTCCTTTAAATTGCATTCTATTTGCTTCATTACCGATACTTAGCTCTCCACCAATCGAAGCATAGCCTTCAGACTCCGATAGTGAACCATTAACATCTTGAGAAGTTTTATCTATTTGATTTCCATCGGAGTCATATATATATAAGTATTTTTTCATATTGTCAGAATCAAATTTAGCCACAACATAGTACCACTTGTTTTTTTCTATTTTATCGTGTGAGTCAAGACTAACAGGATCTATCCCTCGTATATAAAATCTCATTTTGTGAGAACCAGTATCATTATAACTTAGAGCATAATCTCCCGCTTTATTCTTTTTATCATCTGCAAAAATTCTACCACCTTGCTTGCCTATTACTCTTATCCATGCCATTATGGTTCTAGAATTTTTAAGTTTTTGGAAATTATCTATTTTTATGTATTGTTGATTCGAGCTATTAAAATCCCCAACTTTGCATAATCCACCACCTGCAGTAGAGTTTGACTCTGTATTTGCTCCATTCTCTGCCGTTCCGTTATGTCCATTTCCACTGCTGTCTTCAACTTCCCCACTTGTTCCATCCCAATGGCACTCATCCATGTGATAATCAGCTACTAACTTGCATTCACACTCTCTAGCACTTCCATCCCAATTCTTTCCATTTTTTTCATTATTGTATGTATTGTTTATGTCATCGCTGCTAAGGGCTCTTGGAAATATTTTTAACTCGTCTATATCTCCGTCAAAGTAGTTATGGGGACTATTATCTCCTCTTGCCCCGATGAGTAGTTTTGAAGTGTTTGAACTCATATCTCCTGTTTGATTTCTGCTATATGCCAAAGAGCCATTTTTATATACTTTTTGTTCTCCGTGGTTGTAAGTTACTACAAAGTGTGTCCACTCCCCTATGTTTACAGATAGCGCACTTGTTCCTCCATCCCAAACCCAATGAGGTTCCCATGCGTAATAAAACTTACCGCTTTGTATTTTAGCTTCATAAAGTTTTTCTTTATTATAAATGATTTGCTCGCCACTTCCTCCGTTCCATTTTACCCATACACTAATACTCCAATCATCGCTGTTTGGATTTAGTCTGGTGTCATTGTTTATGCTTAGGTATTGAGAACTTCCTTTTTTAAACTCTCCTGCTCTGCATAACTCACCCTTTTTGGTAGTAGCTCCATTTTCAGCTGTTGCGTTTAAATCATTTCCACTATAATCTTTTACTTCTTTGCTAGCTCCATTCCAGTAGCAGGCATCTAGGTGATAGTCGGCAACAAGGGTACTTGCATATGTCAAAGTTGAAAATATGCATATGCCCATTAATATTAGAAGAAAGGCTCTGTTTTGATTTTTCATTTTTACCTTCAATATACTACATTTTTACATAGTAATCGACATTTTTACACAAAATATTACTACAATATGACTTAAAAGTGTATATTCTTAAGTAAAAAAGTTAGATTATCTTCTTAACTTTAATCCGTTATTTACTCAATTTTTAGTATAATCGCGTCATTAAAAAAACAGGACAAAATTATCAAATTATAGGGGTCAGAGCTTTACTTTTAACTTTTTTCATTTTTTTGAATCTTTTTAATGTACTGTTCAATATTTTCTAATATCTTTTTTAACTCTTTTTTTGTTTTATAAATGGCATTGATGATTTCAATACTCATGGCTTCATCTTCCCCATAATCATGTGCAATCTCATTTCTTAAATCTCTCATCTCAAACCATTCATCAACACAAATTATATCTATTTTTTCCAATTCATTTAATATATCTAAAAAAGGCTTATTTATATTTTCACCCTGAAAAAGTAGAAAAGATTTAAAAAGTTTAGCTCCCATTATATCTTGAAGTTTTGAAAATCTGTAAATAATCTGATCACAAAATGCAAGTAGTATTTTGGAATTTGTAAGTTCATTGTAGTCTTCAGCTTGAAGTGGAAAGGTTAATTCTTTTTCGATCTCATCAAAAGCACTCTCAAGTCTTAGCAAATGTCGGTAACTCTCTTTTAGATGGTTATAAACTTTTTGTCTGTATATCAAAGTTTTATTCCCCACTTTAATGCCTCCTGTTCTATCAATCTTGAACTGTTCTGATTAAAAACTATATCTATCTTTTGATCTCCTAACTCTCGTTTGACTCTAGATAAAAATTTAATTTTTTTAGAAAAAAGATTTGTATGATTATCCACTTTTAAATACAAATCTATATCTCCTCCCTTTTTCTCATCAAAAACTCTACTTCCAAACAGATATATATCGCCATTTTGAAAAAATTCATTAAAATATTTTTTTATTACAAATATATACTTCTTAGATAGTCTCATTTTTACTGCCTTTTAAATAAGAGAAAAGGGGTTAGGGTTAAACTTTGAACTTTTTTCATCTTGCTTTAATACTCATCGCCATCTTTTAGATTTGTTTTGCCTTTCTCTATGTCTTTATACAAAACTATCCTGTTTCTTCCACTGTTTTTGGCTTCATACATCGCTACATCTGCATATTTTATGATATGCCATGGACTTGAGCCGTCATTACTATAGCAGGCTATACCGGCACTTAGCGTTTTGTTTAGATTGTCGCCGTTTAAATTAAATGTTTTATTTGCAAAATCATCTTTTATCTTTTGTATGGTTTTTAGTGCATTTTTAGGATTTGGCATAAAAATCAAAAACTCCTCTCCGCCAAATCTAAAAGCTATATCATCCTTGGCTATGGCTTTTTTAAATATATCAGACAACCCTTTTAGGACTATATCTCCTGCATCGTGTCCAAAGGTATCATTTACTTTTTTGAAAAAATCTATATCTATCATAGCTAGTGAATACTCTTTGTAATTTTTGATTTTTGTATCCATAAAAACATCAAGATATTTACGATTGAAAATTTGCGTCAAGCCGTCTATCATATTTGATTTTTGTAGGATTTCGGTTAAAATTTTATTTTGCAAAACCGGTCTTGCAGATTCTAGATAATTTTTTATATAGCCTATGGTTTTTTTATTTTCAAATAACTCTTCTTTGCTTTTAGGTTTTATATTTAATACCAAAGATATATTTTCATCTATTTGATAGTTTATACATAGATACTCTTTATTTGTCTTGCAAACTTGACAAACATTTTTAAAGTCATCGCTTGATATTATAGAGTTTGTTCTATATGCTCTACATCTGATGCTTGTTAATATATCGGCTTTTTCACAAAATTTTTCTGGTGTATCATCATATATCAACACCCTTATATCTTTTTTTATATCCACTTCATAGAGTGAGAGATCTGCAACATTCAATTCATCCTTGAAAATTCTCACTAATCTTTGATATATAACATCTTTTGAGATATCTTGTTCTATAGTCCTTTTAAATTTATACAAAGTTGCTATATCTTCGATAACATATTTTGCTTTTTCAAGAGGATCATTGAATTTTTGTTTTCTATCTGAAACAAAAAGTGAGATATTTTTCTCTATAGAGTTAATCGTATCTTCTAATTTTTCAAATAGTGTATTTAACCACTTAAAAGCCTCTGCTGATTCATCATTGCCATTTATCTCTATTCTAGAAGAGTAATCACCCCTACTCGCTTTTTTAAGCGACTCTTTTATGCTCATAAGAGCGCCAACATATGGCTTCAATAACCTGTTTGTTATAAGCAGAAAAATCATTATAAAAAACAATGATATCCCGATAATCTTCAATATAGTAACTACGCCACCTATTCTCGCACTCTCGATATCAAATACCATAGTAATGCCGCCTAGCACATCACCCTCTTTTGCATTTGTATGACAAGTTAAACAATCTGGATTTGAATTTGATGTTGCTATATAGGGTATCGTGATACGCAAAGTTGGGTTTATCAAACCTTCAGTTAGTGTTGTTTTAATTTTCCCTTTTTTTATAACTTCTTTATCTATAGCATCCCTTAGCGTTTCGTTTCTAAAGCCTTTTCCAAACAAATCAGTCACTTTTTTTGTTCTAAATATCCATATATCTTTGGCATTTGAAGATTTTTTTGCATTTTTCAAGAAAAGTTCTCTTTGCTCCATGGTTCCTGATGCCATATGTGCTGTCAAACCATCTTTTACCAAAGATGCGATAGTCTCATCTTTAGTAAGCTCTTGATTTAGAGTAAATTCTCTAAAATTTACAATCAATACAACTATAATCGTTACCAAAAATGACAACATAATCCCAAAAATAATAAATATTATCTTTTTGTTTCCATACATTTTCAATCCCCGCACACCATGTTATGGGATTATGGTACATCAAAAAACCTTAAAAGCACATCATTAATCCACTTTTCAATGCCTTTTTGATATAATCGCGCCATTAAAAAATAAAAGGCATTTTTACCATGAGTGAAAAAAACAAAGTTTATAATCCAAAAAATATAGAAGACAACTACTACAAAATCTGGGAAAGCAGAGGTTATTTTGAGATAGACGGAAACAAAAATATACAAGAAAAAGATAAAAACTTTTGCATCATGATGCCTCCTCCAAATGTTACAGGAAGCTTGCATATCGGGCATGCCTTAACTTTTACACTTCAAGATATAATCACCCGCTACAAAAGGATGGATGGTTTTAAAACTCTTTGGCAACCAGGAACCGACCATGCTGGCATAGCCACTCAAAATGTTGTGGAAAAACAACTCTTGGCAAAGGGTATTACAAAAGAGGAGATAGGTCGAGAAGAGTTTCTAAAAAAAGTATGGGAATGGAAAGAGTTTAGCGGCGGTGAGATAGTACACCAGATGAGAAAATTGGGCATCTCTCCGGCTTGGAGTCGCCAAAGATTTACCATGGATGAGGGACTTAAAAGTGCTGTCAGGAAGTCATTTGTAAATCTTTACAATGAGGGCTTGATAGTTCGTGGAAACTACATGGTAAACTGGTGCACACATGATGGAGCGCTTAGTGATATAGAAGTAGAATACGAACAGCATAAAGGCAAACTTTACCATCTAAAATACTTTTTAAAAGATTCGCAAGATTATCTTGTAGTTGCAACCACGAGACCAGAGACTTACTTTGGCGACACAGCCGTGATGGTACATCCTGATGATAAAAGATATAAAGATATAGTCGGCAAAAAAGTAGTTCTTCCACTCATAGGAAGAGAGATAGAAATCATCACCGATGAGCATGTAGATATGGAGTTTGGAACAGGATGTGTTAAAGTCACACCGGCTCACGATATAAACGACTACGAAGTAGGGAAAAGACACGATTTGGAGTTTATCACTATATTTGACGAGAGTGGTATCTTAAATAGTGAGTGCGGAGAGTTTAAAGGGGCTGAGAGACTTGAGGCAAGAGAGCCTGTTGTGAAAAAACTTCAAAGTGAGGGTTTCGTAGACAAAATAGAAGATTATGAAAATCAAGTCGGCCACTGTTATAGATGCAAAAATGTAGTAGAACCATATATCTCAAAACAGTGGTTTGTCAAAAAAGAGATAGCAGACGGTGCTATAAAAAAGGTAAATGAACACTTAGCAGAATTTTATCCATCACATTGGATAAACTCCTTTAACGCTTGGATGAAAGATTTGCGAGACTGGTGCATATCTAGACAGCTTTGGTGGGGACATCAAATACCGGTATTTTACTGTGATGATTGTGGACATGAATGGGCTAGTGAAGAGGAAAAACAAGAAATTTGTCCAAAATGCGGTACAAAACATATACATCAAGACCCGGATGTGTTAGATACTTGGTTTAGCTCCGGCTTATGGCCTTTTTCAACACTTGGTTGGGGAAATGGCAAAAACTTAAAAGGTGAAAAATGGTTTGATGATGATCTTAAAGATTTTTATCCAAATACTCTTTTAATCACTGGATTTGACATACTCTTTTTTTGGGTAGCTAGGATGATGTTTCAAGGTGAGCATGCCCTCAAAGATCTACCATTTAAAGATATATATCTTCACGCTTTAGTTAAAGATGAACACGGGGCTAAGATGAGCAAATCAAAAGGCAATGTCATAAATCCACTCAATACTATAGATGAATTTAGTGCAGATACCCTCAGGTTTACATTGGCTATTCTAGCAGTTCAGGGCAGAGATATAAAACTAAGTGGCGAAAAACTGGAACAAATCAGAAACTTTACAAACAAACTCTTCAATGCTTCAAAATTTTTACTTCTAAATGAGAGTAGTTTTGAAGATTTAGATGACATAGAGATAAAAACTCCACTTGGGCTCTACATGTACAGTAGATTTATGATTGCTGCAAAAGAGGTTAGAGAGCATTTTGAGTGTTATAGATTTAATGATGCGGCAACTACACTATATAGATTTTTATGGGGTGAGTTTTGTGATTGGGGAATCGAGCTTAGCAAGGCTGATAAAGGCAGTATCAAGGAGCTTGGTAGTATATTTAAAGAAGCGATGAAGCTAATCCATCCGATAGCACCTTTTATATCTGAATTTTTATATCATGAACTCTCAAATACTAACCTAGAAGAGAGTGAATCAATCATGATAAAAAGATACCCTATTGCAAAAAATACAGATACAAAAGCTCTGAAGACTTTTGAACTTGTTATAGAAGCGATTGTAAGCATAAGACGAGCCAAAGCAAATATAGAACTAGGAAATAAGAAGATAGAAAATGTTGCCATAAAACTAGAAAACAGGGATTTGCTAAAAGATGCTATAAGATACATAAGTCTGCTAGCAAAGGTTGAAAATATCTCTTTTACAGATAAAAAACTTCCAAACTCTGCTAGTGACATAAGCGATAATCTGGAAGTCTATATATCTCTTGAAGGCGTTGATTTGACGCCAATCATGCAAAGATTAAATAACCAAAAAATGAAGCTAGAGAAAGAGATAAACAAACTAAGCGGGATGCTAAACAACGAAAGATTTGTCGCAAATGCACCAAAAGAGGTGGTAGAGACAAACAGAGCAACTCTTGAAGATGCTAAGAAAAAATTTCTCAAGATAGAAAAAGAGTTGAAGGAATTTGGCTAATGGATATATTTCAATCAATCATACTGGGCATCATAGAGGGTTTTACAGAGTTTTTGCCAATATCTTCAACAGGGCACATGATAGTCGCTAGCAAATTTTTAGGGCTTCCTCAAAGCGACAATACAAAAGCTTTTGAAGTCATCATACAACTTGCCGCAATACTAGCAGTCGTGGTGATTTACAGAGAAAAGTTTAGTCTCAAAAAGATAGAACTATGGAAGAGACTGATAGTAGCTTACCTGCCTTTAGCGGTAGTCGGTTTTATATTTAGACATCAGATAAAAGAGCTTTTTTCCGTACAAATCGTGGCTATAATGTTTATAGTGGGTGGAATTGTCTTTTTGATCGTAGAAAAATTTTATAAAGAAAAAGAGCATATGGTTTTAAGTGTCGAAGATGTTACATACAGACAATCTCTTTGGATTGGCATCGCTCAAGTTTTTGCTCTCATCCCGGGAACTAGTAGAGCCGGTTCTACTATCATCGGAGGTTTGCTTGTTGGATTAAACCGAAAAATAAGTGCAGAATTTAGTTTTTTATTGGCATTTCCCGTCATGCTCACAGTCAGCGGATACGATATGCTAAAACACTACAAAGAGTTTTCAGACACAAATCTTTTAACACTTGGAGTTGGCTTTTTAGTATCTTTTATAGTTGCTTTTATCACTATAAAACTATTTTTATCATTTTTAGAGAGATTTACATTTGTCAGTTTTGGAGTATACAGGATACTTTTTGGAGTAGTGCTTTTAAGTATCATGTAAAAGCTAATTTACAACTCTTCCTATAGCGATGGGATATTTGCTTTCTTTTTTCTTTATACTAGACCAATACAAGCCTATTGGTCTATCAAGCTTATCTACCCTAAACCACATAGTACCTATACCGACTCCATCTCTCACACCTTTAATTCGCGTATCGTTAGCATGTCTTCCTCTTGATGAGTCGAGCACAACGACACGATAAAGATTATCTTTCTCCAAAATTGGCTTTTTGTAAACTATGACCACATGCCCTGTATTTCTTCTTTTTAGCGATAAGCCATATTTCCAAGCAATAATATCTCCTGGCTCAACTTTTGCCATCTTTTTAATATGAACCCAAGCATTTTGAGTATTGGATTTTTTTAGATTAACAAAAGTATCATAAAAATTTTTAGCCCTAGGGTGCCTATGATGCCTATCTATAGGTAATTGTGACAGTGTTTTAGGAGATATTCTTCCTACAACATAGGCAACAAAAGCTGAGCAATCTGCGATATAAATACCTTCTTTTCTATCTATATTTTCATGATGGCTATAAGCACTTATCTTCATAGTCGAAAATATATTATCTGCTTCCCTAAGAACTTTTGGTGACATAGATTCGTATCCAAATATCGCTTGAATAAAAAATAATACGCCGATAAAAATCTTAGGCATCGTCAGTTTACTTCTGTTTTGGACGAAATGGTTTAATGACCTCTTCATCGCACTCAAGAAATGGTCCTTCAAGCAAATCTATACAGTATGGAACTGCCGGAAATACCGCATCCAAACACTCTCTTATGGATTTTGGTTTGCCAGGCAAGTTGATGATGAGACTCTTGCCTCTTATACCTGCAGTTTGGCGAGATAGTATGGCTGTCGGCACATATTTTAGACTAACTTGTCTCATCAATTCACCAAATCCAGGCATCATCTTCTGACAAACTGCTTCGGTAGCTTCAGGAGTTATATCTCTTTTTGCAGGTCCGGTTCCTCCTGTTGTAACTATCAAACAACACTCTTGCTCATCTGCCATATCTTTCAAAGCCTCTTCTATAAGCTCTTGATCATCTGGTATAACAGCATATACGCTCTCCCACTCACTCACAAGGTAGTCGTTCATAGTATCCATGATAGCTTTTCCTGAAAGATCTTCATAAACCCCAGCACTTGCTCTGTCTGACATAGTTAAAATCCCTATTTTTATAGTCATTTTATTGTCTCCTCTTTTGTTTTTTGTTTTAATACATAGGCGAATATTATACACATAAAAGATAAACCGGCGGATATTTGATATGTTTCGTTTAGTCCTATCACATCTCCTAGCTTTCCAACCATATAAACTACGACTGAACCGACTCCAAAGTTAACAGTCATATATATACTATTTGCAAAAGTTGGCATTCCTGAGTTTAAATCTTGCACACTTGCGAGCAAGACTGGTCCTGTGGCAAAAAGAAAGAAACCAAGAACGGCTAGCAAAGGAAAAAGCAAAATATCATGGTAGAGCACAAATAAAACCATAAAAATAGCTGATACTGTAGAAGATATCAAGAGCATATTATATCTGCCGATCTTATCTGAGTATGTGCCTGAGAAAAATGTGCCCAAAACTGCAAAAAACTGTAAAACAGACAAAGATATACCGGCATACCACAAACTTGCCCCGTTTTGAGTAAGATATACAGGAAGAAACAATACCAAAACAGACTTCATAGCAGACTGAAAAAGCATAAAACCACCAATCGTAGTAAAAAAAGATGCATACTTTTTTATAAAATTTTTAGCATCACCCTTCTCACCCTTTTTAGTAAAGTTTGTATGCATCTTAAAATTTCTAAGCTTCCAAAAAAGCAATAACGAAGCAAACAAACCAAAAGGAACTAACCTGTATGTACCCTCTAAACCCCAAAGTGAGATACCGGCTGTTATAAAAAGAGGTCCAACAGTCCTTGCTGTCTCTCCTCCTACCATAAAAAAGCTCATACCAACACCCGTTCTTTTCCCTGAAGCCTCTCTTATCATCGCAGGACTTGGAACATGATAGAGTGCTGCACTAAGACCTGCTACAAAAAGGAGTATCAAGGCCACGGTATATGTACTTGCGAGCCCCAAAAAACTCATACAAATCGCTGTAATTGAAGGCATCAGTATGACTATCAATTTTGCCCCTCTTCTCTCCGCTATCAAGCCAAAGAGAGGATTAAAAAGTGCAGGAATTCGTCTCGCTATATCCAAAAATGCTGCCTCACTAAGAGAGATACCCAACTTGCTTATCAGAAGTGGTAACATAGGTGCCAAAAACGAACTGTAAACATCATGTGCAAAATGCGAGAACGATATAGTGAGAACTTCACCCTTTCTAAAAGTTCTCATGCCAATTTTCCTTGTTTGTGTGTAAAACCGCTTATAAATCTTTTCAATATATCTTTTTCGTCAACTTTTAACTCTTTTTCGCTATTTAGCCAATATTCAATGTAGCCCATAGAACAAGAGTTAAAAACATAAGCAACTTGAAGATAATCCAAATCTTCAGGCAAATCATACTCTTTTGCAAGTTTCTCAAATTCATCTCTTAAAAATTCAAATATCGGTTTAGTTAAATCACTATTTCTTGCATTTAATTTTGAGAAAAATAGCGGATCGCCAAGTACGGGATCCATCAGTGTTCTTCTTTTGTTTCTAAAGATTTTAAATTTTAGCTCAAGATACATCAAAAGTCTTTCTTGCGGGCTACTTATGTGTAAACATGACTCTTGTATCTCTTCATGAAAAAGATTTATCTGGTATCTGACATACTCATGGAAAATATTCTCTTTTGAATCAAAAAGTTTATATAGTTGCCCGACTGAAATATCACAATTTTTTGCCAAATCACTCATCTTGACATTTTCAAACCCAACCTCTTCAAAATACTTACATGCCTCTTGCAAAATCAAATCTCTCTTAAGGCTTTTTACTTTTGAAGCAATTTTATATTTCATTTTATTGTCCCCTTTTGCGAGGGCAAAGCCCAAGCAAAATTCCTCGCGACTGAAGCACGAAGTAAAAACTTCTGTAATTTCAATTTATTGTCCCCTTTTTATGGAAGTGAATTCCACAAAAATTCCTCGCGACTGAAGCTACGACTGAAGCCGAGAAATTCTTATTTATTGTCCCCTCTAACTATCAATTTATGAAATTATAAAAGAACTTTGCTTAATTAAGAATAAGTTTATAAAAAAATGAATATAATTCACAATTGAAAAAAATAACTGACCTTATGCACTTTTTTCTCGAAAAGTTCTGCTTTTCGTAGCTTTAGAGGGTTGTAGGGACTTTAGTCCCTGCCATTATAACGAGCTTTGCTCATTATAGTGCATAAAGGTCAGAAAATAAAAGGCATATTGATGAAAAAAATCGGAACTATCATAATAGTATTACTTATTCTCTTCTTTGGATATGAAGCATTCAAATATCTCTCTTATAGATCGATAAATGCTGTGAGCGACGCTGCTTTCATCAAGAGCGATTCTATCTCTTTTTTGAGCTTCAAAGTCGGTGGTAAAATCATAGAGATGGATAAAAATGAAGGAGAGAGTGTCAAAAAAGGGGAAGTGATAGCTCGTCTTAGCGATAAAGACTTTCAAAATGCCAAAAAACAGATAATAAATGCTATAAAAGCAACCGTAAAAGACAAAGAAGCACTTAAAGAAAAACTTAAAAGAGTAGGTAGCGAACTAAATCTAAACGAAAAAATAGCACAAAACAACATAGCCTCATACAAACAAAAAATTAAAGCTCTAGAACTCTCTATCAAAGCAAACAAAACAAAGCTGAAAAAGCTCAACCTAGATACAAAAAGATACAAAAGAATGCTAAAACAAAAACTCATATCCAAAAATATTTACGAGAAAATATCTACTGCAAGAAACTCTCTAAGCGATATGATTCTCTCTGCCAAAAGTCAATTAAAAGCAACCAAGCTAAATCTAAACAATGTAAAAAATGCACTCACACTCTCTAAAATCAAAAAAACTCAAACAAAAGAGATACAAAAGAGCATAGAATCACTTGGGCTAAAAATCAAATCAATGCAAAACAAACTTCAAGAGGCAAACAATAAGATAGGCTACTGCACGCTATACTCACCGATAAACGGCAGAATCGCAAAAAAATTTACAAACAACTCAAGTGTAGTAAGGGCTGGCTATCCTATATATTCTGTAGTAGATCCAAAAAATCTACATGTAGAGGTATTGCTCTCTGAAAAGAAACTAAAGGGTGTTAAAGTCGGTGATAGCGTTAATATAAAGGTAGATGCACTCCCAAATAGAGATTTTAAAGGCAAGGTCCAAAGCATTTTGCCAACATCTGCTTCCACTTTTTCTCTTATTCCAAGAGATATAGCAAGCGGTGAATTTACTAAACTAGATCAAAGATTTACTATAAGAATAAACCTTGAAAGCAAAAAAGGACTCCTTATCGGCATGAGTGCGAACATAGCCATAAAAAGAGAAAAATAGATGCAAGAAAATGTCAAACAAAGCTGGGATATAAGCTCAAAGGAGAGAGCTATATTTAGCATCATCGTGATGACCGGAGCTTTTATGGCGATACTTGATACCACCGTAGTTGATGTCATCGTACCAAAACTCACAGGTCCGCTCTCCACTGACATGTATGGAGTCCAATGGATAATCACAAGCTATATGATAGCCGCTGCCATAGCACTTTTAATCACAGAGTATCTTATAAAAAGATTCGGGGCAAAATACATCTTTATAGCAGGAGTTGTTCTTTTTACAACTTTTTCTTTTATGTGTGGCATGTCAGATACCCTCTCATACATCATCTTTGCAAGAATTTTTCAAGGAACGGGTGAAGCACTCATCATGGTCACTAGTCATATCATGATATTTTCATATTTTCCACCAAAAAAACAGGGCTTAGCTATGGGCATATTTGGATTAGGAGTCAGTTTTGCGCCGGCTCTCGGTCCTACAATTGGTGGTTATCTGACAGAATATTATAACTGGAGGATGGTATTTTTCATCAATGTACCCGTCGGCTTACTGCTTGCCATTTCAGGTTTTATGTTTTTACCAAAAAATCTAAACCTCAAAAAGATAAACTTCAACTTTCTAAGCTTCTTTTGGATTTCGGTAGGAACTATCTCCATACTCATAATGCTTTCAAAAGGTCAAGAGAGAGGTTGGATGAACGATTCACTCATCGGAATACTATTTTTTACTTCTATCATAGGATACCTTATATACATATTGAGTGAGATGCACTCAAAACATACACTAATAGATTTTACACTCTTTAAAAATCCAAATTTTACAAATGGCATACTGATATACTTTTTTATCTTGGGTTTTGGAATGTATCAATATTTCTATCTTTTGCCGGTATATTATGAACATATAAAGATGCTTCCGACACTTGATGCCGGTATTTCTGTCTTTGTTTTTGCTGTTTTTATCGGTATATTTTCACCGATAGCAGGAACTCTTTCAGATAAATTAGGGGCAAAAAATGTCGTATTGATTGCTACTATTGTATATGTTTTGACATCATTTCTCATCTTACCGACACTTAATTATTACACACCATTGGTGCAAGCTCAGCTCTTAACCATCCCTTTTGGTATAGGTATGGGACTCTTTTTTGCTCCTGTGACAGTTTTACTTTTGCAAAATGTTCCAAAGGAAAAAGGCGAACTTGCAATCGTTTTGATGGATTATGTTAGATTTGTCGGAGGTAGCTTCGGCACAGCACTAGCCACTAACAATATGGAATTTTTCAAAAATATCAACTTTTTGCATATGAATGAATTGCAAAACACTGCGTATGTAACAAATTATGTACAAAATTTACAAGACTTTTTAGGAATCTCGAAAGATCTGGCCTTCGCTTCTTTTGGACGATACGAGACATTTATGAGCTATAACTACGGTTTCTCTTCTGTCTTTTCAAGCGCAGCTATTTGGGGAGCTATCGGTTCTATTTTTACAGCTGCGCTATTTATAAAATTTAAACCCGCAAAGGAAAGAAATTGAAAAAATATCTACTTTTTATATTGCCGATTTTCTTGTATTCGGCTACATTTAACGACTTAATCTACAGTGTCCAAAATAATTTACTTGTAAAATCAAAACAAGAACAAACAAAAGCACTAAAAAAACTTCTTTATGCCAAAAAAGCTAAAAATTACCCTTTTGTGGATTTAAAACTAAATGCGATAAGACTCCATGATACACCTAGTTCTATCTTTCATATTCCGGGTTTTAACTCTCCTGTTCCAGTCGGCACAAAAACAAATATAGACGGTGCTATCACCATTATCTACCCACTTTTTACAGGCTTTGCAATAACAAAATCCATAGAAAAAGCAAAACTCCAAATAATAAAAAACCAACTAGAAACAAAAGAGTTAAAAAGAGAATTATACATAAAAATTGCCTCACTTTATAGTGGAATTTACTCCTTAAATCAAGCCATAAAAGCAAGTAAAGAGGCAAAAATCTCTATAGAAGCATCATATAAAAAAGCTAAAGGCTTATATGAAAATGGCTTTATAAATATATCAAACTTATATAAAATAGAAGCTCAAAAATATGAAATACTTTCTACAATACAATCATATATAGATAGAAAAAAATCACTAATAAATAATCTCTTTTATATCACAGGTATAAAAACAGATGTAAAAAAATTACCAAATATATACCTAGCATATAATGAAAATGATTTTTTTGCCAAGGCTTTAAATCAAAGATCCGATATAAAAGCGATAAAAACAGAGCTCAAGATTGACAAAAAAGATATAGCACTTGCAAAAAGCAAAAGATATCCAAAAATTTTACTTTTTGGGGCACTAAAAAGAACAGGAGACAGTTTTGCACTAGACGGGAATGGTTTTAGTAACCCTGATCAAAGTTTCATCGGTGCAAGCCTCAGCTATAATATTTTTGATGGCGGAGAAAAAAACAGTGAAAAACAAGCTGCTTATGCAAAAAGAAGTGCTCAAATACTTTATTTGAATGATTATGAAAGAGGCATCAAAAGAGACATACAAAATGCTGCTTCAACACTACAGACATTGAAATTTCAACTAAAAGCCTCTGCAAAACAAGTAGATGCTTCCAAAAGTTACTATAAACTAACAAATGGAAGATTTGAAAATTCACTTGCAAGTGCAGATATTCTAAGTCGCGCCATAGCAGATCTCGCAAGTGCAAAGGCAAAACATCAAAACATCAAAGCAAAAATTTTTCTACAAAAATGTCAAATATTTTTAATGGCCGGCAATAGATATTTCTTGAAAAATATCAGGTAATTTTCTTTTTTCGTAATTTTATCGTTGGCATTTGCGATATAAAAACACCGCTTAAGATTATGATTGATGCTATGATTTGAAAAAATTTTAACTTCTCGCCTAAAATTAAAAATGCCAAAATAACTGTAAAAACAGGTATAAGATTTATATATACCGAAGCTTTGCCTGCTTCCATGCGGCCTAATGCGAAGTTAAACATGCCATATCCGCCTAAAG
Organism: Campylobacteraceae bacterium; assembly: GCA_027050775.1. Taxonomy (GTDB): domain Bacteria; phylum Campylobacterota; class Campylobacteria; order Campylobacterales; family Sulfurospirillaceae; genus JAADIZ01. Next base: position 9,927 of record JALUBH010000028.1, on the reverse strand, counting down.
TCACAACTACCCCTAGATATATAGTCCAAAGTGCAGCATTTACAGTGATATGCATGCCTATGGAGTTGTACTCCCAAATAGCAAAAGGTAAAAAGAAAATAGCTCCTACAAATGCTTGTATGGCAGTCAGAAAAAGTGGTGAAAATTTGGAACTCAGATGACGGCTGGATATCGCATACCCTGCTCCGCAAACCATCGCTAAAAACTCTAGTGTATTTCCTAAAAGTGGATTTACGGCATTTGTCTCACTGCTAGCAGAAATACTCAACCAAATAGCTCCGATAACAGCCAATATAGCTCCGATGACTAATTTTTTGGTTATCACTTCTTTTAGTATAATCCCTGCCGCAACCGCTGTGATGAGAGGCATCATGGAGGTTATCATACCGGCTTGTGCCGCTGAAGTATTTTGCAAAGCTTTTGCCTCAAATATAAAGTACATACAAGGCTCAAAAAGTGTCATCACCGCTATGTATTTGATGTCCTCTTTTGTAAAATGTAGTTTTGAAAATTGCTTTATAAAATAGACAAAACAGAGACTGGCAAAAAACATCCTACCAAATATTACACTCATGGGACCCATCGGACCAATAGCAGACTTTAGAGCTATAAAAGAGCTAGCCCACACCATCATAGCAATCACAAGAGCACCAACAGCAAGCCAATCTATATCTTTTTTTATCACAAGTTCTCTTTTTTGATGAAATTTTACCATAATAAAAAATTTTTGAGATATAATACACTTTGAAGGAAAAAACATGAATATAAAAACAGCACAAGAAGCCATAGATTTAATAGAAAAAAGAGGTATAAAACAGATAAAACTTGCCACCACTGACATAGACGGAATACTTAGAGGTAAATATATAAACAAAGAGAAGTTTATATCTGTTTTAGAGAGTGGACTTGGTTTTTGTGATGTTATATTTGGTTGGGATTCCAAGGATGAACTCTACGCAAAAGACTCTATAACGGGCTGGAGTGATGCCTATCCTGACGCACTAGGGGAGATAGATATCTCTACATGTAGAGAGCTTCCGATGGAAAACAACTCTCTACTATTTCTAGTAGATTTTGAAAATGGAGGGAAACATAGCGATGTATGTCCCCGTACTCTTTTAAAAAAAGTGATAAATCAAGGCAAAGAGATAGGATTGAGTTTTAAAGGTGCAGCAGAATTTGAATTTTTTCTATTTAAGGAAACTCCTAAAAGCGTAAGAGAAAAAGGCTATAAAAATATGGAAACTTTCACGCCTGGCATGTTTGGATACTCGGTTCTGCGCAACTCTGTTCATGCTGATTTTTATCATGATTTATTAGAAGTTTGTGAAAAGATGGATATGCCCATAGAGGGGCTTCACACCGAAACGGGACCCGGAGTCATAGAGGCAGCGTTATATTATGATGAACTTTTAAATGCGGCTGACAAGGCTGTACTATTTAAAACTTTTACAAAAGTTTTAGCCCAGCAAAACTCCCTTATGGCTACTTTTATGGCAAAATGGTCAAACAAATATCCGGGACAATCCGGACACTTACATGTTTCAGCAACTTCACAGGACGGAAAATCTGCATTTTATGATAAGGATGCAAGAGATACCATATCTGATGAGATGCGTTGGTTTATAGGTGGTCAGCAAAAACTGATGCCCGAACTCTTAGCTATGATAGCTCCTACTTGCAACTCATACACGAGATTAATCCCCGGTTTTTGGGCTCCGACTCAAGCTACCTGGGGAGTTGACAACCGAACATGTGCCCTAAGAGCCATAAATGGAAATGGAAAGAGCCAAAGAGTTGAGTATAGAGTAACAGCTGCTGACATCAACCCATACATCGCACTAAGTGCAGCGGTGGGAAGCGGTATTTGGGGCATAAAAAATAGAATCGAGCCGACAGAGCCGATAGTGGGAAATGCCTACGAAAAAGAACTCTCAAGTGAGTTTTCATTTCCTCGCACTCTAGGCGAGGCAGCTAGGAAATTAAGAGATTCTAAAATCGCTAGAGAGATATTTGGTGATGTTTTTATCGACCACTACTCCATGACAAGAGAGTGGGAAGAGAGCGAACAGTTAAAAGCAATAACAGACTGGCAATTAGAAAGATATTTTGAAATAATATAAAGGATGACAAATGAAATTTACAACTATAACACCTGTGGATAATTCAGTCTATCTTGAAGAGAATTATCACACACAAAAAGATATAGACGAAACATTAAAAAAAGCTAAAGAAGCCCAAAAAGAGTGGGCAAAAACCTCTATATCCAAAAGAAGCGAGTGTATAACAAAGTTTTTAGATGCTCTGCTTGGTAAAAGCGAAGATATAGCAAAAGAGCTCTCATATCAGATGGGGCGACCCGTATCGTACAGCATATTGGAGCTAAGGGGCGTCAAAGAGAGAGCAAGTTATATGCAAGAGATAGCTCAAGAGGCATTGAAGCCGTTTTACCCAGAAGAGAAAAAAGGTTTTGAGAGATACATACTAAAAGAGCCTTTGGGAGTTGTGGCGGTTTTGAGTCCTTGGAATTATCCTTTTTTGACCTCGGTAAATGTCATAGTTCCTGCTCTTTTGGCAGGGAATGCCGTCATACTCAGGCACTCTACACAAACTCCCCTGGTAGCCTCAAGATACAAAGAGGCTTTTGATGAGGCCGGTTTGCCTGATGGTCTTTTTTCATATCTGCACTTACAGCATAGCGATGCTTCTGCATTTATGGCCGATGATAGAGTAGATGGAGTCTATTTTACAGGCTCTGTAAAAGGTGGGTATGAGGTACAAAAAGCGATAATAAACAAATTTATCCCTTGTGGATTGGAGCTGGGCGGAAAAGACCCTGCTTATGTCAGAAGTGATGCCAATGTGAATTATAGTGCGCAGAATCTTGTAGATGGAGCTTTTTTCAACTCCGGTCAGTCATGTTGCGGAATTGAGAGGATTTATGTACACGAGAGTATATATGATGAATTTGTGCAAAAATTTGTGCAAATCACAAAAGATTACAAATTAGGCAATCCTTTAGACAAAAGCACTACTCTTGGACCGATGGTTAAAACGACTGCGGCTGATTTTGTCAGAGGACAGATAAAAGAAGCACTTGATAAAGGGGCAAAATCTCTGGTCGATGAATCACTTTTTCCAAACTCAAAAGAGGGAACTCCATATCTAGCTCCTACTGTTTTGGTCGATGTTGACCACTCCATGAGCGTGATGAGTGAAGAGAGTTTTGGTCCTGTAGTCGGTATTATGAAGGTAAAAGACGATGACGAGGCACTAAAACTTATGAATGACAGCCAATACGGACTAACAGCCTCTATATGGTCAAAAGACAAAGAAGCGGCAAGAGAACTCTCGACAAAGATAGAGACCGGAACAGTCTATCTAAACAGATGTGATTATCTTGACCCTGCACTTGCTTGGACGGGAGTCAAAGACACGGGCAGAGGTGTCACACTATCCATGTTTGGGTTTGACCATGTCACAAAAGTAAAATCTATCCACTTTAAGGAGATATAATCATGCTACCAACTTCAATAAACTGGAACTATCCGACTACTGTATGGTTTGGATTTGATAGAGTTAAAAATATAGCAGATGCACTAAAGCAGCTAAATATAAAAAAACCTCTCATAGTCACAGATGATGCTTTGGTAAAACTTCCTATTATGAAAGATTTATGCGATGCTTTGGAATCCGAGGAGATACCATACACTATATTTAGCGATGTGCAGCCAAATCCTACCGGTGAAAATGTACAAAATGGTGTAGAGGCTTATAAAAAAAATGCAAGTGATGGAGTCATAGCCTTTGGTGGTGGAAGTGCCCTAGATGCAGGAAAAACTATAGCATTTATGTCAGGTCAGAGCCGAAGTGTATGGGATTTTGAAGATGTCAGAGACAACTGGAGCAGAGCCGATGAGAATGGCATAGCAAAAACCATAGCCATCCCTACGACTGCCGGAACTGGCTCTGAGGTTGGAAGAGCTACTGTCATAACAGACAGTAAAAATCATGCAAAAAAGATCATTTTTCATCCAAAAATGCTTCCATCCATAGTGATTTTAGACCCTGTTTTAACTTATAATCTACCAAAACATATAACAGCATGGACCGGTATAGATGCGCTTGTTCACGCTATAGAGGCATATTGTGCACCGGGTTTTCACCCTATGGCTGACGGTATAGCGATAGAGGCTATAAGGCTCATAAAAGAGAATTTAGTGAGAGCTTTTGAAAAACAGCACGATAAAGATGCGAGAGCTTATATGTTGGTAGCTGCCATGATGGGAGCTACCGCTTTTCAAAAAGGCTTAGGCTCCGTACACTCTTTGGCTCATCAGCTAGGTGGTCTTTTCAATACGCCTCATGGACTCGCAAACTCTATCATACTACCTTATGCTCTAAAACAAAATGAGTCTGACATAGAGCAAAAGATGAAAAAACTGTGTGAGTACCTCAATATAAAAAATCCTTCAACCAAAAGTTTTATAGATTTCATATTGGATTTAAGAGAGAAATTAGAGATTCCACACACCCTAAAAGAGGCAAAAATCTCAAATGAGCGAGCGAGCGAGATAGGAGAGTTGGCGTACAATGACCCCTCAACCCCAACAAACGCAAAAAAGATAGATGCAAATGACCTTACAACTCTATTTTTAGCTGCATTTGATGGCGACTTTGGTCTAGTAAAATAAAATGAGTATAATTAAACTGGCATTCCTTGCTGTTATCGCAATATTTGTTTTCAACTATTTTAACTCCTCTGATGATAGCAATTATGACGGAACTCTATCTTTGCCGATAAACACAAAAATCTTAGCATTTGGCGACAGCATAACTTATGGTTACAGGGTGGATAGTGATAAAAACTATCCATCCATACTTTCAAATCTTCTCCAAAGCGAAGTGATAAATGCCGGAAAAAACGGTGAAACAACAAAAGAAGGATTAGAGAGACTTCCTGGACTTTTGAAAAAGTATAAACCCCAAATCCTAATAATCTGCGAAGGAGGCAATGACCTTCTAAGAAGTAAAAAATTTAGTGAGATAGAAGAAAATTTGGCAAAGATGATAAAAATGGCACAAAAACAGAAGATTTTCGTTGTTCTTGTTGGAGTCCCATATCTGGAGTACCTTAGATATAGTACTGCTAGTTTTTATTATGATTTGGCAAAAAAATATAATGTTCCGCTTGAGAGCGATGCCTTGGCACAAATATTAAATGACAATTCTCTAAAAGTGGATGAAGTACACCCAAATGCAAAAGGTTATAAAATCCTTAGCAATGCACTAGCAAACATCATAACAACAAATTATGTTCCGTCCTACTCTTTTTAAATAACAAACCTTATGTTTCTTTTCTACACACATAAATACATAATATTGAACATATATAATTGATTTATTTATATCTTGTAAGCAACTCTTTTTTAGGCAGGGGCTTGGAGAAGTAAAAACCTTGTCCAAAATCAACACCCAAATGTTTTAATAAGTCTTCTTGCTCTTGTGTTTCAATACCTTCTGCTATAGTTAGAAAATCAAGATTATCACTTATAGATATGATAGATTTTATCATTTCTAACTCTTTCTTTCCACTAAATATGACATCTACAAATGTTTTATCTATTTTAATATTGTTTATCGGAAGTTGTACCAAATAGTTTAAAGATGAATATCCTGTACCAAAATCATCCATGCATATTGTAAAGCCTGCACTTGAAAATTCATTTAGAATCTTTACATTTTCCTCTATATTTCTCATTAGGCTCGTTTCCGTTATCTCTATAGCCAAATCTTTTGGTGTAACTTTTTCTTCTTCCATAATCTTTTCAAAATCTTTTTTAAGATTCTTATCGTTTAACTGAATTGCTGACACATTTACAGATATATGTTTTAAATCTGTCAAATTTTGTTTTAAATCTTTAAAATCCCTACATGCCTCTGCAAAAACATACTTGCCTATATCGTATATCAAGCCTAAGTTTTCTGCTATCGGTATAAAAATATCTGGAGAAACAGTGCCTATTTTTTCATTATTCCATCTTATTAGTAATTCCAGAGCAAATATTTTTTTATTTTTCAAGGAATACTTTGGCTGATAAACTACTGAAAATTCGCTATTTTTCAGTGCATTTGAAAGCTCATGCTCTATATTTATACTCTTTTTTAGCTCTTGCGAAAAATTTTCATAATAAAATTTATATCTATTTTTTCCACTTATTTTGGAGCTATACATCGCAATATCTGCATTTTTTAGCAATGTAGTCATATCTTCCCCATCTTCTGGATAAAGAGAAATTCCGATACTGGCTGAACTAGATATATCATTATTTTTTATAATCAATGGCTTATTGACAAGATTTATAACTCTTTTTGCGATCATTAGAATATTTTTTTCATTTACATTTTTTGTGATAACTATAGTAAACTCATCTCCTCCAAACCTATATATACTATCACTCTCGTCTAAATTGTTTTTTAATCTTTTTGCTATAGATTTAAGCAATAAATCACCGATATTATGCCCAAGCAAATCATTTATATTTTTAAAGTTATCCAAATCTAAAAATAAAATTGCCACTCTAACGCCTGCAACTTTTGCATCTTTTAGATTTTGCTCTACTTCAATCTCCATAGCTCTTCTGTTTTTAAGTCCTGTTAGTTGATCATGCTGTGCAAGATGTATAACTCTCTTCTCTTGCTCTATATAATCGGTAATATTTAATTTTATAGATAGATAACCCATAAGTTTGCTATATTTATATATGGGAGTTATCGAAGCCTTCTCGTAATATATCTTTCCATATTTGTTTTTATTTATAAAGTCTCCACTCCATTTTTTACCTTGGTCTAACAGAACATTCATCTCATCATAAAATTCTTGCGGCAACAAACCAGATTTCAAAATTCTTGGATTTTCACCAAGCACTTCCTCTTTTGTATAGCCTGTATTTTTTATAAAAGCCTCATTGACATAGGTTATATTTCTATCCGCATCTGTAATTACAACTATATTGTCTGAATTTTCCACAGCATACCTAAACGATACCAAGTCTTTTGCATTTCTTAGAAATATGATGTATTTATAGACAAATATAAACAGGAATATGATTGATATAATAAATATAATAATAGATAAAATTTCTAGATTATTGATTTTTTTCTTATAGCTTTGTTCTATTTTATATCTAATTTGTTTTATAATCTTTTTCAACTTTATATATTTTATATCTTTATTTAGTTCATTAAGAATCAATATATTTTTAGTTGTTTGCTTAACATTTAACCAAAGATATTTTAAGTCATCTTTACTATCTTTTTTATATATACTATTGATATCTCTGATATCCCCGTCTATCGTCTTATCATTGAGTTTAATACCAATAAAAAGCTTTGTTAAATCAAAAATTACTCCATTTATCTCTTTATATGTCTCTTTTTTATATTTCATGGCTTGAGCAAAACTAAATATATACGAAAGAGAGCTCACAGTTGTGGCATTGTATGATTTATATCGCTCTATCAGGTCATTTTTCTTGCCAAATTCTATCTTCAAATTATCTAAATCTTTTTTTATTTTTTTACTATAGTGATTAAAAAACTTAGCCTTTTCTAAAAGTGATAAATTTACCCTAAACTGTTTTATATCATTTGTGACATCATCATAATTCACAAAAGTTAATTTTTGCGATAAAAACATATCAAAATCATTATCCAATATACTCAATCTATCTATAATTTTGTCATATTTTACATAATTATTCGTCATATTTTCTATCTGCATTGTCTTATAAATAAACGCCACCAAAGAAGCAAGAAAAACTAAAAAAAATATAAAACTAGGCTCTTTGATGTAACTAGATATGGTCTCTCTTATATTTTTCATATTTATCATTTTGTCAACTTGCCATTTAATGAAAGCAGAAAAGCTACTATTTTATGCACATCACTTTTCTTTGCTTTTCTGCCTAGTTGATGCTCCAACATAAATCTCACTACACCATCTAGCGTATTGTATCTACCGTCATGCAAATATGGTGAGGTTCGTGCTATATTTCTCAGTGTCGGGACTTTAAAAAAATATTTATCTAGCTTATTTTTTGTTACTTCATATCTACCTAGACTCTTGCTTTTTGCATCTTCAAAAACTCCAAATTTAGCATAAAGATTACCGCCTATGTTGATGCCATTATGGCAAGATATACATCCTTTTGATTTAAAAAGCTCATATCCCTCTTTTTGCACAGAATTAAGAGCATCTTTATCTCCTCTTAAATACTTATCAAAAGGTGAGTTGGGTGTTATGAGAGTCTTTTCATATTCGGCTATTGCATCTACTATATTTTGTTTTGTTATACCATCTTTATATACAGCATTAAACTCTTGTTTGTAGGAACTTTTTTTAAGAGTTTTTATGAGATTTGGAAAGTTATTGCCCATCTCTATAGGGTTTTCTATGGGACCAAAAGCTTGTTCTTTCAGGCTCTTTGCTCTGCCATTCCAAAACTGAGCAAAATTATATCTAGCATTGTAAACCGTAGGAGAGTTGATATTGCCAAGTTGACCATCTATACCGATAGAAAATCTCCTGTTGTCGTCCCCACCATCACTAAGAATATGACAATTAACACATGCAACTGTATCATTTCTAGAGAGTATAGGATCAAAAAATAGTTTATGTCCTAGAGATACTTTTTTAGGATTTACATCAGTAACTTTTAGTGGAATTGGAGTAATACCGTCTGCAAACAAAAAAATTGAAACTACAAAAATAGAAAAAATAGCCTTTTTCATGAGCATTTACTACCCCTTTTAAGTACTTAAATTATAGCATAAATATCATAATCCGTAGTATATATTTTACAAATAACAGCTTATGATATAATTTTACAAAAATAAAATTATTTGGATACAATTTGAAAATCTCAACAGTAATTCCATGCTTTAATAGAGCAGACTATTTACCCATAGCTATAAATTCTGTAAAAAATCAAACTTACCATATAGATGAAATTATAATTATAGATGACGGTTCAACTGACAACACACAAGATATTTTAAATAAAATAGATGGAATAAAAGTGATAAAAACTAAAAATCTTGGTGTTTCGCATGCTAGAAACATAGGAATAAAAGAGTCCAAAAATGATTTGATTGCCTTTTTGGACAGTGATGATGTGTGGACACAAGACAAGATAGAAAAACAGGTAAATTTTCACAAAAAAAATTTCGATATACTCTTTTCCCATACCGGTGAAAGATGGATAAGAGACGGTAACAGAGTAAAATATCCAAAATCGCTGAAAAAACCGCAAGGAGATTGTTTCTTACAAAATATCTCTACATGTAAGATAGCTACGAGTTCAGTATTGATGCGAAAGAGTATCTTTGATGATATAGGGTATTTTGATGAAAAACTAAAAGTTTGTGAAGATTATGACTTGTGGCTTAGAGTCACACAAAGATATACAATAGGTCTAATAGATGAAGAGTTGATAGTAAAAAATGCCGGACACAAACAGTTGTCAGCATCCATATTTGCTATAGACAGATACCACATATACTCACTTCAAAAGTTTTTAAATTCAGAATTCACAGATGAGGCAAAACAAGAGATCATAAGAAAATGCTACATACTTATAAAAGGTGCCCAAAAGCACCAAAATCAGGAAATACTAGAAATATATTCAAAAGTGCTAAGAAATACATAACCCTGCTACCCCCTAATTTCTATACTATTGAGACTGTAAATCTAACTGTGTAAACCTTAAAAACTAGATTCATTTGATAAACTAACCAAGTGAATTATTTATAAGGATTTACACATGAGCTTAATCAACCACAAAGAGTTAAAAAAACAATTAGCATCAGGAGAGATAACATCTCTTGATGATATTACTGCAGAGTTTAAAAATATACTCAAAGAAG
>JALUBH010000027.1:207639-251059 GCA_027050775.1 Campylobacteraceae bacterium | reverse complement strand
AGCAAGTGATAGACTCCTTGGAGATTTAATAAAACTTTATTAAAAGTTCTATCATCGATCTAAAAAAAATGTGATCATCTTGCTTATCTCTTTATGTGTAATTATACAAAATTTATTAGTAGGAGTTTAAAATGAAGAAGGTACTTTTAGCAGCATTGGCAGTTTTTGCCCTAAATGCTATGGCGGCAGATAACGGAGCTACACTATTTAAGCAGTGTGCAGGATGTCATGGTGCAAATGCACAAAAAAAAGCATTAGGCAGGTCGGAAGTGATCAATACTTGGAAATCAGGTAAGATAGAATCAGCATTAAATGGTTACAAAGCCGGTACATTTGGCGGAGCCATGAAAGGTATTATGAAAGGTCAAGCTTCTAGATTAAATGAAAAACAAATCAAGATTTTGGCAAAGTATATACCAACACTTAAGAAGAAGTAAGGACGACAATCCTCCTGCTATCACACTTTATTATCTTAAGCCCACACATGTCAGCCATCACTTCAAATGTTTTTGGAGTGTAGAAAAGTATGTGTGTGGGGTCTCTTCTGTACCACCACTTCCAAAAGTTCTCTTCGTTGTTATCATGAAATAGTGTCATTATAGCTATGAGCCCATGTTCTTTTAAGTGCTTTTTAAAAAACATTAGAGTTTCAAGTGGGTTTTGTAAGTGTTCAAATACCTCTGTTGAGGTTATTAAGTCATATTTTTTATCCAAATAAATCTTCTTTGGTTGGTAAAATTTATCATATATGTCTACATGTAGAGCTCTATTTTTCATTATTTGAGCCAAGACTGGTCCCGGGCCAGAACCAAAATCCAGTGCATTTTTTGCATTTTTGTTTAAATTTTGCCAAAAATAGTCTAAAAATTTCTCAAACATCTCTACATAACCCTTGCTTTCAAAGCTGTTATTGTGATTTTCGTATTGGGCTCTCTCTTCTGTATCATTTATGATAAAATCTTTTCTTAAAATAATAGCTTGGCATACAGGGCAAGATTCATAAATCTTATTGTCATCGCCTTTACTGATGATACTGGTTGCATTATTGCATATTTTGCACTTCAATTCTTGCCTTTGTTAACTTTTTTTTACAAAATTCAGCTTTTTTATAAAGATTTATTGTTATTATACTATTTATGAATAAAATATTATCTTTCGTAACAGTTTTTTTAATTATTATTTTTTTACTATACAATTATGAGGCAAGATTTAGCGGAAATGAGATTAGGCTAGGTATGAGTGCTCCTTTTTCAGGAAATAAAAGTGACCTTGGAGAGGATATGTATATGGGTGCAAATGCATACTTTCAAAGCATCAATAAAAAAGGAGGTGTGTACGGAAGATCTATCAAAGTTTTGACTAGAGATGACAGATATGAGCCTAGACTTGCAGTAAAAAATGCACTGAATTTTATAAAAAAGGACGATATATTTGCTTTTTTTGGAACGGTCGGCACTCCTATATCTAAGGCAATATTGCCAATCGCTATCAAAAATGACATTCCATTTTTAGGTCCCTTTTCCGGTGCCGAGTTCCTAAGAGAAAACAAAAGTCCACTTATATTAAATGCTAGAGTCAGTTACAAAGAGGAGACGGAAAAACTCATCAATTATTTTGTTAATAAACAAAAGTTCACTAAGATAGCCGTCTTTTATCAAAATGACAGCTATGGTAGATCCGGATTGAGGGGTGTAAGAGAAGCTCTTCATAAAAGAAATTTGAAAATTGTTGAGGAAGGAAGTTATAAGAGAAATACCCTCTCGGTTGAAAATGCCCTATATGAGATAAGTTTGGCTAATCCTGAAGTTATAATTTTAGTTGGTACAACAATGCCGGTCGCCCAATTTATAAAAAGAGCAAGAAAAAATCCAAAAATTAGAAAAAATATAAACTTTGGTGTACTATCTTTTGTAAATCCAAAATTACTATTAAAGACACTGAATTATAAATCCAAAAATATAATTTTTTCCCAAGTAGTGCCATCGCCTTGGACTTCAAATAAGGTGCAAGTTGTAGAGTATAGAAAACTTATGAGAAAATACTATCCTAAAAAAGACTTTAGTTGTATCTCTTTGGAGGGCTATTTTGTAGCCAAGATGACTGCGCAACTCTTTAGAGATGTTGGAAAAAACTTTACAAAAAGTGAATTTATCAGACAAATGGAAAAACTTTCATTGCAGATAAATGAAAAAAAGAGATCAAGGTCAAAATCCCAAGAGTGTCCTTGTTTACACAGAGTGCACCTAATGTTGTATAAAGATAGTAGATTTATGCCTATTTTAGAAGAAAGTCATGAAAAATAGTCCCATAGTAAAGTTGATAAAAGCCATAGACAATATGACTATAGCAAAAAAAACAACTCTGCTTTTTTTAGTGATGCTCGTGGGTATGCTTTTTATCGGTAGTTTTTCACATATAGGTTTAAGTAGAATGAGAAATAATTTTAACATTTTGTACAACAAAAGAATGTTGCCTGTAATCAGATTAGAAAAGTTGAAAGATTTATATAGTGTAAATATTTTAGATACTCTAAGGGACATAGAAAAAAACAATATCACATTCAAACAAGGGAAAAATGTTATATTGCTAGCTCAAGACCTTATACGGGATGATTGGGGGGAATATAAGCAAAGTTTTAAGATAGATGATAGTGATCTTTTGATTAAATTTTTCAGGTCATGGGGACTCGTCTCGAAAAAAGTCAAAAATACACCAGAGTATAGTGATGAAAAAGAGCTTGCCAATAAGATAGAACAAAAAATTGATTTTGTTGATAATATATTGAACAGTATGTTTAAACTCTATAGGCAAAATGAAAAACAGACCGTATATGCCATGATACAAAACCAACTTTATCCAACGGTTTACTCTATAAATATTGATTTGACGCAACTTATAAATATAAATCTGGAAGCATCAAAAAAAGGAAAAGAGAGTACAGATAAAGTATATGACAATACATTTGAATGGGTAGTTGCAGGAACAATCGGTACTATATCATTTGCAGCACTTATAGCCTTTGTTATATTGCAAAATATAAGAGTTTTGCACAATAATCTGGAAAATAGGGTAGAAGAGAAGACAAAGGAGCTGCAAGAGTTAAATAGAAATCTTGAAATTAAAATCAAGCAAGAGGTTCAAAAAAGCCGTAAAAAAGATGAAATCATGTTTCGACAATCGCGTTTAGCTGCTATGGGAGAGATGATAGGCAATATAGCCCACCAGTGGCGGCAACCCCTAAACGCTCTAAGCTTGATTATACAAAGCTTTCAAACAAAAAGGATGCTAGGGGTGGAATTGGATGACGAGTTCATAGATGCTCAGGTCAAAGAGGGTGCGCTATTGGCTGAAAATATGTCAAAAACCATAGATGATTTTAGAAATTTTTTCAATCCCAATAAAAAAACAAAATTGTTTAGCATAGAAAATAATATAAAAAAGAGTGCAGAGATATTTAGAGTATATTTTAAAAAATATGGTATCCATATCGATATAATTTGTAAAGATGATTTTAAAATTTTTGGTTATCCAAATGAATTTTCTCAAGTGATTATAAATCTATTTTCTAATTCAAAAGATGCTCTAGTTGAAAAAGATCCAAAAATTAAATTGATCGAAGTAGTCATATATAGTGACGCTCTAAACGGTTATATAGAAGTGTATGATAATGGCGGAGGCATAAAAGAAGATGTGATTGACAGGGTGTTTGAGCCATATTTTACTACAAAGCATAAATCGACAGGCACAGGAATTGGGCTTTATATGTCTGAGCAGATAATAGAAAATCAGATGGAAGGTGAGATAATAGCACAAAATTGCTCTTATTCCTTCAAAGAAGATGGGTTTTATAAAAATTGTACAAAAATGAAAATAACATTACCACTAGGAGGGTAAAGATGGATTTCAACAGTCTTAAAGACATAGTTGTTTTGTATGTTGAAGATGAGCTTTCAGCTCAAAAACAAACAAAGATGATACTTGGTGATTTTGTAAAAGAAATTATAGTCGCAAACGATGGGCAAGAGGGTTTGGAGATAGCACTAAATAACAATGTAGATTTGATAATAACAGATATAATAATGCCGAACTTAAATGGCATTGATATGCTTAAAAAGTTAAGGTTTGAGCATAAAAAAGAGATACCTGCTATCATCACTACAGCTTTTACGGAGAGTGAGCATCTTATAGATGCTATTCGCTTAAGAGTCGAGGGATTTATAATGAAACCTATAAATGTAAGAGAGTTGATAGATGCGATATATAATATAATGCTTCCTATCGTGCAAAAAAAAGAGTTAGAAGACTGCTCTTTTATAGTAGAGGGATTAGCAGCATTGATTGGTGGTAAAAAGATAGAGATACTAAGATATATCATAAATAATCTGGATGAAGAAAATATTTTCCATGGCTCCTATCAAGAGATTATGGACAGTATAGGAGTAAGCAAACCGACAGTTGTAGGTATGTTTAAACAGCTCATACAAGTAGGAATGCTAGAGAAATTGAAAAATAAAATGTATAAATTTAAAAATAATAAACTAATAAAGGGTAATGTATGATTAAGAAGATATTATTTGTGGTGGTGTTGTTTTCATCGCTTTTGTTTGCGGGAAAAAATATAGTAGTTTTACAGACTAATCAAGGTGATATAGAGTTGCAACTTTTTCCAAAAATAGCTCCCAAGACATGTCTAAACTTTGAAACTCTGGTGAAGAGGGGTTACTATGACGGGGTAATTTTTCACAGGGTTATAAAGAATTTTATGATTCAAAGCGGAGATCCTACAGGAACAGGAAGAGGCGGTAAATCTATCTGGGGCAAGCCTTTTAAGGATGAATTTAAGCCAAATGTTATATTTAATAAACCTTTTTATCTTGCCATGGCAAACAGAGGAAAAAATACAAACGGCAGTCAATTTTTTATAACAACAGTACCAACCCCTTGGCTAAATGGAGGATATACAATATTTGGCAGAGTCATAAAGGGTTTCAAAGCAGTAAAGAAAATTGAATACACTCCCGTAAACGCACAAAATAGACCAATCTCAAAGCAGTATATCATAAAAGCTAAAATTCTTAATGAAAAATAGGATACAATGAACAAGATAAAACTCTGGAGGAATCAAGATGAAAAAGATAGAAGCTATCATAAAGCCATTTAAGCTTGAAGACGTAAAAGATGCCCTTACAGCTATAGATATTACAGGTATGACTATTAGCGAAGTAAAAGGCTATGGAAGGCAACAAGGTCACTCTGAGTTATATAGAGGTGCTGAGTATGTTGTGGATTTTTTGCCAAAAATCAAAATGGAGATTATCGTTAAAAATGATGATGTTGACCAAGCGATTCATGCCATATCAGAATCTGCAAAAACCGGTAAGATAGGAGACGGTAAGATATTTGTCAGTAGTATAAATAAAGTCGTCAGAATAAGAACCGGCGAAGAGGATGAAGAAGCCATATAAATATTTAAAGGGGTTCAAAGACCCCTTTTTATTATTTTGGTTCAATTAGTCTTGATTGGTACTCTTGTGGATGCTTGCAAACAGGGCAAATTTTAGGTGGTTTTTTGCCATAATGGATATGTCCGCAGACTTCACAAATCCAAGCTTCCTCGCCATCTTCACTTAGAAACTCTTCCCCATTTTCTAGCCTTGCAAGAAGCATTTTATACATCTTTTCATGTTCAACTTCAACCTTGCCTATGCCCTTAAAGAGAGTTGCTGCATCTTTATAACCTTCTGCTCTTGCAACTGCCTCAAAATCTGGATACATAGTTGTATTTTCATAATTTTCTCCATTTACCGCCATTTGAAGATTCGTTTTTGTATCACCAAAACCATCTTCTAGATTATGAATCATTTTGTTATATAATTTTAACTCAAGTTTTGCATGAGTTTTTTCATTGTTTGCTGCTCTTTGGAAGTGAGCTGCAATATCTCTTAATCCCTCTTTTTGCGCAACTTTTGCAAAATATTCATACCTATTTCTAGCTTGAGATTCTCCTGCGAATGCTTTCATTAGATTTACCGCAGTTAGGTTTTCAGTAACCATCTTCATCTCTTCACCGCAGCACACAAGCGTACCGCCACCTACATTTTGAACTTCTATTATATTTCCGCATTTAGCGCACTTGTAAGTTTCATACTGTCTCATGGGATATATCCTTTGTAATTTGATAGAGGAAGTATAACTTAATAAAAATAATATGTCAATAGGAAAAATTAGCATTTATGCAAATAATTAAATATCTGTTAATAAACCCTTTTTATAAGCATATATTAATATATCTTGATATATGATGTTAAAATAAATCTACATTAGGAAAAGCAATGGAGAATTTTTTAAATACAATCGGTGCCATAAATGATGAAACAAGACTTAAGATTTTAAGATTCATAGATACAATCGGCGAAGTATGTGTATGTGATATAGAAAACTCATTTGGTATGATTCAATCTCGTATATCAAGGCATTTAAAAATCCTAAAAAATGCAGGATTTTTAAAGGTGGATAGAAGAGGCCGATGGGCATATTATAGTATTAGAATGCCGCTAGATAGATTTAGACAAAGTATATTACAAGAGATAAGTTTTTTAGACTTAGATATACCAAAATTTAATACAGGGTGTAAAAATGAATAAAAAAGTGCTAGTAATGTGTACGGGTAACAGTTGTAGAAGTATCATGGGTGAAGCTTTGATAAACAGATATTTAGAGAGTATTAGTGCTTTTAGTTGTGGTGTGAAACCAAGTGGGCATGTAAATCCCAATGCAAAAAAAGTTTTGCAAAAGTATGATGCTTGGGATGAGAGTTATCACTCAAAAAATCTGGATGAGGTTATAGATATAGAGTTTGATTTGGTAGTAACAGTTTGTGATAATGCAAAAGAGACTTGCCCAATGTTTCCAAAGCCCTATAAGAAGATACATGTAAGTTTTACCGATCCCGATGGAAAAGAGTACAGTGAGTTTGAAAAAACATACCAAGATATACAAAAAGAGCTTTTGCCAAAAGTGAAAGAGGCACTAAGTTGATACTTCCGGGCGTGATATTTACCATAACGCTACTATTTGTCATATGGCAACCAAAAGGGCTATCCATAGGAACAACTGCCGTTATTGGTGCAGTTGTTGCACTTTTGGCAGGTGTTGTTGGTTTAAGTGATGTGGAGGTTGTCATCTCTATCGTTTGGGATGCTACTTTAGCATTTATTGGTATTATTATTCTCTCTATG
Source organism: Campylobacteraceae bacterium (assembly GCA_027050775.1). GTDB lineage: Bacteria > Campylobacterota > Campylobacteria > Campylobacterales > Sulfurospirillaceae > JAADIZ01. The sequence goes on along the minus strand of JALUBH010000027.1, from coordinate 243,821 downwards.
GTGCTTGATGAGATAGGTTTTTTTGAATGGAGTGCTATAAAAATGGCACAATTAAGCGGTGGTGACGGTAGGTGGATGTTTGTAAACATTTTACTTTTAGGAGCGGTCGTGGCAGCCTTTTTTGCGAATGATGGAGCGGCACTTATACTCACACCGATAATGCTCGCAAAAATGAAGTATTTAAAGATGGATAAGTTGGCGATTTTTGCCTTTTTGATGGCAGGTGGTTTTATTGGCGATAGTGCATCAAATCCACTTGTTATCTCAAATTTGACAAATATTTTGACAGCAGATTATTTTCATATAGGCTTTTTAGAGTATGCCAAAAACATGTTTTTTCCAAATCTTCTTTCTATCGTGGCCTCTATCTCGGCTCTATTTATATATTTTAGAAAATCAATACCCAAAAGAGTAGATATAAGTTTGCTTCCTGAGGCCTCAACCGTTATAAAAAATCAAACCATGTTTAAACTTAGTTGGTATTTCTTAACTCTTTTGATGATAGGATATTTTATAGGAGATATATATCATGTGCCGGTTTCAATATTTGCTCTTGGAGGTGCATTTATATTTTTAATGTTTGCTTCATATTTTAAGGCAGTAAAACCTCTAAATGTCATCAAAACAGCTCCTTGGCAGATTGTCTGGTTTAGTATAGGGCTATATATCGTTGTTTATGGTTTAAAAAATGGCGGTTTGACTGATGACATAAGTAAGCTTTTGTTGAGTATAAAACCTTATGGCCATCAGGTATATATTATGGCAACAGGTTTTATAAGTGCTACTTTAAGCGCAGTTATGAATAATATGCCGACTATTATGATTATGGATATAGCTATAGATAAAACCGGAGATACATTTTTAGCCTATGCAAATATCTTAGGAAGCAATTTGGGGCCAAAAATGACTCCTATAGGCTCACTTGCTACTCTTCTTTGGCTACATGTACTGGCAAAAAAAGGAGTTCATATAGGTTGGGGAGAGTATATGAGGGTAGGCATAGTTATAACTATACCCGTTCTTTTTATAGCACTTTTAGGTTTATAGATGAGGTAATATTGTAAAAGAAAAAGTCTTCAAACCAAGGGTTTCCAAAACCCTTGGTTCTATAATCTTTTGGTTTATAACCAGAACTTAAATCCTACCATAGCATATACTTCATCTACCGGATCTAAGTCATAAGTATTGCCGTAGTTTTTATTCCATTCAACTCCTATGTATGGAGAAAACTGTTTTGTTATATTGTACTGGAGTTTGAGATTTAAAGTCAAATTTGATAAACCTTTGCCTATATCTACTTTTGGAGTATCTTTGGTATATAGATATGCCGATATATTTGGCACTAAGATTAGTTTTTGAGTTATCACCGCTTCGTACTCCGCAGAGACTCTTAAACCTATATTGCCGTCTTCTCCTACTAAAAGAGCTGTTCTTGTATCTATAAAATAAGGAATCATGCCACTAAGTGCAAGAACTCCCCATGTTTGATGGTTTTGTGGAGTTTTGTCATAACCTACACCGACTTGAAGATCCATCCTAGGGCTAATCGCATGAGAAAAAACAAACTGGCTTTCACTGCTCATCGAAGAATCTTTGGGTTTTTCTCCCTCGGAGTATAGATATACCTTGTTTATATCATAGCCAATCCAAATATTTCCATCATATTTTATAGATTGTTCATTATTATTTTGTAGCTCCAAAGAGTCCATAGTAAGTTTTGTATATAGCGGATCATCACTTCCTCCGGCAAAACTATTTATTGCCAAACCTGTACATAAAAACCCAATACTAACCAATTTATTTATTTTTAAATTTTTCATTATACTACCTCCACTTTTCTAAACATGCCGCCCATATGGTAAAGAAGATGACAATGATACGCCCATGATCCTTTTGCATCAACATTTACCCTAAAACTTATCTTTGAGCCAGGCTGCACAATAACTGTATGTTTTCTAGGTAAAAAATTATCGTCCCCCGTTTCTACATCACTCCACATTCCATGTAAGTGCATAGGGTGGTTCATCATAGTGTCGTTTATATATGTGATCCTTAATCTCTCTCCATATTTAAATTTTAGAGGTTTTGCATCAGAATATTTTATACCGTTGATTGACCACATGTATCTATCCATATTGCCTGTTAAGTGCAAGATAATTTCTCTATCGGGATACCTTTCATGAGTTGTCGGCTCAAGTGACCTTAGATCTGCATAAGTAAGGACTCTTCTTCCATTGTTTCTTAGCCCAACTCCTGGGTCATCTAGTCTGTACTCAGGCGATATAGCTTTTGTAGTTGTGCCTACGCCACTGTAATCTTCTTCAAGCGGAGTTATGGGTATTGGTTTCTTGCTATTTGCATTATTCATGTTCATATCGGATTTGTTCATCATGCCCATACTCTTTTTCATGGAATTTTTGTTCATATTCATCCCTGACATACTCATTCCCATATCGGCCATAGTTAGGTTTTGAGGCTTATCCATGTTTGGTACAGTAGCAGCAACATTTTTGTCATATGTTAAAGATCCCACTGCATATCCCGAACGCTCTAGACTTTGGGCAAAGATTGCGTAAGATTGATTATTTTTGGGCTCGACTATAACATCATAGCTTTCAGCAACTCCCATCCTAAATTCATCAACTGTGACAGGTTGTATATTGTTTCCATCAGCTGCTACCACAGTCATCTTCAGTCCGGGTATTCTTATATCAAAAAAAGTCATAGCGGATGTGTTCACAAAACGAAGTAGGACTTTTTGGTTTGCTTTAAAAAGAGCTTTCCAGTTTGTAGCAGGTGTCTTTCCATTCATCAAATATGTATAAGTTGCACCTGTAACATCAGAGAGGTCTCTATCGCTCATATCCATGCTATTCCACATCTTTCTTGCCTCAAAAGCCTTTGTAAAACCTCTCTTTTTTACTTCTTCAAAAAAGTTTCCGACAGTTCGCTCGTTTGTATTGTAGTAGTCTGCTTGTAGTTTTAGTTTTCTATAGATGGAAGCTGGTTTTTCATCCGACCAGTCGGAGAGTCCTACGATATGTTCGACATCATATTTGTATGGATTTGGTTTCTTGGGTTCTATCACAATCACTCCGTGAACACCGGTCTGCTCCTGAAATCCTGAATGACTATGATACCAATAAGTCCCGTATTGTTTAACTTTAAACTTATATACAAAAGTTTCACCCGGTTTTATTCCTGGAAAACTGATACCCGGAACCCCATCCATATGGGTAGGTATTATGATGCCGTGCCAATGTATGGAAGCATCTTCTTTTAGATTGTTTGTCACATTGATTGTGATTTCATCTCCCTCCCTCCATCTTAAAGTGGGGCCTGATATAGAGTTGTTTACAGTTGTAGCTATGGCGGGTGAACCAGTGAAATTTACTATACTCTCACCGATATTTAGATTAAACTCTTTACCGCTAAGCTCCGGTATATTGTTTTTCAATCTTTTTAAGCTTATACTATCAAAAGTATTTGCACTCAATTTCCCGTTACCTAAAGCTAGTATGGATGTTGCAACCATACCTTTTACAAAGCTTCTTCTTGAAATTTTATTCATACTTGTGACCTAAAATATTAATCGCAGTTTCTTTCATAATATACCTTTTAAATAATTTGTGCGAAATTTTATTGTTTTAGTGTGGAAGGAGTGTGTAATAGAGGTATTGTTTATGTGTTTATATTATGTTTTTGAAGTATTTTCCTTAGTGTGCTTCTGGAAGTTTGTATATATTTTGCAAGGTGAGTTATATTGCTATCTTCTTTGACCAAAGTCTTGTAGAACTCTTTTTCAATCTCTTCTAGTATAGTTTTTGCATTTTCTAGGCCCTTTGTTTCGAGCATATGTGAAAATATATCATTTAAGGAAATCTCTTTTTTATTTTGTTGTTCAAATTTTATGTTATTTTCTTGGATTACATCTTCATGGGCATTTAGTATGGAGTTATAGACTATATTTTTTAACTCTCTTATGTTTCCTTTGTAAGTTCTATTTTTCAAAATTTCCAAAGCAGTATTGGATATGCCTTTTATATCTAGCTTTAACTCTTTGTTTGCTTTTTTGATAAAAAAATTCACCAAAATAGGTATATCTTTTTTTCTATGTTTTAGTGTCGGTACTTCTATGTTTATCATGGAGAGTCTAAAATATAAATCTTGTCTAAAATTCTCGTTTTCTATATTTTTATTTATGTTTATATTTGTAGCAGATATGATTCTGCCGCGAAATTTTATGTCACTATTTCCGCCGACTTTCCTAAAAGTTTTATTTTCCAAAAATCTAAGGAGTTTGCTTTGTAGTGAGATATCAAGTTCTCCAATCTCATCTAAAAACAGAGTGCCGTCTCCAACAGCCTCAGCAAACCCAATATGCTGTTTATTGGCATCTGTAAATGAGCCTTTTTCATGCCCAAAAAGTTGTGATTCAAATAGCTCTTTTGGTATGGAAGCGCAGTTTACAGCCAATATTTGCGAGTGAGAATTTTTTGAATTTTTATGGATGAGTCTGGCTATCAACTCTTTTCCCACTCCTGTATCTCCTAAAATCATCACAGGTAGATTGTTATTGGCTGCGATACCTATCTTGCTGTATATCTCTTTCATAGTTTCAAAAGAGCCGACAAACTCTTCATTTATCTGGTCTTTTACTTTGATATAGGTATCTTTTTTCTCATCATATTTTTTGATTACATCTTTTAGTTCATCAGCTGTGAAAGGTTTTTGGAGTATATCTTTGATCCCCATTTTTGAAGCTTCTATCATGTTTGTTGGAGTTGTGTAGGCAGTCATCAAAATCACCGGTAAATCTATACTGTTTTCCCTTAATATTTTTATCAAATCTATACCGGAAAAATCATCACTAAGCATAACATCAACAATGAGAAGTTTTATTTCGTTTTCTTTTATCTGTTTTACTATGTTTGCCTCTAAGCCATTGAAGAGCACTGTTTCGTATTTTGCCCTTTTTAGGGTTTTGGAGACAGAGTATCTTATCTCATCTTGGTCATCTATTATTGCGATTTTCATCATCATCCCTTTAGCGGCAGATTTATTAAAAATGTAGTTTTATCTTTGTCTAAAAGACTCATCTCGCCTCCGGAGAGATAAACAATTTTATAAATTGTAAATAATCCGAGTCCCGATCCTTTTGTTTTTGTAGTAAAAAACGGCTTAAAGATCTTTTTTCTAATAGCAGCAGGTATGCCTTCGCCACTATCCGAGATTTTTAAAACAGTCATTTTATCATCTTTTTTGTGCCATTGTATATCTATTTCGCCACCTTTTTTTATAGCTTCTATAGAGTTGTTGATTAGGTTTATAAATATCATCTCAAATGAATTTTTGCTTATGTTTACTTTTAAATCCTTTTCGATATTGTATGTTAGTGTTATGTTTTTGCTTTCTAGTTTCGGTTTTACTATCTCGATTAAATCTTCAAGTGAATTTTGAACATCCAAGATAGTGGTATCTCTCTTGTCTATGGGCTTTCCTAAAGATAAAAAGTCGATCACTTGGGCATCCATTCTGTTTAGTGTGTTGTTGATGATTTGCAAATCTTGGGTATCTATATCTTCACCATCTTGCAACAAGAGCTTCAAAGGTTGTAGGAGATTTTTAATTTCGTGCGCAAAGAGTGAACTTATCTCTCCCAAAGTTTTCAAAGAGTGTAAAATCTTCTCGTTTTCTTCAAGTTTTGAGAGTTGGGTTATATCTGAAAAAGATATAACGAGGTACTCATTTACCAATCTTATCTGGTAGTACAAAGAGAGATCTTCCCCCATCTCATTTGTGATTTTTTGTTTGCAAAATTTACAAGAGTTGCTTTGATAGCATTTTATCAAATCTTTTACATATGGGCTTTTGAACTTTCCGTTTTTAAGTAAAAGCTTACTTATGTGGTGTTCATTTTGATACATGATATTTAAATTTTCGTCACAGATAATAATAAATATATCAACGGAAGCCAAAATTTGTTGATAAAATCTTTTTAGTTGCTCTTCTTTTTCAACAGAGTCTTGTATCTCTTTCATCAAGTAGGTCGTTGTCTTGACTAAATCTGTGATTTCATCGTTTTCAACACTTTGTATCTCTTTTATGTCACCCCATCTTTTTTGTGAAATTGCTCGTGCATTTTCTTTTAATATATTTAGCCTGTCAAGCAGATTTTTCATAAAATAAATAGCGAGGAGAAAAGAAAAAAGAGCGGCAAAAATCATAATCATAAAATTTGTTGAAAAGCTCTTTTCAAGCATATTTTTAATCGAATTTTTTTCGATATCGAGCACAAAATACCCAAGTAATACCCCATCTTTTTTAAAGGGTAGAATTGTATGTTTGCTTCTGTCATTTAAGATGGTACCAATTCTATGTTTTTTTGTATTTGTGTGGGCCAAAACGATGAAATTTGTATCAACTATACCTGCATCTTTGATGGCTCTATTTTTAGACAATGATTTTAAAAATTTAAAAAGTGCCCAATTGTCATTTGCCAAAATCGCACTTGTTAAGAAGTCCCTATTTGATTGAATATTGCTATCTATCATCTCGTTTATGATCTCATTCGTCTGTCTTTTAGATGTGTTAATTGCAAGTATAACTATAACCGTTGAAAAAATCGCGATAATAGTAAAGATTAAAATAGCTAGTTTTGCATATATCGATAGAGAATGCAGCTTTTGCAGAAGTTTTTTCATTTTTTATCTTTGAGAAAATTTAACATAGTATATATTTTCTTGTAAGTCTGATTTGTCGGTTTTTCAAACTTGTCTATATTGAGGTGATCTAGTATCTTTCTTCCTATTTTTGTTTTATGCATGTTTAAAAAAAGTTTTTGAAGTTTATTAAACTCTTTTTTGCTTAGATTTGATCTCGCAACTATAGGAGATATGGTGAAGGGACCGAGTTTTTCTACAACTCTCAATTTTTTTAGAGCATTTGGATGTTTTTTCTCATACTGAGTGAGCACTAGGCTATCTACGCTTGCGCCATCAACAAAGCCATCGAGCACAGCATTTATAGATTCACCATGGTCATATGTATATATCAAATGGCGAAAAAAATTACTGACTTTGTATCCATTTTTTTCTATATTATAACTAGGAGCAATGGAACCGGATGTAGAGCCTGGATCTGTAAAAGCATAAATTTTATCTTTAAAATCAAGTAAACTTTTATATTTTGTATCTTTTAAGGTGATAACATCCGAGTAGTATTTATCGTTTCCATTTACTATTGGAATTGCAAGCAATTTTGCATTGTTTTTGTCTTTAAGTACAGTATATGTTGAACTGCATATATAAGCTATGTCCGATTTGGAATCTTTTATATTTGAGATAACTTCTGCATAAGTTCTTGCAAACTTTATATCTACATGAAATTTTGAATTATTTTCCAAATATTTTTTCCATTGCAAATATGTTTTTAAATCCTCTTTTAAAGTAGTGCCTGTAAAAGAAAAAGTGATACTTTTTGCAATCAATGGTGAAATAAATATAAAAATTAAGAATAAACTGGTAAAAATTTTACCACTGGTGGAAATTTTTTTATCATTTTTCATTAAACTTTCCTTAATAAAAGTGTTATAATCCCTAAATACAGGGATTTGTGAAAAGTTGGAACAGTATTTGCGCCTATATAGATACAAAATCTGTGAGTGAATTATATACAGATATTTTGAAAAACAACTTTAAAGGAGTTGCTATGAGCAAAGAAGAGCTTTCGAGAGTTGATGAAAATTTAACTTTGGAAACAGATGAATCTAGAAGAGATTTTCTAGATAAGTTTTCAAAAGGTATCTTTGGAGGATTGATTGCAGGTGGTATTGTAAATGCACTTGCCCCGGTTCAAGCCAGAGCGGATATGGATGGTAGTAATTTAAATTTTGCCGAACCTTTCAAACCTTTTGATTTACCACCAGCAATACCGGGTGAAGATGTGATACTCAGGATGATGAGAGATTTACAAAGAGCACTTAAAAAACCAATAGAACAAAGGCATTGGAATATGGTAATAGATTTAAGAAAATGTGTTGGTTGTGATGCATGTTCTGTCTCTTGTGCTGCTGAAAATAAACTTCCGCCGGGGGTCATATATAGACCTGTAATTCAACAAGAGATAGGAAGTTATCCAAATGTTGGACATGTAACACTTCCTCGACCTTGTATGCAGTGTGATGAGCCTCCTTGCGTGCCTGTTTGTCCTGCCCAAGCTACCTGGAAAAGACCTGATGGCATTGTAATTGTTGACTATGATCAGTGTATAGGCTGTAGATATTGCTTAAATGCTTGCCCATATGATGCAAGAACATTTGATTTTGGTATGGAATACATAGATGGTGCAGCTGATGCTCCAAAAGTTTTTCTCGGTAAAGAAAAAGCAGGAAAATACGAAACCGAAGCTTCATATGAATATGAAAAAGAGTGGAAAAGAGAAGATGATAAATCTCCAATAGGAAATGCTAGAAAATGTCATTTTTGTATCCCGCGAATAGAAAAAGGAATGTTGCCTGAGTGTGTTGTCACCTGTATAGGTAGAGCTACATATTTTGGTGACGGAAGTGATCCTGATAGCTTAGTAGCGGAGCTTATAGCTTCACCAAATGCCTTTAGATTAAAAGAAGAAGTAGGCACACATCCTAGTGTGTATTACATTAAGTAGGAGGATGAGATGACAAGAGAAAAAATGGGTAACATCCTTGTTTGGATTTTAATAATTGGTTTTGGAGTTTGGGGATTTCAGGGAATGGTAGATAGATTTGCAAATGGACATGTTAATACAGCTTATGGTTCATATATTCCTTGGGGACTTTGGATTTCAGCATATATTTGGTTAATCGGTCTTTCGGCCGGTGCACTGATGATTTCTGTGATGACTTATGTGTTTAATGTTAAAGCGGTAAAAAAAGTTGGAAAGATGGCATTTTTAGTAGCAATTGCTACTTTGGTGGGTGCTATGATGTCTGTTGGAATTGACCTCGGTCATCCACTAAGAGCTTTTAAACTTATATATGATCCGAATCTAAGTTCTATGATGGGTTGGATGGCAGTTTTGTATTCCGCTTATTTTGTAACTCTTTGTATAGAGTTATATTTTGCTATTAGAAAAGAGCAAGTAAGAGGTGAAAAACAAAAAGCTATAAAGAAAATTTTAGTTGTCCTTGGTATTTGGAGTATTCCTTTGGCATTTGCATTCCATGGAGGTGTTGGTGGAGTTTTTGCCAATGTTATAGCAAAACCATACTGGCACGGACCAATGCTACCGGTAGTATTTTTAGCCGGCGCATTTTTAAGTGGCGGAGCACTATTCTGTACAGTTGCTTACATATGGAGACCTGCTCAATCTAAAGACGAATTTTTAAAGATGATGATTTTCTTGGGAAAAACAACTTTAGCACTTCTCATCTTAGATGAGATATTGGAACTTTCAGAAGTTTATGTTGGTACTTTCTACTCAGCATTTGGAGAGGGACATCTTTGGCAACAAATCTTATTTGGTCACTACTGGTATGTGTTCTGGATAGTTCATATTTTAATAGGTGTATTGATACCGCTATTTTTACTAACAGCAAAAGCAAAATCCCCTGGTGCAGTTGCATTAGCAGGTTTATTGATAGCCGGTAGTTTCTTGGCAGTAAGACTAAATATTGTAATACCAGGTATGTTAGACCCTGAACTCAAAGGTATCGCTGATGCTTGGGTAAACAGTAAGCTAACATTCTCATACTTACCATCTGTTATGGAATGGCAGGCATTATTGTTTATAGTAGCTGTTGTAATGGCGGTATTTATGATAGGCAAAAAAATCTTACCAATATATCAAACAGCAGGAGAAGAGTAATGAAAAATGAAATGATAAAAAACAAACCAATGGATAGAAGAGGTTTTCTTAAAACTTCGGCTCTACTTGGTGGGTCAGCAGCTTGCCTAGGTGCAGTTGAAAAAGTTAATAGCAAAGGATTTGGCAGAGAGAAGATAAACTATCCTCTAAATGATGCCGAAAATGTAATTTATTCTGTATGTTTACAATGTCACACAGACTGCCCAATCAAAGTGAAAATTGAAGATGGTGTTGCGGTTAAGATAGATGGTAACCCATACTCAATCCAAAACTTAAACAGCCCGATTCCAACTTCTACAGATATTCAAATCGGTGCTAAGATTGATGCCGGTATTTGTCCTAAAGGTCAAGCCGGTATCCAAACTATGTATGATCCGTATCGTGTTGTAAAAGTATTAAAAAGAGCCGGTAAAAGAGGCGAAAACAAGTGGAAAGTTATACCATTTGATAAAGCTATAACTGAAGTAGTTGAAGGTGGAAAACTTTTTGCAGATGTTCCCGGTGAAGAAAATAGGGTAGTTGAAGGAATGCGTCAAGTTAGAGCCTTAAGTGATGCAAAAGTTGCAAAAGCGATGGCAGGTGATGCTATGAATGTTGGAAAAGGCAAGATGAGCCTTGCCGATTTTAAAGCAAAACATGCTGCTCACTTGGATCTTTTGATAAATCCGGATCAACCGGATCTCGGACCAAAAAACAACCAATTTTTGATGCTCGCAGGTAGAATGGAGCATGGTAGAAAAGAGTTTGCAAAAAGATGGATGAGGGGTTCTTACGGCGGTAATAACTTTATGGAGCACACAACTGTTTGTGAGCAGTCACACCATATCGCTTATAAGCAAATCACAAGTCAATATCTTGGTGGCGGCAAGTGGAAACCGGCTGCTGAACATTTAAAACCGGATTTTAGAAATTGTAGATTTGTCTTTTATTTTGGAACAGGTTTTGCTGAAGCAAACTTTGGACCTCCGATTATGGCAAGCTTAGCAACAAATGCCGTAACAAATGAAGGTTGCAAAATTGTAGTTGTAGATCCTAGATTTTCAAAAAGTGCAGCAAAAGCATGGAAATGGGTTCCAGTTCGTCCTGGTGGAGATGCAGCACTAATCTACGGTATGATTAGATGGATGTTTGAAAATGATAGAATCGTTAAAAGTTTTCTTGTAAATGCAAATAAAGCAGCAGCGAAAAAAGCAAATGAAGAGAGCTGGACAAGTGCAACTCACTTGGTAACATTTGATAAAGAGGGCCCGGGTAAAAAACTAAGAGCTAGTGATTTGGGTATTGGATTAAGTGATGAGTTTGTAGTAACCAAGAATGGAAAACCTGTAGCGGTAAATACAAATGATAAGCTAAATCCTATTACTGGAGATTTATTCTTCTCAGGCGAGCTAAATGGCATAAAAGTAAAATCAGAATTGATGATGGTTAAAGAATATGCTATGAGTAAGTCTATGGATGAATGGGCTAAAGAAGCCGGTATAGACAAAAAAGAGATAATTGCATTAGTCAAAGAGTACACAAACTTTGAAAAATATGGTAGAAAAGTTGGTGCTGAGATGTATAGAGGACCGGTTCAGCATACAAATGGATACTTTAACGGCATGGCTGTAATTTATATGAATATGCTAGTCGGAAATATAGACTATAACGGTGGACTTATAGCAGGTGGCGGACACTACCACGAAGATGGTAGCAAAGGTGGACCATTTAATTTTAAAAAAGATGCGTTTGCCGGTAAAACCAAAGCTTTTGGGCACAAGATAAGCAGAGAAGGCTCATATTATGAAAATAGTACATATTTTCAAAAAAATGGTTATCCTGCAAAAAGACCTTGGTTTCCACATACAGGAAATGTTTATCAAGAAGCTATACCGTCTTTAGATGATGCGTATCCGTATAGTATCAAAATCTTGATGACCATCATGGGCACACCGTTATTGTCAAATCCTGCAGCTCAAATGTCAATGCAGACTATACTTGATCTCAAGAAGACTCCACTATACATCGCAAGTGATGTTGCAGTTGGCGAAACTAGTATGTTTTCTGATTATATCTTTCCTGATTATGCTATTTGGGAGAGATGGGGAACTCCGCATACAACCCCTGCAGCAGTTACAAAAATGTCAAAAATGAGACAACCGACAATCGAGCCTTTGACCGAAACCGCTACTATTTTTGGCGAAAAACAGCATGTAGGTTATGAGTCTATGCTACTTGCTATGGCTGAAAAAATGGGACTACCTGGATATGGTGATGATGGCCTTGGTAAAGGTATGCCTCTTAAAAGAATTGAAGATTGGTATCTTAAAATGGCATCAAATTTAGCCGCAGGCGATCATAAAGGTGACGCATTGCCGGATGCTGATGCAAAAGAGATAGAGATATTTAAAAAAGCAAGAAGACATATGACTTCTGCTACATTTGATTTTGATAAGTGGGAGAAAGCCTGTGTTGATGCAAATGGCAAAAACTGGTTTAAAAAGACTATTTATCTGCTAAATCGTGGTGTTAGAGGAGAGGACTTTATAAACTATGTTAAAAATGTAGAAAATAGCGATAAAATACTACATAAGTTTGGCAAACTGTTTAACTTCTACTCCGAACCTGTGGGAACTACTAGACATAGCTATACAGGAAAAAGATTTAGTGGTATTAGCAAATACAGCCGCGCCATCGACTATGCAGGAAAAGAGGTTGTTGGAAGTTCTGCTTATCCGTTGAAGTCTATAACTTATAAGCCGATTACCGGTGGACAAGCAAGGACTCAAGCAGTTGACTACTGGTTGCAAGCAGTTATGCCTGAAAACACTATTGATTTAAATGCCCAGACTGCATTGGAGATGGGTTTTAAAGATGGAGATATGGCAAAAATTGTCTCAGCCGATAACCCTGATGGATCTTGGGATTTAGGACCGGCCGGCAAAAAATATATGATAGGAAAAGTTAGGGCAATCGAAGGTTTGAGACCGGGAGTTTTAAATACCTCTTGGAGTTTTGGACATTGGGCATATTGCGCTAGAGATATCACAGTTGATGGTAAACTTATTAAAGGTGAAAAAGCTAGAGAGAGTGGAATTTGCTCAAATGCGGCTCAAGCAGTTGATAGTGGATTGAAAAATTCTTGTCTTGAAGACTTAGTAGGTGGCTCAGCAGTTTTCTATGATTCGTTTGTAGGACTTGTAAAAGCCTAGATGTAGCGTGCCTGTCAAATCTCTATCCTTTATTTGGCAGGCACAAAGTTTAAGGGAGTTCTATCATGAAAAAAAATTCTATTAAGTGTTTGGTTCTTATAGTTTTGTTGGTTTTTACAAGTTCTGCTTTTGCGTTTGATTATGCTTCATTGCCAGGAATTGTCAAAACAAATATCGCTAAACAGTATAAAGGCGAAGATATAAAAATCCTCTCAGTTAAGAAGATGGGAGCAAAGTATAGAATCATCATAAAAACAGAATCAGGAAAAGATAAAGTTCTTGTCAATAAAAGAGGAAAAATATTAAGTATAAGTGATTATCTCCAAGGTATGGAAGCAAGTGGTGGATGCTAAAATATACACTTATACTCTGTTTTAGTTTACTCATAACACTTGTGGCAAATGAAAAAGATATACAAAGTGTAAAAAATGGTATCAAATCATACTATAAAAATCAAAATATTATATTTCTACATATAAAACAGATGAAAAATCAAAATTATTTTGTTATCATTAGAAACAATAATATGCAAGAGAGAATCGAAGCCAATAAAAGTGGTAAAATTTTAAGCATAATCGATGATTTAAGCCAGCTTGATGAGGTTGAAGAGGGGTGTTAATGCATAAATATATAGTGATTTTTATAGCTCTACATGTAGGCCTTTTTGCTTCATATATTACCGTATGTAAGAATTGCCATGGAAAAAATTTCGAGAAGAGGGCGCTTGGAAGATCAAAAATAGTTAAAAACTTAAAAAAAGAGGAGATAAGAAAGAGATTGAATTATTTTAAAACTTCAAATTCTATCATGAAAAGCTACGCATCTTCATTAAGTGAAAAACAGATTGAGCAGATAGCAAAAATCTTTGGAAAATAAAGTTTGATCAAGCTTATGCGATACAGCATAAGAGAGTTTAAATTTTAATTATTCTCTACTGACTTAACAATAGGGTATTTGCAAAAATTACATCAAAATATCTTGATATATAAATGCTATTATGATATAATTTTGCTACCTAACATAAGGAATACAATATGCCAGAACATCACCATTATCATGAAGTCAAAGGAAAGAATCTACTTATAACCATATTTTTGAATGTACTTATTACTTTGGCGCAGATAGTAGGCGGTATTATGTCTGGTTCACTCGCGCTTTTAAGTGATGCTATGCATAATTTTAGTGATGTTTTGGCATTATTGATAGCATGGTGGGCGGCTAAGTTATCAAACAGACCAAAGAGTGAACAAAAAACTTTTGGTTATAAAAGAGCGCAGATTATAGCGGCACTTTTTAACTCTTCTGCTCTTTTTGGCATAGCGTTGTTTTTAGTTATAGAGGCTATAAATAAACTGATGAATCCGCATGTGATAAACTCTTCGTTAGTGATATGGCTTGGGCTTTTAAGTATAGTGTTAAATTTTGCCAGTGTTTTACTCATCAAAGATGATGCTAGCGATAATATGAATATGAAAGCGGCATACCTGCACCTTTTGACTGATGTTATGACTAGTATTGCTGTAGTAGTAGGCGGAGTTTTGATGTACTATTTTAATCTTTTTTGGATAGATTCGCTAGTTACTATTTTGATAGCAGTATACCTTTTAAATGCTTCTTACTATTTAATTAAAGAATCCATAGAGATACTTATGCAAAGTACGCCAGATAGTATAGATATAGAAAAAATCAAAAAAGATGTAGAGGAGACAAATGAGATAAAAAATATACATCACCTCCATATATGGAAGCTTGATGATCACGAAATACACCTAGAAGCACACATAGATTTTGATGATAATTTAAATTTAGGTGATGTTACAAAAATCATAGATAAAGTTGAAAAAAGTTTAAAAGAAAGGCATAATATAGTCCATACAACTATACAAGCCGAATATGATAAAAATGATGATAAAAGACTTGTCTATTCGTAAATAATTTTGAATTAGTAAGAAAATTTTATGAATAATTAAGTGTATATATTTTATAATTAACTATCTAGTTGGTTAGTAAGGAGAGGAAAATGGTGAAGCCGGTAAAAAGAAGAAATGCCAAGAAGTCAAAAAAGCTTATACTTGATAGTGCAACCAAGCTTTTTTCTAAAAAAGGATATAGTCGCACCTCTATGGATGAGTTGGCGACCATGTGTGATTTAAACAAGGCGATGATTTTTTACTATTATAAAAGTAAACAAGGACTATATGAAGCAGTAATTGTCGAAGTGTTGGATGAGATATATAAAAATATTTCAAAAGATAGTGAGATTTGTAAAACTCCGTCTCAAGAGTTAGAGAGTTTTATTAAAACTTATGCTTCTTTTGCTTTTTCACATCCTTATCTTCCTGCACTTTTACTTAAGGAGTTAAGCGACAGCGGATCTCAAATCCCAGAAACTCTTTTTATGCATATGAAAAAGCTTTATAAACTTTTTATGGATATTATGAGCAGGGGTGTAGATAGAGATTGCTTCGTTGATGTGATTCCAATGATTGTGTATTTTATGATTTTAGGAACATTAAATCTTATGGTAACAACAAAGTCTTTGAGAGTAAATGCGGAAAAATCTGAAGAGATAGATACATGTGCCCTGTGTGATGTGGATTTGATTTCAGATTATGTGTTTAAAAAAATTCAAAAAATGCTAAAGGAGCAACAATGAAGAAGTTTTCTGTTTTTATGTTAGTTGTGTTTGCAGTGAGTCTGCAAGCAGTTACGATAACGCAACTTTTTGATGCGATTAAAAAACAACCAACCACCAAGATAGATGAGATTAGCTCAAAAATGGCTCAAATAGCACAAAAGAGAGTAAATGCTGGCTACTATCCAAAGCTTGATTTGTTTGCAAATTATACTCATTATAATAGCCCTACAAATCTTCGCCCTCTGTCTCCAACGACAAGATTTAATCCTGGCGAGCCTCTACCATTTTCAAATAGTATAGAGAAGATAGGGATTAGCGCATCTATGCCTATTTTTGTAAAAGAGTTGGGAGATTTGAGTCAAAAAGCAAAATATTTGGCAAAAAGTGCAAGACTAAAAAAAGAGTTGAATTTTTATCAAAATGAAGCTTTGATTTTAGGTTCAAACGCATCATTGGGATATCTCGATAATCTTCTTGTTAGTTTAAATGCTACGAAATCATCTCTAAAAAAGACAAGAAAAGATATAGAGATTTCAGTAAATAGCGGAAGGATGCCGGGAATTGCTATAGACAAGATAGATGAAAAATTAAACCAACTTGACATAGTTATCAATAACATCGAGATACAAAAAGCAAATCTTGTAGCAAATATAGAAAATTTGACAGGCATTGAGATAAAAAAACCTGCAAAGTTAAGATTGGTAAGAGAGATCACAAAAGGTGATTTTTTTGCATTAAAACCATTGCAAGAAGTCATAAAAGCTGCACAGAGTGATTTTAGAGCAAGCAAAGCAAAGAGGTACTATCCAAAGGTAGCACTAAATGTTATGTGGAGTGAAAATTATGCACAAAATGATGTTAAGTATGGGAAAAGCGTACATGATGGATACGGTTTTTATCAGTTGGGTTTCTCAATGCCACTTTATAACAGAGGCGAAGATATAGATATGCAACTAAAAAAAGTTGAAATTATGAAAAATAAAATGAAACTAAAAAAGAGTGAACAAGAGCTCAAGGCACAAGTAAATGCACTTCAAAAAGAGCTGAAATTGTTGGAGCGTTCAAGAAAACTAAAGAGCGAGGATATAAAACGAAGTGAAAATTTGCTCAAGTATGCAAAAGTTTCATTTGACGAAGGAAGGATGACAGAAGAGGATTACTTGGTGTATGAAGATAAAGTTTTAAGTGCAAAATCTAGTTATTTTGAGACAACATCCAAAAGATGGCAAGATATAGCCAAACTTGCGGTAATTTATGGAAATGATTTAAAAGGAGTAGTAGAATGAAAAGGTTTTTATCATATATAATTATATTGGTGATAATTGCAGCAGCAGTTATGGGAGGTAAAAAATTAATCAAGGAAAAGAGAGCCAAAGAGGCAAAAACACCACTGCCAATCGCATATGAGATGAATGTAAAAGTGATGAAAGTAAAAAACGAAAAAGCTACTCTGACATTGCCCTATCTAGCATTAACAAAAAGCAATGATGATGTAAAGATAAGCTCAAGAGTCAGTGCGCGCATAAAACAGATAGTAAAAAGTGGTGTCTTAGTGACAAAAGGAGAAGATATAGTACGGATTGATAATAAAGAGTTGATAACACAACTTGAATCTTTGAATCTAAATATCCACTCTATAAATTCACAATTAGTAGCTAAGAGAGTGGCTCTTAAAAACCTTGAAGCAACGCACAAAAGAACAGAAAAACTTTTGAAAGTCAAAGGAGCATCAAAAGAGGAATTTGATAGAGAAGTGACTGGTATAGAAGCTGTAAAATCAGCCATAGATACTCTTAGGTATAAAATAAAAGAGTTAAATGCAAATAAAGCTTCAATCAAAAATATGCTTTCATATACGACTATCAAGGCACCAGTAAGTGGAGTAGTAACAAGACTAGCAAATGTGGGAGATATAGCGATGATGGGAAAACCATTGATAAGCATCAGTGCTAAATCAAATAGTTACTTGCTTGTAAGATTACCTGCCCAAACGAAAGCTGAGGCGATTATTTACAACAGTAAAACATATAAACTAAGTCCGTTAAATACAACATATAACGGTCTCTTGGAATATCTAGCAAATATAGATGAGAGTCTAGCAAGCAATCAGACTGTAAATATAGATGTTGTTATTTTTAGTGGAAAAGGATTCAAGCTCCCTCATGATGCTATCTTAAATAGAAACGGAAAGAGTGATATTTTGACCTTAGTTAACAATAAAGCCATACCGAAAGAGGTGAAAATTGTAGCAAATGGGGAGCAAGGCGTTATAGTCAAAGGTGTAAATGCAAAAGAGAAAATTATAGTTGCAAAACAAGATATCTTACTTAAACTTCTTAGCGGAATTAAAGTTAGAGCTATAAATTAAAGGATGTATGATGTTATTTGAGTATTTTTATAAACGACCCTATTTCCTTTATAGCCTGATTGTTGGATTTTTTATCATGGGAATTGTAGGTTTGACAACGCTACCAAAAAACCTTTTTCCTGATGCAAATCCACCTAAGATTGTGGTTATCACAAAAGTACCGGGAGCTACAGCAAAAGTAGCTGCTTCAACAGTTTCAAAGCCTATAGAGGAAGAACTTTCAAGGCTAGGTCAAGTCACAGATGTCAGCAGTGTAAATGTTGCAAATATGTCTATAGTCAGTGCTGAATTTGGATACAAAAAAAGTCTAAATGCAGCTGCAGTGGATGTTGCAAATGCACTAAATATAGCAAAAGCAAAGATTCCAGCAGGTCTGAATCCGGCTATTTATACAGCGGGTGACTTTACGCTTCCTGTCGATGTTATAGCACTTAGCCCAAAAAATTCATCTATAACACTAGGTGAGATAAGAAAAATCGCCGATAGTTTCATAAAGCCTCATCTGTTGAGTGATAAAGCTATAGGAAATGTAGAAGTTTTTGGTGGATACGAGAGTGCAATAAATGTAGAAATCGACCCGTTTAAAGCGAAAAAATATGGTGTTAATTTTGCAGATATAACAAAAGTGATTATGGCACAAAATAAAGATATACCGGTTGGTTTCATCAAGGGCAAGAACAGTTTTTATACAGTTACGATATATGGTGAAAAAGATAATATTTTAAATTTGGAAAATTTATTGATAAAACCAAATGTTAGATTAAAAGATGTAGCAGATGTAAAATGGGGATATCAAAAAAGAACAAGCGGATATATAGGAAATGGAAAAGACTCTATAGCCTTGTCAATTCAAAGAGCTCCTGGAGGCAGTGTGCTTGATGTGAGTAATGCAGCTCGTGCACAGATGAAAAAACTAGAAGTCAAATACCCAAATATCAAATTTGAGATAAGCGATACCCAGAGAGATTTGATAGAACAGGCAAACACAAATATGCTTGAAGCCCTAAGAGATGCTGTCATATATACTCTATTGGTCATTATGCTGTTTTTGGGTAACTTTAGAGCTATCATCGCAGCAGGTCTATCCATCCCTATGGTGTTTTTTACGACTATAGCAATCATATGGTTAACAGGTGGTGAGCTAAATATAGTCATATATACTGCTATCATACTAGCGCTTGGAATGCTCACGGATGATGCAGTTGTTGTTTTGGAAAACATAGAGAGGCACTTAGTCAAAAATAAAGAGGATCTGCAATTAGCGATAAAAAATGGAACAAAAGAGGTTTTAAGTCCTGTATTTGCGGGTACTCTCGCCACTATTGCTATTTTGTTTCCATTGATGTTTGTCGGAGGATTCCCTCAAAAAATATTTAAGCCATTGATTGAGACACTTATCACAGCTTTGCTTGTCAGTTACTTTTTATCTATCACCTTTATACCGCTTCTTTCAGCATGGCTCTATAAAAATGGAGTTAAAAAGACAAAAATAGAAAATGCTTTTGAGTGGTTTTATCAAAATACAGTAGGCAGACTAGTAGCTCCATATGAGGGGATTATAAAATTTTCAAACAATGGCTGGAAGATACCTAGAAGGATGATTTTAACCATGGGTGTTATAGCATTTTTGATTTTTAGTATGAAAAATATAATGCCAACTATCGGAAAAGATGCTATGCCTCCTATGGATACCGGTATTATCAAAGCGCAGATTGCCTTTAGTGCAAATGGAACTGTTGATGAGGCCGAGAAGAGATTAAAACCATTTTTAAAATGGCTCAATAAGCAACCTTGGACAGTAAGAAGCTCTATCGCTTTTGGAAGTGAACCGGGAGTTTTGAGTTTAGGAAGTGGAAATTTGCCTACAGAGGCTACTATGACCATAAACGCTGTAAACAGATTTAAAAGAAAAAAGACATTGTGGCAACTTGAAAATATAATCAGGGAGAAATTATCTCATTTGCAGGGAATTAAAAAAGATGATGTTTATGATTTTGGTGCAACTGCTGTGTCAAGCATCAAAGCAACTGTTGATTCAAGAATCAGCTCACCTACATTTGATGGCATGAGTAAATACTCTAAAAAAGTGATGAAGGCCATGAAAACTGTCAGAGGCTTAACTTCCGTATCAACTAGTTGGGGTAAAGACTTCACAGAATACACAATAGATGTAGATAGAAACAAGGCTCTAAGATATGGCATTACGCCTCTAAATGTAGCTATGCAGATACCGATCAAAGGCGAAGTAGTCTCTTTAAATGCAAATTTAGAGTCCATGAATACCCAATTTGTGAGGATATACCTAAAAGACAGGTTTACTAAAAATTTAGAGACTCTAAAATTGCTTCCAATTTCGACAAAATTTGGAGAGATTCCTCTTAGTAGTATCGCTAAAATTAAAAAATCTTTAACTTATGCAAAGATAGAAAGAGATAAAATGTTGTACTCTTTGGATGTAAATGGATATCGTGCAAAAAGACCGGTTACGCACCTGACAGATGATACTCTAGCAGCACTTAAAAGTGTCAAATCAGATGCTTTTGTGGTAACTCAAACAGGAGATATAGCACAGATAAATGACAGTTTTACAAGAATGCTAAAAGCAATAGGTTTAGGTGTTGTCATACTTATCATGAGTTTGATAGCGATTTATAAATCAGTAAGGATGGCTTTTATCATGATACTTGTTTTGCCTCTATCTTTGATAGGAGCTTCATGGAGTATGCTGCTGTTTAATAAGCCGAGTTGTTTGCCGAGTCTTTTGGGAATACTGCTTCTGTTTAGTATTATCATCAAAAATGCAGTTTTGCTGATAGATTTTTATCAAAGAAACAAAGAGAAAGGTGAAAGCCCATTTCAAAGTGCACTAGATAGTGTAACAATAAGATTTCGACCGGTTATGATGACAGCATTTGGTACTATAGCAGGTATGATTCCTATAGCACTAGAGGAGGCTGTTGGGCTTGAAAGACTTAGTCCTTTGGCGGATGTGGCGATTGGCGGTCTTTTGGTGGGAACGCTCTTGACGCTGATTTATGTACCTATGTATGCTTATATATTTGATGGAGATAAACCAAAAAAGGAGTAGAAAATGTTAGACCTTTTTGAATCGATCGCTTTTGGATTTAGAATGATTATAAAGTGGAATATAGTAAAAACTGCACTCATCAGTGGCCTGCTGATGAGTGGATTATGGATAATTATAGGACTCATTTTTTGGAGTCCTCTTGTCTCGGTGTCCGGCTTTATGCTTGATCTTGTACCATTTTCAATGGTTCGCTCGAATGGAGCAGAGATTATATCTATCTTCGCTTGGGTGCAGGTTGTGCTTATCACTTTTGCGATTTTAGTTGCATTTTTTGGTACGCTATTATCAAGAAAGATAGACCAGCAGAGGTATAGTTATTTTTATATTATTACGCTTACATGTAGCGTAGCTTTTTGGGTAGTTGTTTGGTTTTTTGAGGGAGCATATCTTCATGGTGAGTTCTTAAAACTTCTAAATTTACTGCCTTTTGAGACTATTGATAAGGGTATGGCTTATCTCATAGCGTGTTTGATTTTGTATAATGCGATTATTATTTCCATGCTATTTGTAGTAAGTGTCATGAGTAAAAAGGTACTTTTTGAGATAAATAGAGAATATTTTGATAATGAGATGATATATAGCAGAGAATTTAAGATAGTAAAATACACTATAAAAGATACTCTGTTATTTTTTGTAGCTTCAATAGTCTTGTTTCCTCTGTTTTTTATACCCTTTTTAAATTGGATAATTCAGGTTGTATTATGGTCATATTTAGTAAGAAATACTTTTAAATATGATACTAGTGCTTTATTGTTTAAAAACATAGATAAGGAAATATTGAAAAAAAAGAACAGAGCTATATGGGCTATTAGTTTTATTTCCACAATATTCAATTTTATACCTTTTCTAAATGTTTTTGGACCATTTTTTGGTGAAATTTCTATATTTCACTATCTAAAAACTTCCAAGGAGTAAGTGATGTGGACATACTTAAAAAAATGGCAAGAAGATTTGCCTCCAAACGGAAAAGAGTTATTGAAAAGATTGGAGAAAAAATGGTAAAAAAATCTTTTGGTTTATGGAGTGCTATGTTTTTAGGTATTGGGTCTATGGTTGGAGCCGGTATCTTTGTTTTGCTGGGTGAATCTGGAGCAATCGCAGGAAATCTTGTATGGGTATCATTTATATTAGGCGGTATTATCGCGCTCTCTGCCGGATATTCTTTGGCAAAATTAGCGGCTATCTATCCTAGCAGGGGTGGAATGGTAGAGTATCTTGTGCAGTGTTATGGAGAGGGTGTTTTTTCCGGTTCTGTCTCAGTGCTTTTTTATATCGCTTCAATTGTAGGTATTGCTATGGTGACTAAAACATTTGGCGTATATGCTGCACACATGTTTGGTGATAGTTCAACATTTTATGTGAATCTATATAGTATAGCTATACTTTTAATTTTCGTTTTTATAAACTTAGCAGGAAGCTCCTTGATAGCAAAGAGTGAAAACATAATCGTAATTATAAAATTGACTATCATAGTGATATTTGCAATTACAGTCTTTTTTTATATAAAGCCAGAGCTTCTCTCTTTTAAAGATGCCCCGGCAACCAGCAATCTCTTTTTTGCTGTATCTTTGACCTTTTTTGCCTATGCCGGCTTCAATGTTATAACAAATACAGCAGAAGATATGGATAATCCTAAAGTGACTATGATGAAAGCGATGATATACTCTATTTTATTTGTTATGGTTTTGTATATCGTAGTCACTTTTGCAGTGTTTGGAAATCTTACTTTAAAAGAGATTGTAAAAGCACAGGATTATGCTTTGGCGGAAGCTGCAAGACCGGTGTTTGGCCAAATCGGTTTTACTATCATGGCGGTGGCTGCTCTCATATCTACTTCATCATCTATAAATGCAAATCTTTATGCAACTACAAATATAACCTACCAGATGGCCAAAGATGGAGATTTACCGGAATTGTACGAAAGAGGAGTTTGGCATAGCTATGAGGGTTTGTTAGTGAGTGCTGTACTTTTGATTTTGATGATTTTGTTTTTTAAATTAAATGAGATAGCAACTATGGGCTCTATCTTTATACTATTTATACATGTATTTGTACATACCGGGCACTTTCTAAAAATCAAAAAGACTGGTGCATCAAAGGTGATTGTAGCTTTTGCGATAATTTCACTTAGTATCACGATAGTTTTGGCCCTAATATACACATCAAAGCATATTTCAAATATTGGATACTACATAGTAGGAGGCTTTTTGCTCTCTTATATTTTGGAAATCACATTGAGACTTGCCACAAAAAGAAAAATTTTAAAACAGATAAAGGAGTAGAAATGGATGAGACAGAAAAAGGTGTAAGTGTACTTAAAAAAGAGATAAGAGCGGAAATGAGAGGTATATTTAAAATGAATATGACTTTTGAAGGTTGGAGTGTTCCTGAGATGGATGATAAGGAAGCGTCTCTTGAGATATTGGAGGTGATGCAAAAGGCATTAGACGAACTTAAAGAAGAAAATGGAGTTAAACAAAATGGATGAAATGGTAAGAAATACGGTAATGAAAGATGTTCCGCCTATGAAAGTGGATCTAGAAAAGATGATAGAGATGTTTAATGACGATAAAGCAATTTTATTGGATATTAGATATCCTTTTGAAACAAAAGTATGGGGACTTAGTTTTGCTACAAAAATTCCATATAATGAACTACCTGATAGACTAGACGAACTTCCAAAAGATAAAGCTATAGTATGTGCATGTCCTATGGAATACAGAGCGAGCATGGCAAAAGATTATCTGAGATTTAAAGGATACGATGCCAAAACACTAAATGGCGGATTGTTAGCTTTGATGGAAAGACTAAAAGGCGGTAAGGCTAAAGATATAAAATTAGGATAGATGATGTATGATTATGTACTATACTTTGCTATTACACTGTTTTTCTCGACCTTTTTTGCGATGGGTGGCGTTGGAAGTGCGATAGCATTAGTCTCTATATTTCCTATGCTTGGGCAGAGTTTTAATCTCTCCCGAGCATTAGCGCTGTTTGTCAACACATCTTCCACTTTTAGTGCAAGTGTGATGAATTTCTACAGAGGTGTGCTTGATTTTAAATTTGTTTTACCTTTGGTGATTGCCGTTTTAGTTTCAACTCCTATTGGAGCTTACCTTTCACAGTTTGTTGATCATAAAATTTTGATGTGGATGCTGATATCTTTTTTACTTATAAGCGCAACTTTGATGCTGTTTTACAAAAGAGAAGCCAAGACAAGCTACACAAAAACATGGGTTTTATATGCGATAGGGATAAGTGTCGGACTCATATCAGGAATGCTAGGAGTCGGTGGAGGAGCACTGATAATGCCACTTTTGATTCTTCTTGGTTTTGATGCAAAAAAAGCAGCTTATGGTGTTAGTTTTGTCATTCCATTTTCATCTCTTGGTGCATTTATCACATATCTTCAATTTGTCAAGATGGACTGGTTTTTACTAGCGGATGTAACAGCGGCAGCACTGATAGGTGGATATCTTGGTGGAAAGATAATGCACTTTAAACTGTCACAATCACAAGTAAAAAAATTAATAGGTATAGTCTTGTATCTTATAGCGATTAAAATGATAGTGAAACTAATATAATTTTTGCCTCTTTTTTGCCTCTTTTTTATTTTATACTTCTTATTAACAAATATCAAAAAGGATGCAAAATGAGTATTACAAGAAGAAAATTTTTACAAGGGAGTGTTGCTGCTACGGCAGCTTTGAGTGCTAGCTCGGTTGGTGCAACAGAGCTTTTTTCACCAGTGAAAAAAATCCCAAGTGCTAGCCATTTTGGTGCATTTTATGCCTACGTGCAAGACGGCAAAATCATAAGCTTAGAGGCACAAGAGAGAGATACTAGTCCTGGTAAAATGCCGCTATGGAGTTGGAATAAAAAATACAATACCGTAGAGGGGAAAGACAGCAGACCCGGTATGATGAAAGCATTAGTGGATAGAAACTACTCTAATTCCCGT
Source organism: Campylobacteraceae bacterium (assembly GCA_027050775.1). Taxonomy (GTDB): domain Bacteria; phylum Campylobacterota; class Campylobacteria; order Campylobacterales; family Sulfurospirillaceae; genus JAADIZ01. The sequence goes on along the minus strand of JALUBH010000027.1, from coordinate 218,729 downwards.
GTAAAATATCCTTGTGTTAGAAAATCTTTCCTAGAAGGCAAGCCAAATAACAAAGACCTTAGAGGCAAAGAGGAGTTTGTTAGAGTAAGTTGGAAAAAAGCTCTAAAATTAGTTGCCAAAAAACTCAAAGACACACCTAGAGATAGTATATATAATGGCACAACAGACGGTTGGGCACATCCTGGTTTGGTTAATTATTGTCCAACACTAGCGGGTAGATTTTTTAATATAGTAAAAGGTGGTTCCGTAAATATAGATGGAGATTTCAGTGTTGGAGCCGCACTTCGTACAAATCCTGATATCGTAGGTGATATAGAGGTTTATTCTCTTCAGACTGCACATGAACAAATCCTTCCAAATACCCAAGTTTATGTCATGTGGGGAGCTGATCTTTTTAAGACAAACAAAATAGACTTTGCAGTTGCAAACCGTAAGAATGATGAGTATTTTTTGAAGTATAAAAAATCAGGTATGAAATTTATATCTATTGATCCTATTAAGACTGAAACTGCAAAGATGTTTGATGCAGAGTGTATCCATATCCGACCAAATACAGATGTTGCTTTGATGCTTGGTATGATGAACTACCTATATGTAACTAAAAAATATGATGCCGATTTTATCAAAAAATATACAGATGGATTTGAAAAATTTCTACCATATCTTTTGGGAAAAACAGATGGTGTTGCAAAAACACCGGAGTGGGCAGCAAAGATTACTGAAGTTCCTGCTTCTAAAATCAAATGGTTAGCAGATTTGTTTGTATCTCATAGAACTTTGATTGCAGGAAACTGGGCAATGCAAAGAGCTCAACATGGAGAGCAGGTTCAGTGGGGTATAATCACTTTGGCTTCTATGATAGGACAAGTTGGACTCCCTGGTGGGGGATTTGGTTTTTCACTTCACTACGGTGGAGGAGGACAAGCAAGTGCCGGCAAAACAGGACCTGGAGGATTTTCTCAAGGAAGAAATAGAGTTCAAGCAATCATACCTGCTTCTAGGATAAATGAGACACTTTTAAATCCTGGTAAAGTCATAAATTTTATGGGTGAAAAATTAAAACTGCCACACATCAAATTGATGTATGTAGCAGGAGCAAACAATGTAGGCCATCAACAAAATATAAATGAACTAATCAAAGGAATAAAAAAATTAGATACACTAATAGTTCAAGATCCTTGGTGGACACCGACTGCTAAAATGGCGGATATAGTTTTGCCTGCTACAAATATTTTGGAAAGAGATGATATAAGTTTGCTTAGTGGAAGTTACTCCGGAGATAGGATTTTTGCTATGAGAAAAGTGGTGGATAATCCTTATGAGGCAAAAGATGATTATGAGATTTATTCACTTTTGGCAAAAGAGTTTGGTGAAAAACAGTATAAAAAATTCACTGATGGCAAAACTGCAACGGAACACATAAAAGCTTTTTATGAAAGCTCGGATGCGGCCAAATCAACAAGCTTTGAAAAATTCTGGGAGCAAGGTTCGGTTAGATACAAAATACCACAAGAGGCATATAAATATGTTAGACAAGGTGATTTTAGAAAGAATCCTGTTAAAAATCCACTAAAAACCAAAAGTGGAAAGATTCAGATTTTCTGTCAAAAATTTGCTGATTTTGGTTATAAAGATTTTAAAGGACATGTTACATGGTTTGAGCCGGCTGAGTGGCTGGGAAGTAAACTTACTGAAAAATACCCACTACATCTGCTTTCTCCACATGCAACATATAGAAAACACTCCCAGCTTGACAATACTTGGATAGCAGAAATTTACAAAATCAAAGGTAGAGAACCTATGAGAATTAATCCAAAAGATGCCAAAAAATATGGAATTTCCAGTGGTGATTTGGTGGAAGTATATAATGATAGAGGAAGATTACTGGTGGGTGCTGTTGTGACTGATGATATTAGAGAAGGCGTTGTGGCTATCGAAGAGGGAACATGGTATAGTCCACAAGATCCTATGAAAGAGGGCAGCAGAGGAAATAGCGGACAACCAAATGTTCTTACTTCTTCAAGACCTACATCTCAAGCATCACAATCTTGTGCGGCAAATACAGTTTTAGTGGCTATCAAAAAAGCGGAAGGTGAAATTGTGCCAAATCAAGCACATTTGATGCCTAAAGTTACAAATGTTTAGAGTGCAAAGGGAGCAAATATGAGATTTTTCATAAGTATCTTGATAGTTTGTATCTTTAGTATAGGTCTTCAGGCTAAATTATATATTTATATCGAAAAAGGGGTAGAGCTCCCTCTTAAAAATCAACAGGTGACACTCTATAGCGGTACACCTATTGATAAGATATCTGCTAGTGGTGATATGGTAAAGGTCAAATTGAGTGGATTTGTCGGAAAAAAAGATAAAACCAAACTATTTGCTACTAAAAACTTAAAATTACTGCTTGCGAGTGCTGAAAAACCAGGTCTAATAAAAATAAAAGGTGAAAAGGGACAATTAGTAGTCAATGTTCCAAAGAAGTCCTTAACAAGTGACATGGAAGAAGCTTGGGCAAATGGTTCAGATCTCTTTTATGATAAATGTACAAAATGCCACCATGCTAAAATAGTGGAACATCATAGTATGCAAGACTGGAATGCTCTTTTTGGAAGTATGAAGTATAAGGCAAAAACTACGAAAGAACAAAATGTTGAGATTTTGAGATTTTTGAGGGCTTTTGCAAAAGACGGCATACTTAAAGAGAGTGATTAGGCTAAAGATAGTAAAATTCTCTATTAGGAATTTATGATGGATAAAATATTTTTAGAGAAGTTAAAGACACTGACTATTCTTTATGCAGAAGATGAAGAGGGAATCAGAAAAAAGATATCCGATTCCCTCAGGTATTATGTAAAAGAAGTTATAGAAGCTCAAAACGGCGACATAGCCTTGAAACTTTACAAAGAGTATAAGCCGGATATGCTTTTTACGGATATCTTAATGCCAAAACTTGATGGTATAGAGTTGGTGAGAGCTATCAGAAAAGATGATACCAAAACTCCTATCGTGATAATTACCGCTCACACCGACAAGGAGTATTTGCTTCGAGCGGTTGATTTGCATCTTGAGCAGTACATTATAAAACCTATCAATCTGGCTGATTTAAAAAATGCACTTCAAAAATGTCTGGATGTCATATCTAAAAATCATGCTCTCACAAGAGATTTACCTGAAGATTATAGTTATGATTTTAGCTCTAAAGTGCTTACATGTAGAGATAAAGTCATAAAATTGAGCAAAAAAGAGATAGCATTTTTCGAACTTTTGATTCAAAACAGACACAGAGTGGTAACATATAGTGAACTACAAAATTATATCTGGCAAGATGAGATTATGAGCGATGATGCGCTTAAATCTTTGGTAAGAAATATACGACATAAATTTCCAAAAGGATATATTAAAAATCTCTCGGGTATCGGTTATAAACTAAATGATCAAATATCTTAAGATTAGATATAAGTTTTTGCTCATGGCTCTTCTTGGGGTCACAGCTATCGTGCTTATGTCTTTGCTCGCACAAAATATTTTAGAAGATGGGCTCGAAAGGGTCAAAGATGTTTTTAAAGACTCTAAAAAAGTAGAAAATATACAACATAAATATATAATCCCACTCTTTAAGCTCAGAGAAGCAACACTCTCATTGGTTGTTGCCCCTAACGGAGAATACAAGAGAAATATCGCTGCAAGTTTAACTCCTATGGTTGAAGAGTTGGATTACTCTTTTGGTTCACTTGATGATAAACTCAGAAATATTTGGGAAAGCTATAAAGAGCTAATATTTGTCAGAAATGGCTATAAAAATTATAGAAGATTTGTTTATTCATCTGATGGATATATGAAAAGAGGGTATAAAACAGGTGCTTTTTTACATACAAAAAGTGTTGAGAGAAGACAGTTTTATATCTTAATTTCAAAATTAAAAGAGATTCAAACTACTCAACTTGAAAATTCATATAAGACATTTCAAAAGGCAAAAGTCAGCTTTTCTAAAAAGCAAGAAATTATAATAACAGGCGTTATTATTGTTATAATTTTGACTCTGCTTTTTGGATTTTTGATAGCAAGAAGTATAGTTTTTTCTATGGAGAGTGTGCAGCAGGGCTTGGGTAAATTTTTTGATCTCTTGGGTCGCAAGATAGATAAAGATGAAATAATAAAGATAGAGTTGAAAAGTACAGACGAATTTGGTGAAATGGCAAAGATGATAAATACAAATATAAAAGTTCTAAGACAAAAACTAAAAAAAGACATAGGGCTCATAGAAGATGCGACAAGTGTGGTAAGTGACCTTAAAAAAGGAGATTTAGATAGAAGATTGGTGAAAAAAGCAAGTTCAAGTGAACTAAACAGACTAAAAGAGGTAATGAATGAAATGCTTGACGATCTTGAAGACAGAATTGTTTTGGAGATAAAGGAAAAGACAAAACAAGAACAGCTACTTATCCAGCAGAGCAAATTGGCATCCATGGGAAATATGATAGGTAATATCGCCCATCAATGGAGACAGCCACTTAGTGAAATCAATGCAGTCTTGATGAATATGCAGGTAAAAAAAGAGCATGATGATTTGAGTGATGACGACTTTGAAGAAAGCATACAAGAGTGTGATGTGATACTATCACATATGTCAAATACGATCAGTGACTTTCAAAACTTTTTCAAACCGTCAAAAGAGAAAGCGAGATTTTCTTTACAAAAAGAGTGCAAAAATGCTAGTTTTATCATAGAGTCATCTCTAAAATATAACAATATTGATTTTATGGTTGATATAAAAGAAGATTGTGAAATTTTTGGTTACCCAAGAGAGTTTTCTCAAGCAATTCTAAACATACTTTCAAACGCAAAAGATGTTTTGGTGAAGAGAAGAGTAAAAAATCCATATATTAAGCTAACCTTAAAAAAAGGTAGAAAATATGCTGTCGTAAAGATAGAAGACAATGCAGGAGGAGTTAGAGAAAAGTATATCGATAGGATTTTTGAGCCATATTTTACAACTAAACATGCTACAAAGGGAACAGGCATAGGATTGTATATGAGCAAAATCATCATAGAAGACAATATGCATGGATATTTAGATGTGAAAAATACAAAAAGTGGTGCACTCTTTACTGTTAAACTTATAAAATAGTTAAAGTTTTTTCGTAAAGACTATAAATTATTGACTTTATATATAAAAACTGTATAATATATCCTAAACACCTTAGGAGCACGGGTTGGAATTATTGTTGAATCAAGAGTGGGTGAAGTTGATTATAGTTACGCTTGCTGGTTTTTTGATAGGTTTGGATATAAAAACCCATAGACTAAAAAAAGATTCGGTTAGTGAGATAGGAAGTGTTAGAACTTATGCTTTTATAGCTTTAGTCAGTTATGTCTTTGCCAAGATAAATATATATCTTTATATGCTGGGTTATACAGCTATCGTGGCTCACTTTTTACTTTTTTATGTATATAAATTAAAAAATAAAAAGAGTGGAATTTTACTGTTTTTATTAACTTCGCTTGTCTATACTTTTGGTATCATCATACTTAAATTTGGTGCTTGGTTCTTGGTTGTTGTATTTATCGCCATAATATTTATATCAAATCTAAATAAACGCTTGAAGAAATTTTATAATATATTCGATGAAAAAGAGGTGGAGACTTTAGCAAAAGTTGTGCTCTTAAGCGGTGTTATTTTGCCTCTTTTGCCAAGAGTTAATATACACGAATATATACCTGTATCGTTTTTTAAAGTATGGTTGGCAGTTGTTGTAGTCTCTATGTTTTCTTATACTGGTTATATCCTCAAAAAGTATGTATTTAAAGAGAAAGGCTATTGGCTGACTGGTATTTTGGGTGGTATCTATTCGAGTACGGCTACCACCATAGTTTTGGCCAAAAAGGCAAGAACAAGCAAGTCGGTCAATCTTTTTGTATCGTCTATCATCATAGCAACAGCTATTATGTATCTAAGATTACTTGGAATCGCTTTTGCTTTCAATATTAAAATCGCAGATAAGTTGGCAATACCATTTATAATTTTAGCTCTTATCTCTTCGCTAATTTCTATGTATTTTTACTATAAAGCGCGAAGAGATTTTCAGTCAAATCTAAATGAAGAAGAGGACCAAAATCCACTTGAGCTTGGTACTGCATTTTTGTTTGCATTTATGTTTATCTTTTTAGCTTCACTTACACACATCGTTTTAAGCAGATATGGCGACATAGGTCTAAATATACTCTCTTTTATAGTGGGCTTGACCGATATCGACCCTTTTGTTTTGTCTATTCTATCTTCAAAATTTAGTGTCTCAGCCGATGGAGCTACTACAGCTATCTTGATAGCAGCTGGAAGTAACAATATATTGAAAGCGATATATTCTTATATGTTTTCTAAGAACAAGATAGGAGTTGTTAGTGGAATTATGTTGCTGTTTCTAGGCGCTTTAACGATAATAGCAGGTCTCGTGGTTTAAATCCTACAAAGAATCGAAGTCAATATCAATCTTGTCGATACTGCTTTTTGGGAGTAAAATTTTAGCATACTCCAAGTAGAGTCCTGATTTATAGAAGAATTTTACAAGTTTTTTATCAAGCTCGTTTTGTTTCGCCATTTTGTAGAGTATATCCATGGCTTTCGAGAGAGTATTAGCCTGCTTATAAGGTCTGTCACCGGCAGTTAGGGCTTCAAAGATATCTGCTATCGCCAAAATCCTGGCTTCAAAAGAGATTTGATTTTCTTTTAATCCCTGAGGATATCCTGTGCCATTTATCTTTTCGTGATGGCTGGCTGAAATCTCAGGAATTCTTCTATATTTTTTTGGAAAAGGAAGTTTGTTTAAGATTTCGAGGCTTATCTTGGCATGGCTGTTTATGATTTTTCTCTCTTTTGCTGTTATATTTCCCTGTTGGATGCTGAGATGTTCTGCTTCATCTTCTGTAAGTATTTTATACTTACATCTATCAAAAATATAAAAATTATCTTTTATATTTTGTATTTTTATGACATCTTCGTCTGATAAATATTCACTTCCTGCATTGTATCTTTTTATAAATTTTGCATAATCAAGTAACTTCTCAATTTCATCTAAAAATTCTGTTTCGGTGATATCTCCTTTGAGGAACTCCACCTCGATTCCCTTTTTTATGTGTTCTATTCTCATTTGTACCAATTCTAGTCTGTCAAATACAGTTTCTAGTTTTGATGATTTCTCTATTATGTATTCGGGTATAGAGAGTTTTCCTATATCGTGAACTAGTGCAGCAAAATTGATCTGTTCCATCTCGTCTTTGGTATAATTTTTATCTTTAAAAACTGTTTCATCTTTGTTGATCGCTTCAGCAATCATGAGGCTTAGTTTGACCATTCTTTTGATGTGGCCGGCACTATGTGGCGATTTTTTGCCCATAGCATATACTACGCTTTCCAAGAAAGAGTTAAGCAGTTTCTCAAGACCTTTTACGAGTGTGATGTTGGAGATAGCTACGGCAGCTTGAGAAGCAAGTGAGAGAGCCAGGCTTTCGTCTTTTTTGTCAAATTGTTCAATACTGTCATATAAAAAATTTTGCTTGTTTATCAGTTGCAGAACACCAATTACCTCGCGGTCATTGTTGAGTAGTGGTATAACTAGCATAGATTTTGATTTGTAGTTGTTCGCTTTATCAAAGAGTTTTGTGCCATCAAAAGAGAAATCTTTAGCTTCATACACATCTGGAATATTGATAATTTTATTTTCCAAAGCTGACATTGATGCAACCATCAGCTTGTTTGGGCTGCCATCTTTTAGATAGAGTGATATAGGAGGCCAATCCATTTTTTGGCTGAGTACATCCATCTTAATATTGAGAGAATCGGTCTGTATTATGCTAAAGTGTAGTTGCTTGTCTTTTATGATGTACAGAGTTCCGCCATCTGCACCTGTCAAAGTTTTTGCTTCCTGCACGATTAGTTCCAATAGTTTGTCTATGCTGTTTTCCGATGATAGAGCTTTGCCTATGTTGTTTAGTTTATCTATTTTCTTGATTGTAGATGTTTCTTGTTTGATGATTTTTCCAGATGAATACAGTACGATTTCCCCGCCTACTAAGATATTCTCTCTATCTATACCAATCTCCTCAAGTTGCTGTACGATTTTGTTTTTATGATATGGTTTTATATGGTTAATATATATATTTATGTCATCTCTAGTAAGACATTTTAATTCCTCTTGTAAAAATTTTGGTGTAAGGTGTTTGCTTTCAGTTGCGATAGCAGAGTGATCATTTGGAAATGAGACATCTACTATGATAGTTTTTATATCCAGATTTTTGTTTGCGATATCCCATAAAGATCTATTTTTAAAGGTATCTGCAGAAAACAGTATGGCATTTTTGTTATTTTTTATGATATACCCACAAGTTGGAACAGTATGGTTTGATTTTATGGGAGTAAGGGACAATTTTTCATGTATCTTATACTCTTGATTATATTTGATAGGTATATATATCAATGATGGAATTTGAGTGTCTTGTAGATTTATTTTAGTAAAATCAGGCCAGATTTCACAATTAAAAATATTGTTTTTTAGAGCACTTATAGTTTTTGGCAGCGCATAAATTTTTAAAGGTTTTTGCCTTGTTGAAAAAAAATTGTCTAACAAAAAAGCACAATCAACTATGTGATCCAAATGTGAATGCGAGAAAAATATATTGTCGATGTATTTTGCATCTTCGCCAAGACCTTGCATGATGTTGCCCGCATCTATGACTGTATCCTTGGAGACTAAAATACAGGTTGTATTTGCATTTTCTGCTCTGCTTCCAAGTGCACCTAAAATCTTAATACCTTTCATGTACTGCCTACTTTTTATTTGGTTTTAAAATTAAATATACCATCAAAATCTTTAGGTGGATATTTTATATAATATTTACATCTATCGATGTATAGTTCGTACAATAATTGACTATGTACAGCTCTTAGAAGTTCATATTTTGCTAAAGCTTCTTTAAAATTTGAGTTTCTATATAAATTTAGAGCATCATTATACAACACTTGGCTGTTATTATCAAAATCTACCCATGCGTATTTTTGGGTACCATAACATTCAAATACAGCAACAGGCTCTTCTTTGCCTTTGACTCTTACGATGTCAAGCTCTCTAAAGAGATAGTGTTTTTTACTTAACAATTCCTTACTAAACTTGCTTACTATAATCTTTGCACCATATATCTTGCATAATCCCTCTATGCGAGAAGCTAGATTGACCGCGTCACCTATACAGGTGTAATCAGATCTGCCGATTGAGCCCATCTCTCCAACTATGCATTTTCCGCTGTTTAGCCCTATGCCTATATCTATATTTGGTCTTTTTTCTCGTGCTAGAGTTTTGTTTAACTCTTCTAGTTTTATGATTTGCTCAATCGAAGCTTCTAGCGCAGCGTCAGCATGCAGTTTTATATTTATCGGTGCATTCCAGTATGCCATGATGGAGTCCCCGATAAATTTATCTACTGTTCCTTTATGATTTGTGATGATTTCAACCATAGGTGTCATGTAATCATTTAAAAGAGTTATGAGTTTTTTTGCTGAGCCTATCTGCTCCGATATGTTGGTAAAGCCTCTAATATCGCTAAAAAAGATGGTAATCTCTTTTTCTTGGACAAGTAGCTTGTCACTGTTTTTTAGCAACTCTTCAACAACATCTGCAGAAACTTTTTTTGAAAATTTATCTTTTATCAAATTCTTTTGCTTTTTTTCGTAAAAAAAGTTTATCATAGTCCCTAAAAAATAGAGTATATTTATACAAATAAGTGGAAAAAGTAGATTTAAAATGATACCTTTTGAAAACATATAGTAATAGTGCAGATATAAAACCGCTAAATCCAAGAGTATAAAAAGAACAAGAGACATAAATATGTTTGGCAAAAATAGCAAAATAAGTATGATTGATGATAAAAGCAATAAACTTAATATATTTGCACCAATAGTCCATTGAGGAGTAGATATAAAATTTTGATTTATGATGTTGTCTATCGCATTGGCATGTACTTCAACACCAGGATATGCCGCGTCAAAAGGAGTGCTCCTTAGATCCAGCAATCCAGCTGCAGAGGTTCCTATAAGGGCAAATTTATTTTGAACTAAAGATTTGTTTATACTATTGTTATATATATCGATTGCCGAAATATATCTATAACTCTTCTTGGCTCCCATATAATTGATAATCATCCTGCCATACATATCTGTGGGGATTTTGAGTTTTCCTATTGATATGGTTTTGACTATTCCATTTTCGTAGTTTACTCTTATGATTTTTTTGTGTAGAGCATTGCGAATCATCTCTAAACTCAAGGAGGGATATAAATTTCCATCATAACTTATCAACATTGGTATGCTTCTGATGACGCCATCATCATCAGGTATTGTATTAAAATAACCACTTGAATATGCGCTGTTTTGAATAATAGGTATATTTAAAATTGCTCTGTACGCTTTTATGATTGGTGAGACTTTAGGTCTGTTTTTTTCTATGATGATAGCATTTGTTCTTGGAGATCTTGTTGGTTTTATGCCATCATTTTTCAGATTAAATACATATCCGGCTATGGTCGGTGTTTCTTTAATAGTTTGAGCCAAGATTTTATCATAATCTTCGGCCCTTTTACTTTTTAGTCCAAGTTTCAATAGAATTTTTTTAGGGGAGCTATTGTCTGGTTCGGCAAAGACCACATCTAGTCCGATCATGCCAACGCCATCATTTGTAAGATTTTTTAATATTTTAGAGATTATATTTCTGCTCCAGGGCCATTGTCCTAGTTCTTTTAAGCTCTTTTCATCTATATCTATAATGATTATATTTTTATCGGCTGGTCTTTTTCCTCTGGCTAAAAACATCATATCGTTTATTTTGTTTTCAAACTGTGAAAATATACTAGGATATCTAAAAAATAAAAAGAGTGAAAAAAAGAATATAAAAATTGCCATTATAAATTGGATTATGCTTCTTTTCACAAATTTTGACCTTTTTCGTTTTGAAAATTAAATTGATAAATTATAAGATAATTTATCAATTATTTTTTATGATATTATGCATGATATTGTTTATAATTCCACTATGACTCACATG
>JALUBH010000027.1:0-207539 GCA_027050775.1 Campylobacteraceae bacterium | reverse complement strand
GTTGTTGACATGACTCACATGGTTGTTGACATGACTCACATGGTTGTTGACATGACTCACATGGTTGTTGACATGACTCACATGGTTGTTGACATGACTCACATGGTTGTTGACATGACTCACATGGTTGTTGACATGACTCACATGGGTTTTTTCGCTTGAGGTTACTGTATTTGCTTCTTGTTTTGTTTTTTGAACCTCTTTTTTTAGGGCTTCTATAGTTTTTTGAAACTCTTTTTTGTTGATAGATTTTTTTTGTTGAACTTTTGCGATATTGGTATTTTTGTTTCTTGAAGGATTAAGAGGAGGTCTACCCTGTTTTACGATAGTATATTGGCCGGCATCTATCAGTTTAGAGACTCCTTGTGCATATACCACGATTGCGTGTTTATCACATTTTATGAAATCTCTTGCTTCATTTGTTATGCCCTCAAATACTGTTCCTCTTATACCGATTGTTGCATTTCTGGTTTTAAATTTAAAATTTTCTCTAGCAACTTTTCCTATTTTTCCTGATATTGTCTTGAAAAAACCTTGAACAACTTTAAATTTTGATCTAGAGTTCTTTGTATTGTCAAACAGATAATCTTCAACTTCAAAGTTGGTATTTCTACCTAGAGTTATAGTGGTTTTGTCGTTAAAAACCATTTTTGCCGAACCATTTATAGAAGTCCTTACGATATCCCCAACTTCAAGTTTGGATTTAACATGTACCACTATAGCTCTATTGTTCCTTAGTAGATTGACATCTCCTTTTACCTCGGTAAACTTGCCTATACTTGCAAATAAAGTGCTTGCAAGTAGTATAATAAGTGCTATATAATCAAAAATTTTCAAAATAACCTCCTTAGAAAATTTTATAAATAGTTAAATTTATCGTATCTTTTTTATAATCATTCCAGTCTATGTTGGATCTATTTTTTATATGATTATAGCCCAAGAGAACTGTAAAATAATTTTTTATCTTTTTTGAAACAGTTATTGATGATGTTGTTTCTCTATCATTTCTAAGCCTTAGATTTATGTCCGCATCTTTGTATGCGATTTCTTTATACTGTAGATTTAAGTTCAAAGTTATACCATTTAAAAACTTTTTGCTGTATCCTATGCTACCTGAGTATTGATAGCGACTTATGTCAACTCTGCCCGGTTTTTCTTTTGATATGTCGCTATAGGCAAATAGGTACTTAATCCAATCTGTATCATTTAGGTATTGGTTTGTTACTAGCGAGAGCGAGAGATTGTTTGCATCTCTGGTTTTGTCGATGCTTTGGATATATTTGTATTTTTCATATGAAAGATACACGCTTGAATCAAAAGAGTTGTTGATATTTTTATAAATATCTAATCCAATACCATAGTCATACATATAATGATGTGATTTATAATATGAATTTTTTAGTATGATATGTGGTTGTATATGAAAGTTTTTTATCGAAAAATGTGGACCGCTTGATAGTGAAATTAAAGAAAAATTTTCACTATCATAGCGTATTCCGCTTTTATCAAATAAAAATAATTTATCGCTCCAAGTTACCAAAGAAGAGTTTTGTGGTTTGTATTGGTGCACAATATACAAGATCTTGTCTATAAAATCATCTTTTTGAGTCGGAATTGTGCTGTCAGATATATATGTGTCATCGTGAATATTGTCATCATTTGTAATTCCGATAGATGCATATAGCGAAAAATGGTGTAGATTTGTTCTGCTGTTGATCATTTTCAAGTATCTTTTCACTTCTTTTCTATGCTGTTTTTCAGTAATTTTCAGTAGAATTTTTTTTGCTTTTGTGTAGTTTTTTTCATAAAAATATACTTTTGCGAGAAATAATCCCGCCTCACAGTTATGTGATCTTTTATATATCGGCAAGAGTATCTTTTTTGCTTTTTTAAATTCCCCTATATCGTACATAGTCTTTGCAAGATATATAGACACATCATTATTTTTTTTATTTCTTTTATGCAGGATGTAAAATTTTGCATATGCTTGTATGTATTTTGAATTATTATAGAGTTTAATCGCATCTTTATAGGCAGAAGAGAACAGCGAAGAGCATAAAATAAGCAAAATAATAGTATATCTCAAAATAATCAAACACCTTAAAAATTAAATAATCCAATATTGTACAATAAAAGAAGAGAATAGTAAAATAATATCCGTAATTATAACAATTTTGATATAATATTATAAAAAAATTGGAAAGAATATGCAAATAAAACTCTCTTCACCGCTGGATATGCATCTTCACTTAAGAGATGCAGATATGCTAAAAACTGTCGCACCCCTTAGCTCTTATGGCTTTGCAGGTGCAATTATCATGCCAAACCTTGTCCCCCCTGTAACTACAACAGAGGCGTTGCTAGCTTATAAAGATAGAATTTTAAGCTCTACATGTAGAGATAAATTTGAGCCTCTTATGACACTGTTTTTTAAAAATGACTATAGCTATGAGTTCTTAAAAAAAGCAAAAAAACATATATTTGCATTGAAGCTCTACCCCTCAGGTATCACAACTAACTCTGATGGTGGAGTGAGTAGCATGGATATAGACCTCTTGAGAGATACATTTGAGACGATGAGTGAGTTAAATATCCCTCTTTTGGTTCATGGTGAAACAAATGGTTTTGTGATGGATAGAGAGATGGAATTTGGTTCAGTATATGAACAGTTTGCTTCTAACTTCCCAAACCTAAAGATTGTAATGGAGCATATCACTACAGCTCACAGTGCTAGTTTACTAGATAAATATGAGAATTTGTATGCGACTATCACTTTGCATCATCTACTCATCACTCTTGATGATGTTGCCGGAGGCATGCTGAGTCCTCATCTTTTTTGCAAGCCAATCGCAAAAAGACCTGAAGATAGAGATGCCTTGTTAAAATTGGCACTAAGTGCTCATCCAAAAGTGATGTTTGGTAGTGATTCTGCTCCTCATCCTGTTGACAAAAAAGAGAGTTGTGGGTGTGCTGCGGGTGTATTTACGGCTCCTATTGCACTTCAAGCATTGGCGATGTTGTTTGAAAAGCATAAATCCTTGGACAAGCTGCAGGCATTTATCAGTGACAATGCTAGAAAAATATATGGATATAAACCGATAGAAAAAGAGGTTATATTGGAAAATATACCATTTACAGTACCAAAATCTTATAAAGATGTTGTACCGATGTTTTCTGCTGAAAAACTACCATGGAGTATAAAAAGTGTCCTATAAAATATTGATTCTAGAAGATAATGAACTTTTACTTGAAACTTTAGATGAGTTTTTGAGCGATAGCGGTTATAGCGTTAGACTTGCAAAAAATGGTAATGAAGCACTGAATTTGACATACGATTATGATTTTGATCTTTTTTTGCTTGATGTAAAGGTGCCTGATATAAATGGTTTTGAATTTTTGAAACAGATGCGTGATATAGGCTGTAAAACTCCGGCTATATTTTTGACTTCACTTAGGGACAAAGATAGTTTGGCAGAAGGATTTAGACAAGGTGCGGATGATTATATAAAAAAACCATTTGATTTAGATGAAGTTCTTTTTAGAATCAAAGCAGTTCTCTCAAGAAGAGTCGGCAAGGAAGATGAGAGTAGGATTTTTGGTAATTTTTCTATAAATAAAGAGAGAAAAAGAGTTTTTGACGGAGAAGTTGAACTAGATTTGAATTTAAAAGACTATAAACTTTTATGCCTTCTGGTTGAAAATCGTGGAAAAGTAGTGACGACTGAGATGATAGTAGATAAATTGTGGAAAAATGAAGTCGCAAATATAGGTTCTATTAGAGTCTATATAACAAATCTTAAGAAGATTTTCGGAAAAGATTCAATCGGCAATATCAGAGGAATTGGGTATAGATTTGAAAAGTAGTGAAAAAAAACTTTTGTACTTAAATACTGTTTTTGTATTTATTTTTGCTGTTTTTATATTTTTCTCCGGCTTTTTGATTGACAAATTATCACTTAATATCAAGATTAAATACATTATAATTTTTTTATTTATTATGTTAACAATGCTTTTGAGTTACTATTTATCAAAATATTTTTTAGGAAAATCTTTTAAAACTAACTACCTTTTAAACCTTTTACTGAAAGACACATTGCATGAATTGAACATTCCTCTCTCAGTCATAAAGGCAAATACACAAATGCTATCGTTAAATGAAAAAGATGAAAAAAAACTTAAGAAGCACGAAAGGATACAAAAGGCAAGTGAAGAGCTATTTAGACTTTATGAGGATGTTGATTATTACATAAAAAAAGAGACCAAAAATGAAATCAGAGAGGAGTTTGAATTATCAAATTTTATATTTATAGAAGTGGAAAAATTTACGATTTTATATCCTAGCGTGAAGATAAAGTGCAAGCTCGAATCGGTCGATATTTACACAGATAAGAGGGGCTTTCAGAAAGTTTTTGGCAATTTATTGGGAAATTCTTTAAAATATAATCAAAACAATAATGATATATTTGTCACTTTAAGCTATAATGAACTAAGTATTGAAGATAGAGGTGTTGGGATGAGTGAGTCTGATCTATTTCTTATCTTTGACAGGTATTATCAAGGCGAGCAAAATAAGAAAGGCTATGGTATCGGTTTGAGTATTGTAAAAACATTTTGTGATGAATATAATATCTCTATAAAGATAGATTCAAAATTAGGAATTGGCACTAAAGTTAGTTTGGATTTAAGTAGTTTAATAGCAAAAGGGTAGTTTTATGGAAGAAAATTTTACTTTTTTTATGTCTGATTTTGAAGACAAATTTATCGAATTTTTTTCTTCTCAGTGTAGTAATTATGATTATGCTCTAGATGTAAAAGAGACGAAAAAAGTTGCCAAAGAAATTTTGGATAATCTATTTGTGGACAAAATATATATGAGTCTTACCTCAAATGATGTGATTGCTCAGATGAAAAAAGATGGTGTATTTGTCGGTTTTTTGATAAATAAAGTTTTTCTATATACTCTTGAAAACTATCTGTTATTTCTCCAAAAAGAAAATTTTCATAATTTGGGATATCTTGAAAAGTTAGTGCAGATTTTCAATAGATTTTCACACCGATTTGAAAATTATATTAAGATGAGCTTAGAAGATAGAGACGGCGTGATTAGTTTTGGGGACAATAATTATATATTTTCAAGAAACAATATACTAGATATTTTTAAGAATATCAAAAAAGAAAATAAAAGTATAGAATTTATGAACCTCTACCAAGGATATCCGATTAAAGGTGGTGGCAAAATCGTTGATATTGATGATGAAGATATTGTGTTTAAGTTAGATAATGAACTTCAAGAAATTGCTATGAAATTGGAAGGAAAAGCATATATATTAAAGGATAGACACTTCAACAGACATGTAAAAGCTGACATAGTTTATAGTAATTTTTCAAACAGTACGATAGTATTAAACAATTTTATATACCTTTTAAACTTACCTGCCATGCAAAGAAACGACCCAAGAATTTATCCTAAAATCCTAATACATGCTAAATTAGTAGGTAATAATAATCTACAAGTAGATGGAAATTTATATGATTTATCTCAAAATGGTATAGGTATGATTAGTGAAGAAAATCTTGGTTTTTATAATGGGGCAAGGATAAATATAGAGTTTAATCTCACTTATGATGAAAGCAAACATCTTGTAAAAACAACAGGGGAGATAGTGGATATCATACAGCATATGAAATCTTACAGATATTGTATAAAGATAATTCCAGATGAAAAAAATAAAATAGTGATAAAAAAATATACCGAAAAAAGGGAAGAAGAGATAAAACAAGAGTTAAGAGATGAATTAGCTTGTTATATTTTTTAGGGCACCTTTTAGTGCCCTTTGGTGTATGAAGATTTGTTGAACTCTACATGCCGCCTTGTTTTTTCATTCTACTTTCTATTCTCCTGCCTATGATAGACATTATAAAGGTGATGGAGAAGTATATCGCCGCAATCACCAGCCAAGTTTCAAAAGGTGAAAAGGTGTTTGCAACTATTTCCCTGCCGACTTTTGTTAAGTCTGTGATAGATATGACAGATACCAAAGATGAGTCTTTGACTAAAGCTATCATCTCCCCTATGAGCGTAGGTAGTGCCCTCTTAAAGGCCTGTGGCATCACTATGCTTCCCATGGTTTGCACATAATTCATGCCAAGTGATTTTGCAGCCTCGGTTTGACCCTTGTCTATAGACTGTATAGCGCCTCGTAGGACTTCTGCTATATAAGCTCCATAAAAAAGCCCCAAGGATATGGCTCCTGCATAAAATCTTTCTATACTAAAAATTGTAGCGATGATAAAGTAAAAGATAAAAATTTGCACAAGCAGAGGAGTCCCTCTGATAATAGCTATGTAAAAGGTGGCTATATCTTTTAAAAAATAGTAGTTTGAAATTCTCATAAATGCTAAAATCGAAGCCAATATAAAAGCTATGATTAGTGCAAGAGCTGAAATTTTGAGAGTGACAAAGAGACCATCTAAGATAGGGCCTTGTTTCCATACCGTGCGCGTAGCTAAGCTATCGTCTTGATAAACATAGTCATTATTGGCTACCAATATTTTATAGCCTTTGGAAATTTTAAAATCTTTGACCTCATTAGTGCCTTTTACCTCAATATCATTGTTATTTAGAGTGACTTTTCCATCAAATGGCGCTTGAACAGTTATATCTTTTTGGTAAGCAAAATATTTTGGTACGCTGTTCCATTTCCATATATAGTTCATATTTGATGAAGCTATGAAAAGAGCATATCCCAAAAGTATAAAAAACCCTGCAGCCACTATGTGACCGAGGGTTTTGTTTTCTAAAATAGGTTGTGTTTTTCTTGACAAGTTACATTACCTTTTTTTGCCATCTAACACTTTTAAACCATTTATCGTATATTCTATTATACAAACCATCGTGTTTTGCTTGGTTTAAAAAGTTGTCTAGCCAGTTTAAGAAATCAGGATCACCTTTTCTTACAGCCCAACCAAGTGGTTCATAAGTCAAAGGTTTGTCAAGGAAAGCAAGCTTGCCTTTTCCTTTTGCAGCATAAAAAATCGCATTGTATGGTTTGTCATATACAAAGGCATCTGCTTTTCCATTCATCACTTCTTGAATAGCGTCTGCTTCGGTATCAAATGTTCTTATCTTTGCGTGTTTAAACATTTTTCTTGTAGCGATTTCACCGGTAACTCCTAGTTTTGTAACTACTGTGTTGCCAACTTTATCTATATCTTCCCAAGTCTTACCCGCGTATTTTTTATTGGCAAGGATAGTTTGACCTATGCTGATATATGGGGTTGCAAAGTTTACTTTTAAGTTTCTTTTCTGAGTAACCGTCATACCTGAAGCTATGATGTCATATTTGCCTGTTAAAAGACCGGCTATGATACCATCCCAAGCAGTTGGAACTAATTTTAGTTTTACTCCCATTGCTTTTGCCATAGCTTTCATCATATCGACATCAAACCCTATGATTTGACCTTGTTTATCTTTCATCTCAAAAGGCATATAACCTGCCTCAAGACCGACTCTTAATTCACCTCTTTGCAAAATCGTGTTTAGTGTCGATTTTTGCCATAAGCCGATATCATCAGCAGACAGATTAAGCCCAAGCATTATAAGCAATGCAGCTATAATTTTCTTCATATTTTCTCCTTTGAATTTTTTATGTTTTTATTAATGTGTTAGAATTTCTTGCAAAAATTTCTTTGCCCGTTGTGTTTTTGGTTGTGTAAAGAAATCTTCAGGTGTACCTTCTTCTAGGATTTCACCCTCATCCATAAATACTACTCTATTGCTTACTTCTTTGGCAAATCCCATTTCATGTGTCACAACGACGATAGTGTAGTTTTCTTTTGCTAATTCTCTCATGACATCCAATACCCCACCTATCATCTCAGGATCTAGTGCACTTGTGGGTTCATCAAAGAGTAAAACTTTTGGTTTCATCGCAAGTGTCCTAGCTATGGCAACTCTTTGTTTTTGTCCGCCACTCAATTCACTAGGGTATCCTTCTGCTTTTTGGACGAGTCCCACTTTTTCAAGTAGTTTTAGACTGATTTCATCAGCATCATGTTGTGAGATCTTTTTTACTTTTGTTTGGGCAATTGTTATATTTTGCAAGATAGTTAGATGAGGAAAAAGATTAAAATGCTGAAAAACCATGCCCGTTTCAGCCCTTAGTTCGTTTAGTTTAGTTTTTTTATCATAAGCATCTATGCCATCAACCAGAAGTTCACCACTATCTATATCTTCTAGCCTGTTTATGCACCTTATAAGTGTAGATTTTCCACTACCGCTTGGCCCGCACACAACAACTATTTCACCTTTTGTAACTTTAAAATTAATATTTTTAAGTGCATGAAAATCTCCAAAAAATTTATCAATATTTTTCATGCTTACTATAGTATCCATCTTCACCTTTCGCTGTTTTAAACCATAATTCTAGCAGTTATAACTAAAATAGAGTTAAAGATATCAATAAATTTGTATTTTTGTTGTTGTTTTTATGAAAAATTGTAATTTTTTGAGTAAAATTAGGTAAAATTCAGAATCAATTATGAGGAATGTGCTTGATTAGAGATAAAATTAGAGAGTATGGTGCGGATTTTTTACTTTTTATGGTTGCACTTGCTTGGGGGAGCACTTTTTTTATAGTTCAAGAAGCCGTAGATAAAACCCCTGTTTATATTTTTCTTTTTTATAGATTTTTGTTTGCCTTTTTTCTTATGACTCTTATCTCATACAAAAAACTTAAGCAAATCAATTTAGAAACTATCAAAGCCGGTTGTGTATTGGGTATTTTTATGTTTTTGGGATTTGCATTTCAAACTTTTGGATTGACACTGACTCTCTCTTCTACTGTTGCTTTTTTGACAGGCTTAAATGTGATAATAGTTCCATTTTTGCTCTATTTTATCTTTAAGATAAAGGCTTCTATCTACTCTTTGTTTGGGGCATTGATCGCTGCGGCAGGATTATATTTTTTGACTTATGGTGGAGCTCTTGGATTTGGAGCGGGTGAGATTTATGCTTTTGTTTGTGCTATTATGTTTGCCTTTCATATCGTTTTTACCGATAGATACTCAAAAAGATATGATGTATTGCTTTTGGTATGCGTAGAACTTTTCGTGGTCGCATTCTTTTCTTATTTTGCTTCGATTATTTTTGATGGAGGAGTTATGCTCAAAAGTGTTGATGCCGCTTTTGTGCAGGCTATTGTTATCACTGTTATTTTTGCTACGGTTTTTGCTTTTGGAGTTCAAACAGCGATGCAAAGATATACAACTCCCGCTAAAACAGCTATTATTTTTACGATGGAACCTGTGAGTGCAGGAGTATTTGGATACTTTTTTGCAAATGAAATTTTAAGCACATCGCAACTTTTTGGTGCTTTTTTGATTCTTTTTGGTATGATTAGCGCTGAATTGGGAACATACTTTAGGGATAAAAGGAGAAAAAAGTGCGGGTAATAAAAACCTCATTTATTGTTCTTTTTATTTTGGTATTTTGGACAGGATGTTCCTTGAAACATCAGATAATTTTTTCCGCACCATATAAAATAGTCATCAAAACACAAAATATTGCTATAGCAGACAGCGGTTTTATAAAAAAAGCAGATGGCTATAAAAGTATAGAGATATTTACAGCAGGAGCTTTAGCTCTACATGTAGAGCTTGGAAATGATGCTTGTGTGAATGGACACTGTACCGATAGGATCGATTTTAATAAGAGATTTTTTGGATACAAACATTATGCCGGCTTACTTGATGATATACTAGACAAAAAAGAGATATATAACGGCATAGACAAAGTAGATACAAAAGATGGTTTTGCCCAGAGGATAAAAACGAAAAGGTACGATATAATTTATAAAGTAACAGACAAAACAGTCTATTTTAAAGATAAACAAAATCACATATTGATAAAACTAACAAGATTACAAGGATAATGATATGAAATACATCGGTGCGCATGTAAGTGCAAGTGGAGGAGTTTTTAATGCTCCATTAAATGCTGGGAAGATTGGTGCAAAAGCTTTTGCACTTTTTACAAAAAACCAAAGGCAATGGGTTGCAAAACCACTTGACGAAGAGACTATAGCGAAATTTAAGGCAAATCTTGAGGCTTCTGGTATATTGCCAAAATATGTATTGCCTCATGATAGCTATCTTATAAATCTTGGACATCCAGAGATAGAAAAAAGAGAAAAATCCCTAAATGCTTTTATAGATGAGGTAAACAGATGCGATGAATTGGGGTTAGATAAATTAAATTTTCATCCAGGCAGCCACCTAAACAAGATAAGCGAAGAGGAGTGTTTGGAATTTATAAGCAACTCCATGAATGAAGCTTTGAGAAAAACTAAAAATGTAAAGCTAGTTATAGAAAATACAGCAGGGCAAGGAAGTAATCTAGGTTACAAATTGGAACACTTGGGGTATTTGATAAAAAACTCTATAGATAGGCATAGAGTAGGGGTTTGTATAGACACTTGCCACTTTTTTACCTCAGGTTATGACATAAGAGATGAAAAAACTTATGATGAATCTATGAAAAAATTTGATACAATTGTGGGATTTGAGTTTTTAGCAGGTATGCATCTAAATGATTCAAAGCCAGAACTTGCTAGTCATGTTGACAGACATGAGTCTATAGGAGAGGGAAAAATTGGTCTTGAAGCTTTTAGATTAATCATGAATGACGAAAAAATTGATGATATACCTATGATACTAGAAACACCAAATAGTGATATATGGTCTCAAGAGATTGAGCTTTTATATTCATTGATAAAAAACTAAAAAGGATGCGAATGAGAAATTATGCAAAAGCAGCTGGGCTGCTGAGTTTGAGTGTGGCAACTCTGTTTGGAGCAGGTTACAAGATACCAGAGCAGTCTTTGAATTCTGTGGCACTAAGTGCTGCTTATGTAGCAAATGCCAGAGGAGCAGATGCAAGTTATTACAATCCAGCAAATATGGCATTTAGTCCAAGCGGTTCGGATTTGGAAGTAGCATTTACCTATATAAGGCTTCCAGAGGTCACATATAGAGACAATAGTAAAGCTGCATATAATGGAGAATCTGATGTGGAAAATTTTTATGTTCCTACTTTTCACTATATGTCGCCTGAATTTAATAACTGGAGGTTTGGTCTATCTTTTACAGCACCTGGAGGACTTTCCAAAAAATGGAATGATCCATATCCAAAAACTTTTGCCAAAGAGTTTACTCTAAAGATATTGGAGTTAAACCCAACAGCAAGTTATAAGATAAATAGTAAATTTGCAATCGGTTTTGGTGTAAGAGCTGTTTACACAGATGGAAAAGTAAGAAGTGATGGTGTTGCGCCTGCGGATTTGGATAGGGATGGTATTCCAGAGTCTTTGGTGCATCTCAGAAGAGATTTGACCGGGGATTCTATAGATTATGGATATAATCTTGCCTTAAGTTATCTGCCTATTAAAAACATGACAGTTTCCGCAACATATCGATCAAAAGTTGATTTGACTGTTACAGGCGATGCTACATTGTCAAATATTGTCGTTTCTTCTCCTTATGCTCCTGCGGGAACAGTTTTGGGAGCATATAACGGCAGCGCCTCTGTTACGATACCATTGCCCGCTGCGTTAAATCTCGCAGTTGCTTATACATTTAATAAAACAACTGTTGAATTCACATATGAAAGAACATATTGGTCTGAGTATAAAAACTTAGATTTTAATTATAATAGCGATTTAACAGCAACTGCTTTAGCTGTTTTTGATAATCCAATTCCAAAAAATTGGAAAGATACTAATACTTACCGTATAGGTGTTACACACCAATATAACGATAAGTTAAAGCTTATGGCAGGATTTGCGATAGATGAATCACCGGCTCCTAGTGATACTTTAGGCTTTGAATTACCTGATTCAGATGCAAAGTTGTATTCTGCCGGATTTGAGTATAAAATAAATAAGGATATGAAGGTAGGATTAGCGTATCTTTATGATAGTAAAGATTCAAGAAGTGCTGTAAATACTCATGGTGTTAACGGTACATTTAGTGATGGTGGGGCTCACCTGTTGACTGCTTCATTCAAATATAGGTTCTAATATGCTTGAGTATAAGTATCAAAATTTTTATGAGATAATTCAGAGTAATACTAGGAACTATCCCAAAAAAATTGCTATTTTTATGGATAATCGAAAGATATCCAATCAAAAACTCAAACAGGATATAGATACATTTGCCAGATTTTTAGAATTTAGCGGAATTAAAAAAGGAGACAAGGTTGCTATGATTATTGGCAACTCTGTCGAGTTCATTGTTTCTTTTTTTGCCGTTACAAAGATAGGAGCTGTTGCAGTTCCTATCAATAACTTCTTGAAAAAAGGCGAGTTCGAGTATATACTAAACGATTGTGACTCTAAACTTTTGATTTGTGCACCGGAATTTGCCAAAGAGACCAAAAAATTAATTCAGACAACAAAAGTGCAAAAAATAGTTTGGACTCAAGAGTATGATGATTTAGATGAAAACAACTATAGTTTTGCAGAGATGGATGCCACCACACTAGGAGATGATGAACCAGAAAGCCTGCCTACGCTTGATGATTTAGCCTGTATTATCTATACTTCAGGAACCACCGGTCATCCAAAGGGTGCGATGCTAAGCTTTAGAAATATTTTATCAAACTCTATAGCTGCCGTAGATGTTTTTGGTGTCAAAAACAGTGATAGATTTGTAGTTTTTTTACCAATGTTTCACTCTTTTACTCTTTCAACTTCTGTATTATTACCACTGTTTGCAGGTGCATCTATGGTTGTGGTAAAATCTGTATTTCCTTTTGCAAATGTCTTAAAACAGGTGCTTTTGAAGAGAGTTACAGTTTTTTTAGGCGTTCCAACGCTCTATAATGCACTTCTAAAAGCCAAGATCCCTTGGTATTTTATGTCTTTTCACAAAGTCAGACTTTTTATCTCAGGAGGTGCTGCGCTTAGCGAAGCCTCTTTAAATGAGTTTAACAAAAGATTTAAAAGATCTACTCTCATAGAGGGATATGGTCTTAGTGAGTGTTCGCCGGTTGTGGCAGCAAATACTCTTTATAAACAAAAACCTCTCTCTGTTGGACCCGCATTTCCAGGCTGTGAAGTCAAGATTGTAAACGAAGAGATGGTAGAGTTGCCTACAGATGATATAGGCGAGATTATCGTCAAAGGCGACAATGTCATGCAAGGTTATCTGAATCACCCTGATGCTACGGATGAAACTATTATGAATGGATGGCTTAAAACCGGCGATTTGGGTAAGGTAGATGATGAAGGTTTTATCTATATAGTCGATAGAAAAAAAGATTTGATTATTTCCAAAGGTATAAATATATATCCAAGAGAGATAGAGGAGTGGCTTGCGAAGTTTGAGGGTGTGGATAGTGCTGCAGTTGTAGGTATAAAAAATATGTCAAATGATGAAGATGTCGTTGCGTTTATTCAGCCACAAGAGGATGTTAAATTAGATGAAGTGGAGATAAAAAAGTATCTAAAGAGCCATCTTGCAAACTTTAAACTTCCAAAGAGCATCTACTTGGTTGAAGAGTTACCTAAAAACGCAACAGGTAAAGTTTTAAAAAGAGTACTAAAGGAACAGATAGTAAAAGGGGATTTTGTAAGATAGTGATAACATATCTAATAGATTTTTTAGAAAACAGACAGATAGAAGAGACCAAAGTTTTTGAGTATCTCAAGTGTACAGCAGACGAGGCAAAGATGCTCAGATATCTGACAAAACAGTATGTTAGAGGCTCGGTGGAAGTTTTGGTAGTAGAGATATTGAAAGATAACTTTGAAGAAAAAAAATACAAATATCTAGATTATCTACCCTTGGTGAGAAACCTTATGGAGCAAGGCTGGATAACTCAAGAAAATCTTTTAAATGTAAATTCTACCGAAGTTTCTAATCTTGAACTTTTAAATAGTACAATTATGATAAGCTCCTCATTTTTGAAGATATTAGAGGAGGGGACACTAGAGCTTTCTTTGCCTGAAATCTCGCCATATCTGGACCACCTTGAGTATCTAAAAGACCAATTTTCAAGGATAGATTTATATAGAAAACTTGCCCATATAAGACAAAGTGTTGCAAGGAATTCACCAAGCATCAGTAGGCTGAAAAACAGGCTTCAGGAGTTGGAAACGCGGATAATAGAGAGGATAAAAGTCACCAAAGAGGATATGGTAGTAGAGACTATTTTTATTGAAAATAAACTAAACCAAAAAGAACAGTTGATATTTCTAGCCCTCCTCAAAGAGGAGTATGGTAGTGAATTTGAGAGTTTAAGAGATATGAATACTCTCATAAATCTTGTCAGTTTAGATGATTATGAAAAGATGAAAAATAGATCTCTTTTAGAGGAGGGCTCAAAGCTCATAGAATCGCTTTTGATTGATTATGATGAAATGTTCAGTAGCTTTGGAGGAGTTGCTAGGAGCTTTTTCATAAGTGAAGAGATTTTGCAAAAAATTATGCATCCAAATAAAGATAAAAAAATCAAAAAAATCAAACTAGACATGCTCATAAGTGAGCAAGACATCTTTGAATTGATAGATCCTAACACTACTATGGATGATGTTGTGTTGCATCCAAAAACAAGGGAAGTTTTAAACTTTTTGCTTAAGCAGGTAGATACAAGCGTATTGAAACTGTTGCGAGAATGGGGCATAAAAAACAGAAGAAGCGGAATAGATGCAAAAGTGATTTTTTATGGGCCCCCGGGAACCGGTAAAACTATAACAGCACTTAGCTTGGCAAAGAGTATGAAAAAACGGGTTTTGAGTTTTGATTGCTCCAAAATACTCTCCAAGTATATAGGTGAGAGTGAAAAAAATGTAAGAAGTATATTTGACTCATATAAAGATTTATGTCAAAAAACCAAAAGTAAACCTCTGCTTTTATTAAATGAAGCAGACCAATTTCTCTCTTCTCGCTCAGTTGGTGTAAACTCTAGTGCAGACAAGATGCACAATCAAATGCAAAATATTTTTTTAGAGCAAATCGAGAAATTTGAGGGAGTTTTGATAGCTACTACAAATTTATTAGAGAGTATTGACCCTGCATTTTCAAGAAGATTTGACTATAAGATAGAGTTTTCCAAACCGGACTTCAAGCAGAGGTTGGAGCTTTGGAGAAAAATGCTATCGGAAAATGCAATCTATAGCGAAGATTTTGATATACAATCTCTCGCAAAATTTCCATTAAGCGGAGGTCAAATGAATGTTGTTTTAAAAAATACAGCACTAAGGGTGGCCATCAAAGAGGAACCGATTTTTACTTTGGAAGATTTTGAAAACAGCATCAAAAGGGAGCTCCAAGGAGCCTTTGGTGAAGAGAAATTGATGGGCTTTATGAAAGGTTAAAGTTAAGAGCAATATGGTTTTATAAGGAAGTTTAAAAGATAATTTTTATATGATACCGATATGTGATTATTTAATCATTATTTTAAAAATATATGTAGTTTGATAATTTAAAAATTTTTTAAGAAGGATTTTCCATGACACCATTGTCACATATGGATTTTAGTCACCCATATTTTGGTGCTTTCTTTTTGCTTGTTTTTGCAACCGTTGTTTTTTATGCGATAACAGTACTTGCAAGAGTGGTCAGCAGAAGGATGGCAAGATTGGATAATGAGAAGCTGAAGCTCTCTCTTTACGAATGTGGTCCGGAGGTTACGAAGCAGCCGGATAAAATATCTTCACAATTTTACCTTTTTGCCCTTTTGTTTATACTTTTTGATGTGGAGGCTATCTTTATGTTCCCTTGGGCAGTTGACTTCAAGATTCTTGGATGGTTTGGTTTTATAGAGATGATACTGTTTATAGTTTTGTTGACTATAGGATTTGTATATGCTTGGAAAAAAGGAGCGCTCGAATGGCACAGCATAAAATAAATTATCTAAGTGAAGCAGGACTTCCCGTAGCACTTACAACGGTTGATAAATTGGTTCAATGGGGACGAAGCAACTCTTTGTGGCCTATGACATATGGTTTAGCTTGTTGTGCTATCGAGATGATGGCAACCGGTGCAAGTAGATATGACTTTGATCGATTTGGTACGATATTTAGAGCTAGTCCAAGACAGTCGGATGTTTTGATAATAGCAGGAACACTCACAAAAAAACACTCTCCGTTTATGAGACGGCTTTATGATCAAATGACAGAGCCAAAGTGGGTCATAAGTATGGGAAGTTGTGCAAATACAGGCGGTATGTTTAATACCTACGCAACAGTTCAAGGAGCAGATAGGATTATTCCTGTCGATATATATCTGCCTGGCTGTGCACCAAGACCGGAGACTCTACAGTATGCTTTGATGATTTTGCAAAAGAAAGTAAGAACAGAGGCTGCATCAAGAAAACTAAAACCTAAAAGGTTGGTATGATGAGAAAATATGTTGAAAAGAAAAATTTACAAAATAAACCATACCATACAGATAGATTTTGGGTAGCTCCGCAGGTTCCAAAAGAAGATGTAGCCAGCGATGAAGTCTTTGCCAAAGATTTAGAGGAGCTTAAAGAGAACTTTGACATTAAAGAAGCATATATACAAAGAGGGCAATTGGTTGTGTATATAAGTGCAAATGAAAATGTAGAAGTTTTGACTTTTTTAAAGCATCAGTTGGATTATAATTTCTTAACAGAACTTAGTGCAATCGATTGGCTGGAAAAACGAGGAGAGTTTGAGATATTTTATCAAATGCTCTCTACTAGTAAAAGAAAAAGACTAAGAATTAAATTTTTCATAAAACAAAAAAGAGAGATAAGAACAGTCTCAAATGTATTTAAGAGTGCTGATTGGGGTGAGAGAGAGATGTATGATATGTTTGGTGTCATCATCACGGGACACCATTATATGAAAAGAATTTTGATGCCAGAAGATTGGTATGATCATCCTTTAAAAAAATCATATCCGCTTCAAGGAGATGAAGAGGCAAGTTGGTATGAGATAGATAAAATCTTTGGAAAAGAGTATCGAGATATCATAGGACCTGAAAATAGAGATAGCTCAAGGGTTGATGAGAATGATACATATAATTTTGCAAGAATTCACCATGAAGTTCCATTTGGTGAAAAACCTTCAAAAGAGATTGTTGAGACGGATTATCAAGAAGAGGGTGGAGTCTTTTTGATTAAGAGCCTAAAAAAAGCTGATAGTGTAATCCTGAAAGAGAGACCGTGATATGCAAAAAGTAAATAGACTACAACCATTTTTTGAGAATTTAGCTTTTGAGAGAGATGATGATACGATGATCATCAACTTCGGTCCACAACATCCAAGTTCACATGGGCAATTGCGTCTTATTTTGGAACTTGAAGGAGAGATGGTTAAAAAAGCAACCCCTGATATCGGTTATCTTCACCGAGGTATGGAGAAGATGGCAGAAAATATGATATATAATGAATTTCTTCCGACAACAGATAGGATGGATTATATCGCTGCAACTTCAAATAACTATGGCTTCGCACATGCTGTTGAAGAGTTGATAGGACTTGAAATACCAAGACGAGCCCAAACTATCAGGATGATGCTTTTGGAGTTAAGCCGTATCATTTCTCATCTTTTTTGGTTGTCTGCCCATGCGCTTGATGTGGGTGCTATGACTATCTTTTTGTATGCTTTTAGAGAAAGAGAGTATGCAATGGATTTGATAGAGGATTATTGCGGTGCAAGACTTACACACTCGTCAATTAGAATTGGTGGAGTACCGCTTGATTTACCTGAAAATTGGATAACAAAACTAAGTAAATTCATAGATAAACTTCCTAGTGATATAGCTGATTATGAAGGTATATTGGATCAAAATAGAATTTGGAAAATGAGACTAGAGGGTGTTGGTGTTATAACTCCTGAGATGGCACAAACATGGGGATGTAGTGGACCATCATTAAGAGGAAGCGGAATCGCTTGGGACATAAGGAAAGAGGAGCCTTATGAGCTTTACGATGAAGTTGATTTTGATGTTCCAATAAGCACCACATGTGACAGTTACGGAAGATATAAGCTTCACATGGAAGAGATGAGACAAAGTATAAAAATCATAAGACAAGTGATACCGATGTACTATAAAACAGAGCCTGAGATCATGGCCCACGCTCCAAATTATATTTCAGCTCCAAAAGAGCAAATTATGACACAAAATTACTCTTTGATGCAACATTTTGTTTTAGTGACACAAGGTATGAGACCTCCTGTTGGTGAGGTATATGTCCCAACAGAGTCACCAAAAGGAGAGTTGGGATTTTATATAAATTCTCAAGGAGGAGCTTATCCTTATAGATTGAAGCTCAGAGCTCCTAGTTTCTGGCATACGAGTATACTGCAAGAAGTGCTTCCTGGACAATATTTGGCTGATGTCGTTACTATCATTGGAAATCTAAATATAGTCTTCGGCGAAATAGATAGGTAGGAGAAGAGATGCAAAGATATGATTTAAGACACTTGGGCGATGATTTTTATGACAGAATGTTGGAGATAATGAGTAAAACAAAAAAAGACGAAGTAAGTATCTTTATGTTTGAAATAGGTGATTTTTCCCCTATTCAAAAGAGTGCTGATGTTATAAAAGAGGCGGGATATGAGTTGATGAATTCACTCAAATTCAATGAGGCTGACTGGACAATTGTTGTCAAAAAAAATGAGGGGGAAAGATCTTGATAGAAGAATTTTTATCGCTTTTAGATTCCCAAAAGGGAGATATTTTCACCGATACATTAAAATCAGACTTCTTACTTATCATGGGCTTTATGCCATCAAGAGAAGAAGGTATGCTTGCAAAACTTATCGGAAATGACAATATCGTCTACTTGAGTGTTATTGAAGACAAAGAGATGACAAATGTCTCTAAAATTCAAAGTAGGTATGAAGCCGGTAGCGAAGAGGGCGTGTTGGCAATCTTGGCAAAAGAGTTATTTTCAGGCAGAAATATCGATGAAAAAACAGCGAATTTTTTTGAAAACTTAGACGATGGATATATAAGTGCCGAAAGCAATGTTGGGGAAGAAGAGCTTAAAGAGATAAATAAGATATACAAAAAAGCTAAAAATCCTCTGTTGATGCTAGGACATGACTTTTACAATCATCCTAGAAAAGAAAATATAGCCGGTATCATCAACCTGTTTGTGAAATATGGAAATTTCAAAGTTTTTATACAAGATACTGATATAGAGATAGAAAAAAACAGTATAAATATCGAGCTGGAAGATGTTACAGAACTAAATAGCTTTGATGGTTCTGTCGTTTATGTCTGTCCCGCGAAGGATATGGACGAGCAAGATCTATTGATAGGCTCACCACAGTTCATGACAGCTGCAAAAATTAAAGATGGTGATGATTTATTTGTATTTACTGAAAATACAGAATATAAAAGAAAATTTGTTTTAGACAATGAGTTAAAGGGCACCGTTGCACTACTTCCAAGCGCAAATGGTGATGAGTCGTATTACTATAAAATAGCAAAAATTATTAAGCGAGAAAGTTAATGAGCGATATAACGGTAACTATTGACGGGCAACAATGTAAGGCAAAAGAGGGTGAATATATACTGGGTATAGCAAGAAGAAACGGTATTTTTATACCGGCAATCTGCTATCTTACAAACTGCTCACCGACTCTTGCTTGTAGATTGTGTTTGGTTGAGATAGATGGTAAAAGAGCATACTCTTGCAATGCAAAAGCGAAAGATGGTATGGTGGTTACTACCAAAACCGAAGAGATAGAGGTAGAGAGAAAAGCTATCATGCAGGTTTATGACATAAATCATCCGCTAGAGTGTGGTGTTTGTGACCAAAGCGGCGAGTGCGAATTACAAAATTTTACTCTCGAGATGGGAGTTGATCATCAAACATATGCAATACCAGATACAAAAAGACCGTCTCATAACTGGGGATTTATACATTATGATTCATCTTTATGTATAGTTTGTGAAAGATGTGTAACAGTTTGTAAAGATATGATAGGCGAATCTGTATTAAAAACAGTTCCAAGGGGTGGAGAAGCTCTTCCAAAAGAGTGGAAAGAGGTTGCACCAAAAGATACTTATGCCATGTGGAATAAATTACAAAAATCTGTTATTGGTATCGCAAGCGGAGCAGATACTCTTGAGTGTACAAACTGCGGTGAATGTACGGCTGTTTGTCCTGTAGGTGCTTTGGTTGGAACAGATTTTCAATACACTTCAAACGCTTGGGAATTAAGAAAGATTCCAGCAGCAAATCCTCACAGTAGTGACTGTTCTTTGATATATTATGATGTCAAACAGACAAGTATACTAAATCCTAAAGAGAGGATTTACAGAGTTAGTAGTGACTATAATTATGCGCCCCTACACGGTGGTATAAGATACGGATATGATTTTGAAAATGAAACAGAAGGCAGAGATGAAGATGCTATAAAAAAAGCTGTTAAGTTCTTCAAAGAAGAGGCTGATAGCATAAAATTTGATAGTTTTATCACAAACGAAGAGGCATATATACTTCAAAAACTCAAAGAGAAGTTTGGGTATAAGTTGGTTAATGATGATGCTTTTGCTTATAAAAATTTCTTGAAAAATTTTAGGGAAGCAAGTGGAAAAGCCCTATATAGTGCAGATATAAAAAGTTTACAAGAGAGTAATTTTATAATCAGTGTAGGCTCTTATGTTAAAAGTGATAATCCAAATGTAGGATATGCTATAAACAATGCCCTTACTATGAACAAAGGAGCTGGACTCTATTTTCATCCTATAATTGATCCTATCTTGGGTGGTTACTCTAAAAACATACTTTGCATAAATCATAAAGTTGGTGTTGAAGAGAGTATAATGTATCTAATTTTAGATCTTTTTGGAGACAAGGAGAAGCTTCCCGATAGCGTAGTTAAGTATCTTGCCAACTTTCATAAAAAAGAGAAAAAAACTATCACTGAAGTTGTAAAAGAGCAGATAAAAGAGATGGTTAAAGATGAACAGAGTGGCGAGGAAAAAGAAGTCGTCAAAACTATAAGTAAAAATATAGAAAGAGAGATAGAGGTTGATCATAACTCTTTATATGATATGGCCGGTTTACCTGATGACTTTGATACAAAGTTGACAAAAATGTTAGCAAAAAAAGATAAATTTTCTTTAGTAGCGGGTGAGGATCTGTATAATCATAAAAGAGCAAAAAATCTAGCAAAACTTTTAGGACTTATCGAGAGGTTTACATCTTTTGATATTCTAATAATTCCATCTAAAACAAACACTTTGGGTGTATCTTTAATTTGTGATTTAGATGAAAAAACAGGTAAAAAAGTCGTGGGTTACAATGTAAAAGCTGACTTTAACCTTAGCTCTTTAGGCAAGGGTGATTTAAGCTTGCCTGCTCTAAATCAGCAAGAGGGAACATTCACATCTTTAAATAAAAGGGTTGTTCCTACAAATGTTGCTCTTGAGTTTGATGGTTATTGTCTAAATGATTTGGCAAATGAGTTAGGACTTAGAGCTGAAAATACGATAGATTATACAGTAGAGCTTGGAAATATAGAGGGTTTTAAAAGTGAAGAGTTTGACGAATTACCAAATGAGTTTTTAAATTCAGGATATGAGAACAGAGGTTATCTTCTTGATATAAAAGAGAGTGAAGCAAAAGATGAAGTTCAAGAGATAGAAGAGTTTGATTTTGGTGATGAAACTTTAGTATATCTGGCAAATCCTGTGATGCAGTTTAGTGCCTTTACAAACAAGGCACATCAGCTAAATGAGGCAGGTGCTCTTTATGCTTCAAGTGATTTTATGGAAGCACACAACCTTAAAGATGGCGCTATGGTTACAATTAGCACAAAAAATGCAAAGTTAGTAGTTGCTGTGAAATTTGATCATCAGATAGGAGGTATGATTCCTTACCTGCCTACTTTTGATACAAAGTTGGATGTGATGCCGTTTTTTGAGAGTGGGTACAGATTTGCAAAAGTAACGATAAAAGGTGTAAAAAATGATTGAAACAGCCTTAATAATTGAAACGGTAGTAAAGGCGGTAGTGGTTCTCTCCGTTGTGGCAGCGATGGGAGCTTTCGCGACATTTATAGAGAGAAAAGTACTTGCGTTTATGCAAAGAAGACTTGGACCTATGCATGTTGGTCCTTATGGGCTGCTGCAATTAGCGGCAGACGGTATAAAGCTCTTTACAAAAGAGGATATTATACCTCAAAATACGATAAAGCCTATATTTATCATAGCTCCTGTGGTTGCAGCAGCTTCGGCCTTTGTAGCGGTTGCAGCGGTACCATATTTTCCGGAATTTACAGTTTTTGGATATACGGTTCATCCTATCATTTCTGATATAAATGTTGGTTTGCTGTTTGTTATGGGTGCTGCATCAGTTGGGATGTATGGACCTCTATTGGCGGGACTTAGCAGCGCAAATAAATGGTCTCTAATAGGAGGCGCTAGAGCAGTTATACAACTTCTTAGTTTTGAAGTCGTCAGTGGTTTATCGATTTTGGGTCCTGTTATGATGATGGGCACATTATCTTTGATAGATATGAATGATTATCAGATAGGTGGAGTCTCGCATTGGCTTATATGGAAGCAACCTTTAGCTTTTGTACTTTTTGCGATAGCCGGTTTTGCTGAAACAAATAGAACTCCATTTGATCTGATAGAGTTTGAGGCAGAAGTTGTTTCGGGCTATGCTACTGAGTACTCCGGCATGAGATGGGGCCTGTTTTTTATCGGTGAATATGCAAATATGATAACTATATCTGTTTTGGTAAGTATAATATTTTTAGGCGGATACAATGACTTGTGGTTCATCCCGGGTGCACTAGCTATGCTTTTAAAAGTCTCACTTTGGATTTTCTTGTTTTTGTGGGTTAGAGCAGCCTGGCCACATATCAGACCGGATCAATTGATGTGGTTTTGTTGGAAAGTGTTGATGCCACTTTCACTTATAAATGTGCTGATTACCGGCATAGTCTTGGTATAGGGGGGTCGATATGGAATTAAGAGGTTTTAAAAACAGAAATGCAACTCCTGGTTATATATATTTCGAGGGAGAGCCGCAGGCACCTGATAGTTGGGGAAGATTTAAGAAATTTGCCTCGAGGGCGGTAAAAGGAGAGCTTTTTGTAGGTCTTTGGATAGTTTTTAGAGAGATGATAAAATTCAATATTCACACAGTCCAATACCCAATGCAAAAACTTCAAATGAGTCCTAGATATAGAGCAATTCATAGACTTATGAGGCTTTTTGAGAGTGGGCATGAGAGGTGTATTGGATGTGGTCTTTGTGAAAAGATTTGTATAGCAAATTGTATAAAGATGGATACAAAAGTAGATGAAAAAAGTAGAAAACTTGTAACTGAATATAGTATAAATTTTGGTAGATGTATCTTTTGTGGCTATTGTGCTGAGGTTTGCCCTGAGCTTGCTATCGTACATGGTGATGATTATGAGCATGCGAGCGAACAAAGGGCGCATTTTGGATTTAAGGAAGATATGTTGACTCCATTGGATGAATTTAAAGAGAAAAAGCAAAAAGAGTTTCCGGGTTTTGGTGCATTGAGTAGAGATGCTGATCAGTTTGTCAAAAAAACACCACTAGCGTATTGAGGTAGATATGTTTGAAATAATTGCATTTTATACATTTTCAATTTTAGTGATTGGGATGTTTGGTATCGTGGTATTTAGCGAAAATGTACTCTACGCAATGAGTGCATTGGCAGGAGGAATGATATTGATATCGGGCTTCTACTTTTTGCTAGGTGCCGATTTTTTAGGAGTTGTACAAATTATTGTATATACGGGCGCGGTGATGGCACTTTACGCTTTTGGTATGATGTTTTTTGATTCGGCTAGAGATATAAAAGAGAATATTAAATTTAAGAAGATTATATATACTCTATCCATTTTATCGGCTATCTTCGTGATATTTATTTTGATGGCTCCGATTTATTCGACTAGAGTCGAAGCATTATATCCAACCATACATGGTGTAGGTAATGTGCAAATGATAGGCTTGATTTTATTTACAAAATACTTAATACCATTTGAAGTTGCGGCTATAATGTTGTTGGCAGCAATGATAGCAGGAATTGTATTGGTGAAGGTAAAAATAGAAGAGACTCCATCAAACATAGAAGTAGCAAGGGGTGAAAAATGATAACACTGACACACTATTTAACTCTTACAGGTATCTTGTTTTCGCTAGGTATCGTGGGAGTTTTGAGAAGGAAAAATCTTTTGATGCTCTTCTTCTCCACGGAGATTTTACTAAATGCAGTAAATATAGGTTTTGCAGCGGTTTCAAAGTATTATGGTGATTTAAGTGGGCAGATATTTTCATTTTTTATTATAGCAATTGCAGCAAGTGAAGTTGCAGTTGGTCTAGGTCTACTGGTTCTTTGGTATAAGAGAAGCGGAACTATTGATTTAGATAGCTTACAGATGATGAAGGGTTAAAAATGGAAAAATATTTATATGTAGCACTATTTGCCCCCGTCGTCGGCTCACTCTTTAGCTTGCTTTTCACCGCCAAAAAGAAAAATGTCATAACAGCACTTGTTACATCAGCATTGTTGTTGTTATCTTTCGTATCATCTTTGACACTTATGTTTGCAGTTCATGACGGATTAACTCTACATGTGAAGCTGATGGACTGGATAAGTGCAGGAAATTTAAACATACCGTTTGGTTTTATGGTTGATAATGTTTCTGTTATTATGATGGTAACAGTTACCCTTGTGTCATCTGTTGTAAACATCTACTCTATGGGATACATGATGCACGATAAGGGGTATAATAGATTTTTTACCTATATATCAGCTTTTGTTTTTGCAATGTTGGTTCTTGTGATGAGTGATAACTTTGTCGGTCTTTTCATAGGATGGGAAGGTGTCGGACTATGTTCTTATCTCTTGATTGGATTTTGGTACGAAAAAGATACTGCGTCTTGGGCTGGAAATGAAGCCTTTATTATGAATAGAGTTGCCGATCTCGGTATGCTTATGGGTCTATTCTTGATATATTGGCAGTTTGGAACATTTGATTATGAAACTATTTTTGCTCATGCGGGAAGTATGAATGTCAGTGTTGTAGCAACCATCGGACTTCTTTTATTTATCGGTGCAATGGGAAAATCAGCCCAATTTCCATTTCATACATGGTTGGCAGATGCTATGGAAGGACCTACGCCTGTTTCAGCTTTGATTCATGCTGCTACCATGGTAACAGCCGGTGTATATCTTGTGATTCGAGCGAGCGATCTTTTTTCACTTATACCTGAAGTTGGACATATTATTGCTACTTTAGGAGCTTTTGTAGCAGTATTTGCAGCTTCTATGGCCTTGGTGCATCGGGATTTAAAGAAAATCATCGCATACTCTACGCTTTCTCAATTAGGGTATATGTTTGTAGCTGCCGGTTTAGGGGCTTATTGGATAGCACTTTTTCATCTGATGACACATGCATTTTTCAAGTCTTTACTTTTCTTAGGGGCAGGAAATATAATGCACGCTATGGATGATGAGCTTGATATTAAAAAGATGGGTGGTCTGTTTAAGGTGATGCCATATACCGCGATTTTGATGGCAGTTGCTTCGTTTGCACTTTGTGGTGTTTATCCATTCGCAGGATTTTTTAGCAAAGATAAGATTTTGGAGGCCGCTTTTAATGGAAGCAACTTTTATATATGGTTTGCACTCTTTATCGGAGCAGGCATGACTGCATTTTATAGTTTTAGATTGATAATGTTGGTATTTTTTGGAGATAAAGTCTATAAAAAACTTGGATTTCATCCACATGAAACTTATCCGTTTGTGCTTTGGTCATTATTGCCGTTGGGAATACTTTCAACAATAGCCGGATTTTTTGAGAAACCGTTTGAAGCTTTTGTGACTAGAGTTTTGTCAAAGTATGAGTTTAGTTTGTCTCATTCGACTGAGGTTGAATTGATATTCTTAACTTCTGCCTTTGTTATATTGGTTATAGTTGCAACAATATATAAGTATTACAAGGGAGGCTTTAGTAAACAAATTGAAACAATGCCTCTGTATATATTGTTAAAAAATCAATACTATATACCAAAACTTTATGAAGTGGCGATTTTTAAACCATACTATGTGTTGTCTAGATTTGCATGGAAGCAAATAGATGTACGAATAATCGACTTCAGTGTTGACTTGATAGCAAAAGTGTTCTACAAAAGCGGTCAAGAGAGTAGAAAAATGCAAAGCGGAAATCTTTCCGATATGCTAAGATGGATGATAGTAGGTACAGTTGTGCTGCTAGCATTGGCAATCTTTTATAGACCGATGATGTAGGAGTAGATGATGGAACATATATTATCATTAATCGTATTTTTTCCACTTGTTGCCGTTTTTTTCGGTTTTATTGTATCTAAAGAGAGTGCAAAAACTTTTGGTGTAACAGTTGCATTGGTAGAGTTTTTACTCTCTATTGTCTTATGGATAGGGTTTGATAAAAGCAATGCAGGTTTTCAATTTGTAGAGTATGTACCTTTGATTTCACAATTTGGTGTTAGCTATTACCTTGGGGTAGATGGAATATCTCTATTTCTAGTGATACTTAGTACATTTATGACTCTTGTGTCATTGATATCTTTAAATATAAAAAAAGATATAAAAAATCTAGTTATTACTATACTCTTCTTAGAGATGACACTCGTTGGTGTCTTTTTGAGCCTTGATATGATTTTGTTTTATATCTTTTGGGAACTCTCTTTGATACCAATGCTTTATATCATTGGTGCTTGGGGTAGCGGACAAAGAATTTATGCAGCTATTAAATTTTTCCTATATACATTTGCAGGTTCTGCTTTGATGCTCGTTGGTATATTGTATCTAGGTTATCAGTACTATATAGCAACAGGTACATGGAGTTTTTCTATTCCTGATTGGTATCTTTTGGTCTTGCCTTTTAGCACACAACTTTGGTTATTTGGTGCATTTTTCTTAGCATTTGCAGTAAAGGTGCCGATGTTTCCATTCCATACATGGTTGCCTTATGCTCATGGACAGGCACCGACAGTTGGATCTATTTTGCTAGCTGCTGTGATGTTGAAAATGGGAACTTACGCTTTTATAAGATTTTCACTTCCACTTTTTCCAGATGCATCTGTATACTTTTTATATCCGGTGGCGATTATCGCCATCATTATGGTTATATACGCATCCATGGTGGCTTATGCACAAGAGGATATGAAGCAGGTAATCGCATATAGCTCCATATCTCATATGGGTATTATAGTTTTGGGAACTTTTGCTATGAATGCGGAGGGAATTACAGGAGCGATATTTTTGATGTTGAGTCATGGAATTGTCAGTGGAGCCCTGTTTATGTTAGTTGGAGTCATATATGACAGACGGCATACAAAAATGATAAGTGAATTTGGAGGGCTGGCGACTATTATGCCCCGCTATGCCGCTATATTTGGCGTGGTGATGATGGCAGCTGTCGGTTTACCTCTAACTGTAGGTTTTGTAGGTGAATTTTTATCTTTACTCGGATTTTATAGAGTAAATTGGTTTATGACACTACTAGCGGGAACCGGTATCATTTTAGGTGCTGTTTATATGTTGGTACTTTTTAAAAGAGCATTTTTTGGCAAGTTGGTCAAGGCTGAAAATAAAGCATTGAAAGATTTAGATAAGAGAGAATTTACAGCTCTTATACCTTTAGTTGCTTTGGTAGTAGTTTTGGGTGTATATCCTAAGCCAATCTTAAATACAATTGATATAAGTGTGAAAAAGATGATAGTTTTGATGGAGAAAAAGGCTGTACTGCCTGATACAAGAGAACTGCTCTTAAGAGTAAATAGCGTAGGAGGTACAAAATAATGTTAAGTCCTATCTCAGTTAGTTTAGCTAATTTAAATATGGCACTTTTAGCGCCAATGGCTATCTTGTCTTTTGGAGCTCTTATTGTAATTTGCATCGATCTTTTCAATAAAAATTTAGATAAGAGTTTTTATGTGATGTTGACTCTGCTTTTTATACTTTTTGATTTTACTGCCCTCATAGGTTTAAGTGGGTCAAAACATGGCTTTTTCAATATGATGTTGGTTGATGGTATATCCATACTTGCACAAGGAATTATACTTATAAGCTCAGCTCTAATTATAATTACGGCGCTAAGTAACAAGCCTTTTAAAGAGTTTAAAAAAGCAGAATACTATGCACTTTTTATGTTTATGATAGTGGGCTTTCAGTTTATGGTAGCAACCGATAATCTTATACTTATATTTTTAGGACTTGAGACTGCAAGCCTCTCTTTGTATACCTTGATAGCATTGCACAACAGAAACAAGGCCTTTGAAGCAGCGATAAAATATTTTACAATGGGTGCTTTGGCTGCTGGATTTTTTGCCTTGTCATCTTTGGTATTTTATGCTTTGACAGGAAGCGTAGAGCTTTCTGTTATAGAAAAAGTTTTAAGTGCAAGAAATTATGCCCCTGGAGTTGCCATTCTTGCGGGAGTAGTATTTATGCTTATAGCATTAGGATTTAAACTATCTGTCGTTCCAACTCATACATGGACACCAGATGTTTATGAAGGAAGTTCAGCTCCACTTGCAGGATATATGTCAGTGGTTCCTAAGATCGCAGGACTTGTTATAGCTATAAGGTTTTTGGATATATTTTTACATGCACATATTGTATGGGTTCAAGATATATTGATATTTTTAGCTGTTATCACAATGTTTTTGGCAAACATAACTGCACTTGTTCAAGAAGATGTTAAGAGAATGCTTGCATTTAGTTCCATAGCTCATGCCGGCTTTGTTCTCACCGCTCTTATGATAGGAAGCACACAAGCAAATTCAGCTATTTTCTTATATTGGATACTCTTTATGTTTACAAATATAGGTGCATTTACTATGCTTTGGATTGCCAGACATAAGAAAAATCTTTGGGATAGTAGGTATCAACATCCATTTACCAAGTTTTCAGGTTTAGTTAAAGTATCGCCTATGATGGCGATGATAATGGCTGTATTTATGTTTACATTAGCAGGAATGCCACCATTTTCAGTATTTTGGGGCAAGCTATATCTTATAAGTTCTGTTGTGGATAGTGGTCATATTGTTTTGGCAGTCATCATGGTTATCAATAGTGCTATAGCGGTTTATTACTATACAAAACTTATAGTTTATATGTTTTTAAAAGATCCTATCACGGAAGACGGTAATATTTATATAGCAAACTCTTCTACGCCTATCAAAGTTGTAGTCGGTTTTTCTTTGGCTTTTACGGTATTGGCATCAATATTTGTAGAGCCAATATTGACAATGGTAACACAATTGATGCAATCTAGTGGATTTTGAGTCTCTCTCACTTGTAAGAGCTTTGCCCATTATATAGCCAAAATAGCATATTAGAGCTCAATAGGCTCTAATATGCTATAATAACAATATGAAATTTCTAATCCTAATACTCATAGTATCTATTCAAGTTTTTGCTTTAAATATATACTTAAACAGTGCAAAAGAAAACGGGAATACCTACGCTATCTTACATATCGTTGACAATGATGCTATTGAGTGCCATACAATTCCTCTTGCACTCGATAAGAAAAATTATATTTGTAAATTTAACAAGATAGTAAAAACAAAGATTGAAGAAAAAAAGCTTCGATTTGTTGATGTAGATTTTTTAGAGAAAAATAATGAATTTTATATTAAAATAGATCCGAAATACAATTCAAAACTTTTCCCCTTGAATGAAAAGCTTTATGATACAAGAGATGTTGCAGATGAAAAAATCGCAACAAAGAGCAAGCACTGGGTTATTTTATTGTATAAAAAATATCCTTTTGGAAAAGTTTCAAAGAGTGATGGTATAAATTTTCCTGTGACATATGATGAGTATCTAAAACCGTATATCGGTCCTGTAGATTTAAATGGTGCACCGATATCTGACATGAATGGCAAGGATATAGGGTACTATCTTGATATTCAAAAAGAGTTTAAAAATCAAGATTATGATGACACTGTTAAAGATGTAGATAGGGTTTTAAAACAGTATCCAAACAGTATATTTAAGAGCGATTTATTGCTTTATAAACTAAAATCTATAGATATAAGTATAGAAAAGAATATTTCCCCGGTCTCAGATAGATATGCAAATAGCGATGTGACAAAACTGGCAAAAAGTTGGATCAGGGAATTTTCCTCAAATGAGAGTATACCTCAAGTTCTTTTGATTTTGGTAAAAGGTTATTTGAGAGCAGATTCTAGTTCTGATGCAAACTATTTTCTAGATATCTTGGTAACAGAACATAAAAATAGTCCTTATACAAAAAAAGCGATCTTGTATTTTGCAGATTCTTTATATAATAAAAATAAAAAAATAAAAGCCATGAAACTTTACGAAGATGTCCTATATAGCGCAAAAAATTTGGACATAGCATCACTTGCTGCAATCAGATTGGCAAATTCTAATATAAATATGGGCAAAGCTAAAAAAGCTAAAGAGTATCTTCTGAAAGTCTTAAATGCAAACAAAAAATATCTTCTCAAAGACAAAGATGCAACTTCAAATCTAGCGGTTAAACTTGCCGCAAACGGTTTGGAAAAGATAGCCGCAACTTTAAATGATTTGTTGTTAAATAATTTGAAAAAGGGTGAATATGATACCAAAGAGCTGTTATTGAAGCAAGCCGGTGATTGGTATGCACAAGCCGGTGATGTAAATAAAGCGTATGCTAGGTACAAAGAGTACAAAAAAGAGTACAAAGACGGTATATATATCAATGAGGTAAATAGAGCGATAGATAGACTATTTTTTAAGATAAAAGATACAAATCAGACAAAATTGTTAAATTACTATAATCTGTTGATTTCTAAATACAATAATGACATAAAAGATAAAGCTGTTATAGAAAAAGCAAAACTACTTTTAAGAGAAAAAAAATATAAAAATGTGATAGATATGAAACCTCTATTGTTGAGTGCCGAAGATAAAAATTCTACACTCGGCAAAGATATTTTAACGAAAGCATCTATAGTGTTGATTAACAAAGATTTAAAGAAAAAAAGATGCCAAAATGCTATAAATCTGCTTGAGGTAAATTCTGTTGATATGTATAGTATAGGTAATTCCAACGGTCTGTTTGACTGTTTTATGGTCACTGCTAGGTATAAAAAAGCAAATGACCTATCAAATTCAAAACTAAAGGCTAGAAACTTAAAAGAGAAATTTGTTTGGTTGCAAAATCTTATAATTTCATATCAAAAATTACAGAAATATAACAAGATAATCTCTCTTAGAGATGATCTGTTTAAACTCTCAAAAATAGTTAAAAAACCAATTAAAGCATCTGTGTATAGGGCTTTATTCAATTCTTATTTTTATCAAAGAATGTATAACAAAGCATTAGCTATGTCGCATAAATTAGAAAAGCAGTGGCCAAATGATATCAAAAATATAGAACCATACTATAAAATGGCAAATTATGCCAATAGTACGAGGGAAGATTTATTGCTTATTAGCTACTTGAAAAAGATAATATCTTTGCAGCATAAATTTGGAGTAAATTACTATAGCCCCAAGGTAGAATTTTTATACATAGATGCCCTCAAAAGGCTCTCTAGGATACAAAAAGCACAAAAGATAGCAAAAGGTCTCTTGGCAGAAAAAATGAATGATAAAGATAGATCTAGAGTGCTATATGAAATGGGCGAATTAAATTTAAAATTAAAAAACACCAAGAAAGCAAGAAAGTATTTTTTAGAATGTACAAAAATTCCAAAAGGAAACTCATGGAGAGGGTTATGCAAGGATAATTTAGAGCTTTTAAACAATTGATTTAATTTGGTATTACTAGCATATCAAATATATATTTGATATCTCCTTTTACATGCGGAGCAAATTGTGTGGAGTTAAATGTTCTCTGCCTTTTGGCTAGTTTTGCGGTGTTTAGACTGATTTCTTCTTTTAATCCATCTAAACCTATGAAGCCGTCAAGAAATCTTAAAGTCTCTTTTATGCCTATGGATCTCATAGAGTTTGGAGCTCTAGTGTAGGTTTTTTCAAGATAGACTACCTCATCTATCAAGCCATTTCTTATCATCTCTTCGGTTCTTAGATTAATCCTTTGTTTGAGTATATCTTTTTGCATCTCTATCTCAAATATCTCCATATTTTTTATAAGTGGTTCTTGCTTATATAGTTTAAAATACTCACTTGCTCCAAGACCACTTTGAAGATATATCTCAAACCATTTTTCAATTCTGTATGAGTCGCTATTAGAGATTTTTTGTGCGTAAGTTTGGTCTTTTTTTTGGATAAATTTAAAGGCATCATTTATATCTCTTAGTGCAATTGCAACTTTTTGTTTTGTCTCTTGTGTTATATTTGGTTTTTGGCTAAGACCGGTAAGAAGGGATTTTAGATAGAAGCCCGTACCGCCTACAATAATGAGATCTTTCCCATCTTTTTCTGAATATTTTTTTGCTTTATTATATATATCAAAAAAAATTGAGACATTAAAATTAACATCAGGGTATATCTCGTCAATCCCAAAATGCCTGATACCTTCTCTCTCGTTTGATGTTGGTTTTGCAGATGCTATATCTATCTCTTTATATATACTAAGTGAATCAAGAGAGAGTATATTTGCGTTAAACTTTTTGGCAAGCTTTATAGATAGCGAAGTTTTTCCGCTAGCAGTTGGACCTAGTATTGCTACTGTTCTCATTATTTTTACTCCTAAAGTATGAATTATAACACTTTTAATCTCATTTATAGTAAAATTAAAACTTAAAACATTTGAAGTGGGGTAGTGTATGCAAAG
The DNA here is from genome assembly GCA_027050775.1 of Campylobacteraceae bacterium. Classification (GTDB taxonomy): domain Bacteria; phylum Campylobacterota; class Campylobacteria; order Campylobacterales; family Sulfurospirillaceae; genus JAADIZ01. Next base: position 174,756 of record JALUBH010000027.1, on the reverse strand, counting down.
ATTTATAAAAGTTCTCAAAGATATAGGAGAGCTTATTGTGTTTAAGCACTCGGTTTTCTCTTTGCCATTTATCTTTGTCTCTATGATTGTTTACTCTTCTATTTTAAATGGCACCATGTGGTTTGGTTGGAGGTTGCTTTTTCTAGGTTTATTAGCGGCGATTAGTGCTAGAAACTTTGCCATGAGTTTTAACAGATGGGCAGATAAAGATATAGATAAGTTCAATCCTAGAACTGCTTCAAGACCAAGCGTAGATGGCAGAATCGGCGAAAAAAATATCATGATATTTATAGTGATAAATGCTGCTATTTTTATCATCGTTGCGTATTTTATAAACTCTTTGGCTTTTTGGCTCTCTGTCCCGATTTTGATTATATTGGGCGGATACTCTATTTTTAAAAGATTTTCACCGACTGCTCATTTGGTTTTGGGACTATCTTTAGGATTGGCACCGATAGCCGGAGCTGTTGCGATTGGCGGAGACATACCTATATGGTCGCTTATGCTCTGTATCGGCGTTAGCTACTGGGTAGCAGGGTTTGATTTACTCTACTCTTTGCAAGATATTGAGTATGATAAACAAAACAAGCTGTTTTCAATTCCTTCAAAATATGGTAAAGATGCAACTATGTTTATATCTAGACTGTTTCATTTTCAAACTATACTTTTTTGGCTATTTTTTGTATACTTGGCAAATTTGGGTTTTTGGGCATATTTGGGAGTTTTAATTTCAGCTATAATACTTTTTTATGAACACAAAATCGTATCAAAAGATTTTTCAAAGATAGATAGGGCATTTTTTACCTTAAATGGATACTTAGGTATCATATTTTTTATATTTATTTGGTTTGATAGAATCTAAGCAATGGAGTAAGAGATGGAAAATATAAGATTTGTACCGGCTCCTTTGAAGATAAACTTCAGTGAGATTGGCGAAGATGATGAGAAGTACAAAAGAGAATTTGACAAGCTAGTCAGTAGCGATGAAGACAGTGTCGGACAGTGGTTGAAGCTTGCAAAAGCAAGGGGTGAAACAAGTGAGAGTGATCAGGTTTTACTAAATTTGATCGTGGAATTACATAGAAAGATTGATGATTTAACTGCTTTTATAAAAAATGAAAAACCAGTTTATCTTGCTTTAGAGTTTAAAAAAGATGTGGAATCTATAGGATTTGAACATTTTAAACTGATAGAGGGTGGATTGAGACAAGATGTAAGGTATTATGGACGAATCTTAATGCCTGTTTTTCCAAAAAGAGAGTTTCCATTTTTTTTCAGGGCATTAAATAAAGATATAGCAGAGATTGTTTTGATGCATGAGTCTGATATCAAGGACTGGAGCACTTATATGAGCGCAAGAGAAAGAATAATGATAAGAGAGGCAAAAGCCTTAAAGGGAGAATAAGTGAATATAGAGTTGATAGCTATAATCGCATTGAGTGTCTTGATGCTCGTGCTCTTTTTTTTGAATTTTATAAGAGATCAAGAAGTATCTAGAAAATTGAAAATCTATGAAAGAATTATCGAAGATTTAAACAGAGAAAATCACAGTACAGCCAAAAAAATCGAAAATATTTTCTCACAAAAACATCTTGAATTTGATGCTATTGAAATTAAGTTAAAAGCAAAAGTAGCAGATGAAGTCCAAAAATCACTTGCTCCTTTGGTGGAATCCATAAAAGAGATAGAAGATGTAATGCGTGATTTTCAAGATGAACAGATAATGAGGATTGACGCTCTCGAAGATGGAAAGAAAACAGTGAATTTTGTAGCACCAAATATGGTTGATTCAAATGAAAAATTGATCATCTCTCAATACAAAAAAGGAAAAAGTGAGGCGATGATAGCAAAAGATTTGAGAATTGGTATAGGCGAAGTTGATTTGATACTTAAGTTGGCAAATCTAAAGTGATAAGAGTAGATCCCTCTTGGCAAAGTATAGTAGAAAAATCTTACAGTAAATTTCGACCACAATATAGATATTTTTTAGAAAACGATAAAAAGTATTTTCCTTCTTATGATAATTTTTTAAATGCTTTTAAAACTTTACCTTTAGAGAAAACAAGATATATACTTTTTGGTCAAGACCCATATCCTAGAGAACAAAGTGCCATAGGATATGCTTTTATAGATGGAGCAGTGGGGGAAATTTTTAGCGAAAATGGGTTGAGTAAAAGTGTAAATCGAGCAACTAGTCTTAGAAATTTTATCAAAATGCTCTTGGTTTCAAAAGGCATTTTATCTGAAGATGATACAACTCCAAATGCTATAAAAAGAGTCGATAAAAAAAATCTTATAAGCAATATCATGGACTTAAAAGAGAACTTTGAGAAAAGTGGAGTCTTGCTTCTAAATATATCTCTGATATTTACAAATAAAAAAGATACACGCCTACATGTGAAAGAATTTTTGCCCTTCATAAGTGAGCTTTTAAAGTTGTTAGAAGGCAGAGATATTGGTTTGATTATGCTAGGGAATATATCAAAAGAGATACAAAAAAAGATACCATATTCCAAAAATTTTAAAATCTTTGAGGCGATGCATCCTTATAATATTAGCTTCATAAAAGACTCATCTGTAAGAGATTTCTTTGGGACGATGAGTCTTTTAGATAGGAGTTAAATTTTCTCTTCGCTCATATCATCAAGTAAATTAAATAATTTTTCACTCGCTTTTTCCATGGCTGTAAAGTTCTCTATAATCAAGTCAAGTTTATCTATATCAAAACCATGTTTTATAATCTCCAAATTATTCGTGACACTTTCATGGACTACTTTGTGAGGCTCCTTGATTAGAGGATAGTTCTTTGTTTTTTCAAAGAGTTTTTTGCCCTCCCCATCATAATACCATTTGCCAAGTCTGCAAGTGTGGTCATTAGTAAATATTTCATCTTTTTGTTCATTTAATACTGCGCTATAAGCTTTTGTCTTAAAAGCGATATGGTCTATTTCTGCAAGGATTGTAAATGTTTTATTTTCCACTTTGAGTGATATATCTGCTGTTTTTGTGGCATCTTTACTAAATTCATTTAGGGTTGACTCAAAATTGATGATATTTTCAACTGAATTGTTTGCTATACCGTCAATCCTCTCAGAATTGGCATATATACCATTTGTCTCTTGCTGTAGTGTTTGTACGGTTATGGCAATCTCTTGGGTCGCCTTTTGGGTTCTCTCCGCAAGTTTTCTAACTTCATCGGCAACAACAGCAAAGCCTCTACCGTGTTCTCCTGCTCGCGCAGCTTCTATGGCAGCATTTAATGCTAAAAGATTTGTTTGGTCAGCTATGTCTTTTATAAGGTTTACGACAGAACTTATCTCGCTCGCTCTTTCGTTGAGTGAGTTTATAGCCTCATTTGTGCTAACGATCAAATCAAGTAACTCTTTCATACCATCAGATATACTAGAAACCACTCCTAAGCTCTCATTTGATTTGTCTGCCGTATGTTGTGACATCTGGGCTATATCGTTGATAAGCTTGACATTATTACTTAGATTTTCTTGGATTCCAAAGATTCCTTTAATGCCATTTCCAAGTTCAGAAAATTTATTTGATAATGTGCCTTTTATCTTTCCTTTCTCTCCGTCAATTATGCCTTGAACACCGGCTGTTATGTATTTTCCATTTGTTTCAAAGAGACCACGAAAGCCTGCATTGAAAATATTTCTATAGGTTTTTCCTTGACTAGCAGACTCTATGGAAGTTTTAGTTTCTCTCATAAATGCCTCTACTTGATCAAGCATATCATTAACTCCAAGGGCTATTTTGCATAGAGGGTCTTTTTTGTCTATATTTACTATTCTTGGTTCAAGGTTGCCATTTCTTGCGCTATTGGTCACATCGAGTATCTTTTCGTACAAATCTTTACTGCATCCCAATTTTTTATCAGCACTAAAAAACGAGCCTGCCATTAGTCCTAAAAACATAGTAGAATTATTTACTACATCACCATTTAAGAAACCATACGACACTATAAATGCTAGTGTAATCCCAAATAAAATCTGAGGTTTATAATCTTTGTAAATCATTTGAAAACTCTTCATAACTGACTCCTTTTTCCTCTAATAAATCATTTAGATATCTTACACTATCGTTTATGTTGCTATTTTTTTCAATCGAAAGCATTTTTTTGTATATAGGTTGTATGATATCTAGTCCTTTTGGATTGACTTTTCTTCTAACGGAGTAGTATCCGATGATGTCGCCTTTTTCATCAAAAGATGCTGTAACATTTGCATAAACCCAGTAAAATCCCCCATCAAAACGGAGATTTTTTACATAAGCAAATATCTCGTTTCCATCTTGAATTTTGTCCCAAAAAAGTTTAAATACAGCCTTTGGCATATCTGGATGTCTGACAACATTGTGAGGTTTTCCCAAAAGATCTTTCTCTTCTCCCCCAGCTGCTTTCATAAAAGGTTCATTACAGTAGGTTATAATACCTCTTTTATCGGTTTTGGAGACCAAAAAATCTTGTTCACTAAGTTCAAATTCTATATTTGTGGGAGTTGCTTTTGACATAGAACCATCCTTTATTTTTTGGTGATTATATCAAAATTTTATTAATTTGTTAGTTAGGAAGTGTATAATACTTCAATTAATAAACTTCTTCTAATCTTACAAGATGTTTGTTGACCCGTTCTATGCACCGTTCTACGGATGCGAGGCTAGTTAAAAAGGTAAAAAATATGTTAATAGACGGATATGGGAGAAAAGTAAATTATCTAAGAGTTTCTGTTACGGAAAGATGTAATTTTAGGTGTCAGTATTGTATGCCTGAGAAGCCGTTTTCTTGGGTACCAAAAGAGAATTTGCTTAGTTTTGAAGACCTCTTTTTATTTATAAAAGTTGGTATTGATGAGGGAATTGACAAGATAAGGATAACAGGCGGAGAACCGCTATTGAGAGCTGATTTGGATAAATTTGTAAAAATGATAAGTGATTATAAAAGTGATATGGATCTAGCTTTGACTACAAATGGATTTCTACTCAAAGAGACAGCAAAAAGTTTAAAAGATGCCGGGCTCAAGAGAATAAATGTTTCACTTGATTCACTAAAAGCCGGAGTCGCTATGAAGATAGCACAAAGAGATGTTCTTGTAAAAGTTTTAGAAGGCATAGAGCGGGCTCTACATGTAGGTTTGGGAGTGAAGATAAACACAGTTCCTCTAAAGGGCATAAATGATGATGAAGTACTTGATTTACTGGAGTTTGCAAGAGAGAAAAATATACCGATAAGGTATATCGAATATATGGAAAACAAGTTTGCAAAAGATAAGCTTCAAGGCTTGAGTGTGGATGAAATCCAAGAAATCATATCTAAAAAATACAAATTTAAGCCGGTTGGTAGAGTTGCCTCGTCCCCAGCCCATCTTTTTGAGTTGGAAGATGGTTATAGATTTGGTATTATAGATCCGCATAAACACGATTTTTGTGAAGATTGCAATCGCATCAGATTGACAGCAGAGGGTATGCTTATACCTTGCTTGTATTTTGATGAAGCTATGAGTATAAAAGATGCAGTTCAAAAGGGCGATGTGCAAGGAGCTGCTAATATTCTAAAAGAGGTATTGGCAAACAAGCCTGAAAAAAATAAATGGAGCAGTGATGATGCAAATGAGACATCAGATAGAGCTTTTTATGAAACAGGAGGTTGAAAATGGATGAACTATTTAACACTACGATAAAGTTTCATACGGCATTTGTAGGCATACTTTTGATTCTAGCTGTTATAAACTATTTTTTTATAAATGATAAGTTAGACTATAAGGGGCTTGTGAAGAGAGTCAGGACTATCCTACCTATTTATTACATGTTCCTAGCAGCTGTCTTGTTTACAGGGTTGGTGCTTCTAGCTGTTGCAAAGTTTACCATTCACTATTCTGTTATTTTTATGATTCTAGTCTGGTTTGTAATTCTTATGATGACTATAAGAAGATATAAAAAATTCAAATCCCTAAGAAGTGATGATGAAAGAAGAAGAGGTAGGTTTGTCAGGTTTTCAAAGAGAAAACACCTCATAGATGCAGCGCTCATTATAGTTACAATGGCGATAGTTTACTCAACAAAGTAGATGCAATTTATATACTCTAAAGATTCAGGTTGTGACTCGCTGCACTTAAAAACCAAAGAGTATGCACATATATTTAAAGTAAGAAGGGTAAAAAATGGTCAAGCCCTTTTTTTTAGAAATCTTAGTGATGATATTTTGTATCAATATAAGTTGATAAAAGTAGATAAAAAAGATGCAATTTTAGAGTTAATACAAAGCAAAACTTACAAAGTTGAAGCAAAAAAAGCTCTACATGTAGGGTGGTGCGTGGTTGATCCTAAAACCATAGAAAAAACACTGCCTTTTTTGAATGAATTAGGAATATCTAAGATAAGTTTTGTGTATTGTGATTTTTCTCAAAAAAACTTTAAGATAGATACAAATAGGCTAAAAAGAATACTCGTAAATTCATCCCAGCAGTGTGGCAGGAGCTCTTTGATGGAATTTGAGATTCTTCAAGATCTAAATGAATATCTTGCACTATATCCACATAGTAAAATCATCGATTTTGGTGGAGAGAATATAACTAAAAGTGATGAATTTAGCTCTTATTTGGTGGGTTGCGAGGGAGGTTTCTCAAAAAATGAGAGAGAGAAGATGGACAAATCAAATATTATAGGACTGAACAGTAAAATAATCCTAAGGAGCGAAACAGCGATTTTATATACTGCATCTGTATTAAATTAGTGTGATTTATGCCCAAATTGGCTTATTTTAAAATGCTTATCTTGAATTCTTATAAGGATTGTGTTATAATTATAATTCCCCTCCCCCTATATAGCGGTAGGCTCGAAAGGTCTATCGCTAAGTTAATTTTTACTTATCATTAGGGGACTTTAAATTCAAACTATTAAGGAAAACAAAATGAAAAAAAATATTCATCCCCAATATGTACAATGTACTGTTACTTGCGCTTGTGGAAATAAATTTGAAACAATGTCAAACAAACCTGAGATGAGGATAGATATCTGCAATGAGTGTCACCCTTTCTTTACGGGCTCAGAAAAGATAGTAGATGCTGCAGGTAGAGTTGAGAAGTTTAAGAAAAAATACAATATGAAATAACTCTCAGAGTCTTGGTGCCAAAAGTTTGGTCTATCTAATTCCTACACCGATAGGAAATATTGATGATATTTCAGTTAGAAGTTTAAAACTCCTAACTGAAATTCAAATTCTACTTTGTGAAGACACAAGAGTCACAAAGAAACTTTTAAATCTTCTGCATTTAAGAAATAATATAAATTTTAAAATACAACAATTCATCTCCTTTCACTCCCATAATGACAAAAAGATTTTGAACTCTTTGGAAGATAATTTTTTTGAACAAAATATCGGTTTTATGAGTGATGCAGGGATGCCTTGCGTTAGTGATCCCGGAGCAAATTTAGTGAGGTACTGTCAAGAAAAAAATATACCGTATGAAGTTCTTCCAGGAGCAAATGCTGCACTTTTAGCTTATGCTTCTAGCGGATTTGATTCAAAAGAGTTTGTGTTTTATGGTTTTTTGCCTCACAAAGGAAAAGAGAGAGCAAGTGCTCTTGATGAAGTGATAAGCTTGACAAATCCGGTGGTTATCTATGAAGCTCCTCACAGAATAGAAAAACTAGCATCCGAGTTGGCAAGGATGTGCCCAAAAAGAGAGCTTTTTGCCATAAAAGAGGCTACCAAAAAATTTGAAAAAAAGTTTTTTTCAAAATCTTTAAACTTTCCGGCTTTTTTAAAATCTATAAATACAAAAGGAGAGTGGGCTTTGGTCTTAGAGCCAAAAGAGAAAGAAGAGGGTGAAAAAATCAGTGAAAATGACATAAAAAATCTAGATATTCATCCAAAACAAAAAGCAAAACTTCTCTCAAAACTAAGTGGAAAAAGTATAAAAGAGTGTTATGCTGCTCTGCGTGAAAAATAGTTTTTTAAAGATATTTTGGATACAATGAAGCCATGATTATCTATGGAAAACAACTATTTTTATATATTTTGCAAAATTATCCAAGCAGTTTACTTGAAGTTCGGTTATCTAAAAAATGCGACCCCAAGCTTTTTAATAAGCTAAAAAGAGTTTGCGATAATGTCTCCTTGGTAGATAACAAAAAAGCACAGGCGTTAAGTCATGGTGGAAATCATCAAGGATTTATCGCTCATATAGCGGATTTGGATTTAAAAGAGTTTAAAGAGGTAAAAAACTCAAATTTTTTACTTATACTTCAAGGTATTACAGATGTTGGAAATATAGGAGCCATCATCAGAAGTGCCTATGCTTTTGGAGTGGATGCTATCATAATAAGTGGCATAAAAAGTATAAATCTAGAAGCCATCATCAGGACTAGCAGTGGAGCAGTTTTTGAGATGCCGATAGTCTTGGAGCCAAATACTCTCGATTTGACAAATGAACTTAGACAGATAGGTTTTAAGCTTTATGGTGCCGATATGAATGGTAAGAATATAAAAGATATAAAGTTTACTTCAAAAATCGCATTGATGATGGGTAGCGAAGGTGAGGGTATACCAAATAAGATAAAATCCAAATTAGATGAAATTGTTTCTATAAAAATGGCGAGAGAGTTTGACTCTTTAAATGTGAGTGCTGCAACGGCGATACTTTGTGATAGGATTTTTAATGGATGAGTTTAAGACGCTAGAAGAGATAGGATTAAAAGAAGTTTCAAATAAAACACATATAGAAACGAAAAATTTAGAGTATATGATAAATTCACAGTTTGATAAACTAAACAGAGCAAGTACAATCGGGTTTGCGAAAATTTTGGCAAGAGACTATAAGCTGGAGTTAACAGATTGGCTAAATGAAGCGGAAAAATTTTGGAGTGCAAATAAAATAGAAGATGACGGTGTAAAAATTTTTATAGTTAAAAAACAGAGAAATTTTGTCAAGTTTTTATTTATAATATTGTTAATGTTCGTTTTGGTAGCTATACTGTATGGAGCTTATGTATTTTTAAATAAAAAGCAAGATTTGTTTCAGAATCCGCTAGTTGGAACAGATACGAACTATACTTATGAGCATACCCCGGTCGTAAATGAGGCAAAAGAGACTTTAGAAAAAAATATAACTCAAGATGAAAACAACACAACAACAGAAATAGATATAAATCAAAGTATAAATAACGAGTTAAACAAAACAAATACCGCAAAAGCAGGTGATATAAATAACTCAATAGTAAAATCAATACAAGAACAAAACACCTCGGTTGTTGATAAAAATACAACAAATTCTAAGACACTAAAAGAGGCAGATGATTATATTTCCCCAAAATCCAAACTTTGGCTTGGCATAATTTATCTTGATAATTTTAAAAGAAAATCGTTTCTAGGAACAAATAATTTTGCCCTAGATGCTTCAAGAGATCAGATTATTACAACAGGACATGGTAATTTTAATCTATATTTTAATGGTGAGCTTAAGAAATTTAGATCCCAAAATCCTATCAGATTATATATCAAATCCGGTCAAATATCAGTTATAACAGATAAAAAATTTAAAGAGTTAAACAAAGGTTCGCGTTGGTAAAGTATATCGTTTTAATTCTTCTTGTATCTGTTTCTCTTTTTGCAAATTTACAAGAAAAGATAGAAAATTTCATATCTTCTCAAGAGTATTCTAAAGAGGAAAATTTGCTAAAAGTGCTCTTTAAAAATAGCGATAGTTTTTATAGGGTGAGTGATGGAAATGTGGATAGTCTAAAAGTTATAAAAGTTTTGGAAGACAATGGTTTATTTAAACTTTTTTACAATAAGCCCATAACTTTAAAAGTAAAATTTATAACCAAAAAAAATCCGCTTATTTTTATGAAAGTGATCAAAGGGTCGCTAGAATCCATAGGGTATAACTACTTTTTGACAACTAGAGCTACAAAAAAAGAGAATGAATTTATCTGGATTATCAACCTAAAGACAAAACACCTTATAAACCCTCTTCTGTTTTCCGATGAACTTGTAAAAAGAGGATGTGAAATAGAGGATATAGAGAAAAAAGATGACAATCTATGGGTGTATAAGATAAATTCTGATGGAGCGAGACTCAATGCAAAAAAGATAGATCTAGATACAAATGTCAAACTCAAAAAGCCAATTGAGCCATATCTCATATACTCTAATGATGCTGTAAAAATCAAAATTAGAACTAGCTTTAGTGACCATTGGTACCCGTCGGTTGTTTTTTTAGATAGTGCTCTACATGTAATATCACAAACAAAGATAGACGACAGAACATATGTTTTAAAATTAGATGTGCCCCAAGATAGTAAGTATATCCGGATTGGAGATATCTATACGCTAGACAATATAAAACATGGTCTATCGATATACTTAAGTAGCGATATTCAGCAATAAAAATTAGAAATAAGATGAAAGTTCTTCTCGCCAAAGGCGAAGCAATAGTCAAGGGGAATTTAAGAGGGGCTCTGCTCCTCTTGAGTGAGAAATAAGATGAAAGTTCTTCTCGCCAAAGGCGAAGCTTTAGTGAGGGGAATTTAAGAGGGGCTCTGCTCCTCTTAAAGGAGAAATAAAATGTTTGATGAGATAAGATTTAATACGATAGAGAGATTGCCAAACTATGTGTTTGCCGAGATCAATGAGATAAAACTAAAAGCAAGACGAAGAGGTGAAGATATCATCGACTTTTCGATGGGAAATCCAGATGGAAGGACACCGCAGCATATCATCGACAAACTTATAGAATCAGTTGATAAAGACAAAACGCACGGATATAGTGTAAGTAAAGGTATATATAAACTAAGACTAGCTATTTGTAACTGGTACAAAAGAAGGTATGGAGTGGATTTGGATGCAGATAGTGAAGCAGTCGCAACACTAGGTAGTAAAGAGGGCTATGTGCATCTTGCCCAAGCTATCACAAATCCAGGAGATGTAGCTATAGTGCCTGATCCTGCATATCCTATACATTCTCAAGCTTTCATTCTAGCAGGTGGAAATGTACACAAGATGGGTTTGGATTTTAACGAAAATTTTGAGCTTGATGTTGAAAAGTTTTTCTTTAAGTTGAAAAAATCTTTTAGAGATTCAGCTCCAAAACCAAAGTTTGTTGTAGTCAATTTCCCTCACAATCCGACAACAGTTACGGTTGAGAAATCTTTTTATGAAAGATTGGTGGCTTATGCCAAAGAGGAGAGATTTTATATCATAAGTGATATTGCATATGCGGATATAACTTATGATGGATATAAAACACCATCTATTTTTGAGATAGAGGGCGCAAAAGATGTGGCTGTAGAGAGTACAACCCTATCAAAAAGTTACAATATGGCTGGATGGAGAGTTGGTTTTTTTGTCGGAAATCCGAAGCTTATAGGTGCGCTTCAAAAGATAAAATCTTGGTTTGATTATGGTATGTTCACCCCTATACAGGTAGCTTCTACTGTGGCACTTGACGGTCCACAAGAGTGTGTGGACGGAATTATTGAGATATACAAAAAAAGAAGAGATGTATTGGTAGAGAGTTTTAAAAATGCAGGCTGGGATATGGCAAAGCCAAAAGCTACTATGTTTATATGGGCAAAAATACCAAAAGTTGCTTCTCATCTAGGCAGTATGGAGTTTTCAAAGCAGCTTTTAACAGAGGCGAAGCTCGCAGTAAGCCCCGGTATAGGCTTTGGAGAACATGGTGACAATTATGTTAGAATTGCCTTGATAGAAAATGAAAACAGAATCAGGCAAGCAGCAAGAAATGTAAAAAAATATTTAAAGAGTTTGGAAAAATGATAAAAATAGGAATCATAGGTGTAGGAACAGTCGGAAGTAGCGTTATAAAGATTTTACAAAAAAACAGAGATATTATCACAGCTCGTGCCGGAAAAGAGATAATACCTGCTTTGGGTGTCGTAAAAAATTTGGACAAAGACAGAGGTGTTGATATACCCTTAAGCAACGATATTGACGACATCTTGAATGATGATAGCATAGATGTGGTGGTAGAGCTTATGGGCGGTGTTGATGAAGCTTTTGAAGTCGTAAAAAAAGCTTTAGCAAAAGGAAAAGCAGTTGTAACAGCCAATAAGGCAATGCTCGCATATCATAGATATGAGTTGCAGCAAAGTGCAAATAGAAATGCGATAGGATTTGAAGCGAGTGTCGCAGGTGGAATTCCGATAATTAAAGCACTAAGAGAAGGTTTGAGTGCAAATCATATAAAGTCGATAAAAGGCATAATGAACGGTACATGTAACTATATGCTTACAAAGATGATGAACGAGGGTGTAGAGTTTGATGAGATACTCGCAGAGGCACAAAAATTAGGTTATGCAGAAGCTGATCCTTCATTTGATATTGGTGGTTTTGATGCTGCTCATAAACTTTTAATCTTGGCAAGTATTGCTTATGGGATAGATGCAAAACCCGAAGATATTTTGATTGAAGGTATAGAAAATATAAATAGCGAGGATATATTTTTTGCAAACGAATTTGGTTACAATATAAAACTGCTCACAATTGCAAAAAAGAGTGCAGAGAGCGTCGAATTAAGAGTGCATCCGGCGCTTATACGAAAAAGTGAAATGTTAGCTAAAGTTGACGGAGTTATGAATGGTGTTAGTGTAGTTGGAGATTGCGTGGGCGAGACTATGTATTATGGACCGGGAGCAGGCGGAGATGCAACAGCTAGCTCAGTGATAGCTGATATCATAGATATCGTTAGAAACGGCAACAACTCCCCAATGCTCGGCTTTAAAAAGATTTTGGAAGATGATGTATTGAAACTTAAAAATGCAGATGAAATTTATACAAAATACTATCTCAGAGTAGAGGTTGAAGATAGAATTGGAGTATTATCTGGAATCTCGAATATTTTGGGCGAGTATGATATATCTATAAATAGTTTTTTGCAAAAACAGAGTCAAAATTCAAAACATGCAACACTTCTTTTTTCCACACATAAATGCTACGAAAAAGATATACGAAATGCGATAGCCAAGATAAATAAGTGTGATTTTGTAAAAAGAAAATCTGCAATGATCAGAATAGAAGAGTAACTTGAGTTTAGAAATAGGAAATAAAGCCGAAGAGAGTGTCAGAAAATTTTTGGTAAAAAATGGTTATAAAATACTTAAAAAAAATTTTCATTCAAAATTTGGCGAGATAGATATAGTGGCTTTGAAAGATGAGGTTATAACTTTTTTTGAGGTTAAATATTCAAAAAACTATAACCCTGTTTATAGAATAACACCAGAGAAAATGAGAAAAATTATCAAAACTATAGATTATTATTTTTTAGTGAATAATCATGAAGAAGAGTACCAAATCAGCGCAGCTTTGGTAACTCCTGAGGGTATAGAAATCATGGAAAATATTGGGTTTTAAAAGAACTAAAAATTATATCTATGGTAACTTTAAAGATAGTATTTGTATAATAGCACCTTTAAATAAATAAGCAGGAGAATATAATGGGAAAATATATAGAGTTAAATGCATCAAATTTTGATAGCACAGTTAGCGAAGGCGTAGCTTTAGTTGATTTCTGGGCTCCATGGTGTGGACCTTGTAGAATGATAGCTCCGGTTATCGAAGAGTTGGCTGATGATTATGAAGGAAAAGCAAAAATTTGTAAAGTAAACACAGATGAAGAGCAAGATATAGCTGTAAAATACGGCATTAGATCAATTCCAACAATTCTATTTTTCAAAGATGGTGAATTGGTCGATCAAATGATTGGCGCATCTTCAAAGCAAGTTTTAGCCGATAAAATCGATTCATATCTATAATGATTTCGATCTTTTTTTATAAAAAAAGAGAGATACACAGATGAAAGGGAGAAGAAAACTCTTCTCCCTAAACTATCTTTTTGCTTCGTTTTTTGGTGCCCTGATGATTGCTGGCGCTTTTGCATACTTTAATTATCGTTTTTCTGAGTATAAATTTATAAATTTTCAAAATTGGATTTATTATGAGAAAAGTGATGTATTTGTTCCAAAGAGTAAGTATTATACTGTTTTGATTTATAGTTCTAACATGCAAAATATCAATAAAGTTTTACAAAAAATTAATAAATCAAATCCTATAATAGCTATAGATTTGTATCAAAAAAGAAGAGGTAAAAAAAATGGTGTTATATATCTGACATCGGGAATGAATACACTCTTAAAGTTGATACAAAGGTTCAATATATATGAAGTTCCGAGTGCTTTTAGGATAAAGAAATTTAAAAATTTGTTATACAAACAAGACAGCATGATAGAAGTAATAAAATAAAAAATAAATAAGGATAAAAAATGTTAGATTTAGCGATAATAGGTGGCGGACCAGCTGGCCTGACCGCCGGTCTTTACGCAACAAGAGGTGGATTAAAAAAAGTCGCCATGTTTGAAAAAGGTCTTCCAGGGGGTCAGATTACAAGTAGTAGTGAGATAGAAAACTATCCTGGGATTACCGAAGTGATGAGTGGAATGGACATGATGCAACATTGGCCTGAGCAATGTATGAGATTTGGTTTAAAGCACAGGATGGATGAGGTAAGCCTCGTATCTAAAAGAGAAGATGGTATCTTTGAAGTTTTGCTATTAGGTGGTGAGGTAATTGAAGCTAAGAGTGTGATTGTCTGCACAGGAAGTACACCTAGAAGATCAGGAGTTAAAGGTGAGAGCCTATTTTTTGGAAGAGGAGTAAGCACTTGCGCTACATGTGATGGATTTTTTTATAGGGGAAAAGAGGTTGCAGTGCTAGGTGGTGGTGATACCGCACTTGAAGAAGCTCTATATCTTGCAAATATCTGCTCTAAAGTATATCTTATCCACAGAAGAGATAAGTTTAGAGCAAGTCCTGTTACGGTAGAAAAAGTAAAAAATAACCAGAAAATTGAGTTAGTGTTGAATTCTGTTATTGATGAGATAGCAGGTGATAATAGTGGAGTCAATGGTATCTTTGTAGAAGATAAACACGGAAACAAAAGAGATATAAGAGTTCCTGGAATTTTTGTATTTGTTGGTATGAATGTAAATAACCAGATATTGATGCAAAAAGACGATAGTTCGCTTTGCGAGTTGAGTGAAAATGGAAATGTTATAGTTGATCTTAAGATGCATACATCTGTCAAGGGATTGTTTGCAGCAGGAGATTTAAGGGTAGATGCTTCAAAACAGGTAGTTTGTGCTGCAGGTGATGGTGCAACTGCGGGTATTCAAGCTTTGGAGTATGTAAATGAGTAGTAAAAATATTATGAAAGCGGGAATTCACGGTTCAACCGGAAGAGTTGGACATCTATTGATAGAAAATTTAAAAAATGATGATTTAGTAAAGCCGTATATGCTTCATGCTATAGAGGAGTTTAATTTTCCAATCCCACAAGAGTCTATTGTGACCGAATCTTATGAGCAGTTGTTTGAAAATAGTGATGTAGTGATAGACTTTACGATAGCATTTGCTACTGAAACTTTGCTAGAGGCCGCACTTGAGCATCCGACACCTTTGGTTATAGGGACAACAGGATTGAGTGCGCACCAACAAAATTTACTCGATGAGGCTTCCAAGCTTATGCCTATATTGTACTCAACAAATATGTCTTTGGGAGTTGCTGTTTTGAACAAGCTTGTCTCAATGGCTTCCTCTGCTCTTGCTGATTTTGATATAGAGATAGTGGAGCAACATCACAGATATAAAAAAGATGCGCCTAGTGGAACAGCTATGACACTAGGTGAAAATGCTGCAAATGCTAGAGGTTTAGACCTTGAAAAAGTGAGGGTAAGTGGCAGGAACGGTTTGATTGGTGAGAGAAGTAAAGAAGAGATAGCTATTATGTCGCTTCGCGGAGGAGATATAGTAGGTAGGCATACGGTTGGATTTTACAATGATGGAGAATTTTTGGAACTAAACCATACTGCGACAAGTAGAGATACATTTGCTAAGGGTGCCATAAGAGCCGCAAAATGGATAGTAAATCAAGATAATGGCTTGTATAGCATAAACGATTGTCTCGGTCTTTAAAGGATATATAATGTGTGCGATAGTTGGTGTATTTGGTTCTACTGAGGCCTCTAGGGTTGCTTATTACTCTTTGTTTGCGATGCAACATCGTGGACAAGAAGCTACTGGAATTTGCTCAAGTGATGGAAAAAAACTAAGCAAAGTCAAGAAGAAAGGCTTGGTAACTGAAGTTTTTGATGAAGAGGCTCTTGGACACTTGGTAGGCGATATGGCTATCGGGCACAACAGATACTCAACTGCAGGAAGTAAATCTGTTATAGATGCTCAGCCTATCTATGCTAACTATAAGTTAGGAGAGATAGCTGTTGCACACAATGGAAATCTTATAAACGGTGAAAATATAAAGAAAATGCTTATAGATGAGGGTGCGATTTTTCAATCTGATATGGATACGGAAAATATTATTCACCTTATAGCTAGAAGCCATAAAGAGCATTTAAAAGATAGAATTATTGAAGCCCTAGGCGTCATAAAAGGTGCTTATTGCTTGGTAATTCAAGGGCGAAATAAAATTTTTGCCATACGAGACAGATATGGTGTTAGACCTTTTGCTTTGGGACAATTGGAAGATGGGGGATATATAGTCTCTAGTGAGACATGTGCATTTGATTTGGTTGGAGCAAAGTTTATAAGAGATGTGAGACCAGGCGAGATGATTATCTTCGATAAAGCAAAAGAGGGGTTTGAAAGCATACAGCTTTTTGAGCCGGATCCTAGAATCTGTGCATTTGAATATATATATTTTGCAAGACCGGATAGTGTGATAGAGGGCAAGAGTGTATACGCTGTGCGTCAAGAGATGGGAAGAGCCATGGCTAGGGAAAATCCTATAGATGCTGATTTGGTTATTCCTGTACCTGATAGTGGCGTTAGCGCGGCACTTGGTTATGCAAAGCAAAGTGGAATCCCTTTTGAGATGGGTATAGTAAGAAATCACTATGTTGGTAGAACCTTTATAGAGCCAACTCAAGCGAGAAGAGATATGAAAGTCAAACTCAAACTCTCTCCTATAAATTCTTTGCTAAAAGGCAAAAAAATAGTAGTCATAGATGACAGTCTTGTTAGAGGCACGACAGCAAAACGAATTATAAAAATATTGAAAGATTCTGGAGCAAAAGAGGTGCATATGTGTATCACTTCTCCAACTATAGAACACCCTTGCAAATATGGTATAGATACTCCTAGCTACAAAGAGCTCATAAGTGCAAATAAGAGTGTTGAAGAAGTTAGAGCATATATAAAAGCTGACTCGTTGAGTTTCCTTACTATAAAATCATTGGTTAAAAGTATAGGGGATGAAAGAAAATACTCACTTGTAAGTTTTGATGGAAACTATTTTATCAAATAAGGTGTCGCTTACCTGCAATGTAACTTGTAAATTAATCTAGGCTTTACAAAATATGGTGGGTATCTCATGGACGCACTAAAATTTCTCAATTCATCTACTCTGAGATTTTTAGCTATTAGAAAATCTTTTTTGATCGTGGATTGTTTTTCGTTGCCTTCTATCTTGTTTGTCAAAAAACCAAGGCCACTAGTGGGTTTATATAGGGTTGATCCGCTTAGATTATTTGATTCTACTGCATTGTTTACAAGCTTTACATGTAGAAAACATTTTGATATACCAAATTTACCGATATTTCTAATTCTCCCAGATATAACGAGCGACTCGGTAATTAGAACTCTCGAATGAGTTACATCTTCTAGTCTTGCTTTTTTTGTATATTTATCAAGAACAAACATAGAAAAAACAGCTAGCGTTGATATAACAAGAAAATTAGAAAAAATCATGGCAACAAGCACTTTTTTTCTCGTCTCTTTAAAAGAGAGAATAAGTAAAATTAAAAACAATATAAAAAAGATAACAAGAGTTATTTTGTGTACGATTGTAAAGTAAGAGATCATTTCTTAGCTCTATAGCACTCTGCATTAACAGAAATATTTATATCGCCACTATATGAAAAATTATAAAATATCGTTCTATTTTGCATAGTTGCTCCAGCCTCTAACTCTCTTTTACTTAAAATCGACCTATACTCGATAGGCTTTAGTCTGTTTATGAAATCTTTTAATTTTGAATTTGAAGGCTTATAGATTTTTGTATCTATTTGACAAAAATTATATGGTTTTTGTGAAATATTTTCTATGGAAGAATCAATAATTAATGTGTTGGAAAAATGTAACTTTTGGTATTTTATATGGCTAACCAAAACAGGTCGCAAAGTTTTATCCAAAAAGTATTTTAAAATAAAAGGACCTGCAAAAAGCAGGATAAATGACAAGAGTATCAATAAAATCGAAAATTTTGTAGATTTTTTTATAAATAGCATAGCCAAAAATAGTAAAATTAAAAATGTCAAAAATAGCCAAATATAAGCCAGATAATCATATAAGCCAAAATGGTTAATATAGTTAAATATCGAAAATTTTAATTCATTCATTATTTCTGCTATTTTTCTCCTCTATTCCACTTAGTCCAAATCTTCTTTTGAGCTCCTGCTTTACAAGATCAGGATTTATATCTGCATATCCAAGTGCTACGAGTATATGAAATGCTAAATCTGCCGCTTCATACACTATCTCTTTTTCATCTTTGTCTTTTATGGCAAAACAGAACTCCCCCGCTTCTTCTGCCACTTTTTTCAAAATAGAATTTTCGCCTTTTTTGAAAAGTGATGCAACATAAGATTTTTTAGGATCTGCACTTTTTCGCTCGCTTATGACATGATACAAAGTGTCACTTATGCTATACACATCAATAGTCTCCTCTGCAGGAGGTAGTTCTTCGGTTGTATCTATTCTATTGAAAAAGCAAGAGTATCTACCGGTATGACAGGCGACACCATTTTGTTTTACTTTTAGCAGCACGGTATCGCTGTCACAATCAAGATATATCTCTTTTACTTCTTGGATGTTACCGCTTTGCTCGCCTTTTTTCCAGAGTTTTTTTCGACTTCTCGAGTAATAATGTGCAACTTTTGTTTTTAAAGTCAGCTCTAAAGCTTCTTTATTTGTGTAAGCAAGCATCAATACCTTCCCGTTATCGCTCTCTTGTGCGATAACGGGGATTAGTGGGTTTTTATCCCAATTTATACTGTCTATTAGCTTCTGATTCACTAAAGCTCCTATTTACTTATACTTGTCATTTGTTTGTTGTCTTTTGTGTCAACCCAGATATTTGGAACGACACCACCAGGAGTTAGGAAGATTTTTGCATCTTTATTTACTTGCAGAGCGTCATTAAACTTACCTTGAACCTCTATTTGCTTGAGTTTCAATAAATTTGCTGTTATACTCTTGGCAATTTCTATATTTGCATAGGCATTTGCATCAGCTTCAATTTTAACGGCAATTGCTTGACCTTTAGCTTCAATCTTTCTTGCATTTGCATTACCGGTGGCAAGTGCAGCTTTTTTCATTGCTTCTTGATTTGCTTGTTCTACTTCGTACTTGGTCCTTTGAACCTGTTGTTTTGCAATTTGGACTATCTCTATCTGATCTTTTATCTTTTGAGGAAGTATGATTTTCCTAAGTTGTACTGTTAGGAGTTTTACGGGGTGGCCAGGCTGAGCATTTATATTTTTTCTAATTTGCTGATCGATTTTAGCAGCTATAGCATTTCTTTTAACAGGTAATTCTTCTGCCGTATATTGGCCTACAACATTTCTTGTAACATCTCTTACGACAGGATTTATGATCTTGTCTTCCCATGACATGCCCCATGTAGCTATAGTTTGAGGAGCAGTTGACGGCTCTAGTTTGTATTGAACGGTAAGGTCTATTGATACAGGAAGTCCACGAGCATCAAGTACAGATATCGCATTTTTATTTTTTATACCGGAGCCTCTTTCTGTTCTTTCTTGCTCGCTTACCGATGTGTAGTTCATAACTCTTACTTTGGTATCCACTAAAAATATATCTTGTATAAAAGGTATGTATAGGTGAAATCCTGGATTCAAAGGGGTAGGGTCAAACTTTCCTGCTGTTGATTTTATACCCATCTCTCCCGAGTTTACCACAACAAAAGGTTTGGCGATTACTAAAATCACAACTACGGCTATCAATACATACAAAAAACCTGCTTTTTTCCCTAAGTTTTTCATAAATTCAGGTGGTTCAAAATTGGGAGTTGGTCGATTATTTCCACCGTTTCCACCTCCACTATTGCTTCCACTCTTCTTTTTAAAATAATCATTCAGATCAACTGGCATTTCTTTCCTTTAAGTTTTGATTTTAGTCTACCGTAACAATCTAAATGAATGTTAACAGGTCTCTATGTTTTTCATCTCTTCCATAAACCACATCAAAATATGCATTTTGAAGTTGTTTGGTTATATCTCCTCTTTTTCCATTACCTATTTGGTAATTATCCACATCTCTTATAGGAGTAACTTCAGCAGCGGTTCCTGTAAAAAATGCTTCATCAGCCACATATACCTCATCTCTTGTTATTCTTCTTCGCTCCACAGGTATGCCCGCATCGCGAGCTAGCATAAGTACGCTGCTTTGTGTGATGCTCTCAAGTGATGTGTCGTTTGGCGGAGATATAAGAACACCATCTCTTACGATAAAGAAACACTCTCCACTTCCCTCAGCAACAAATCCATCCTCGTCGAGTAAAAGTGCCTCTTCATATCCTGCATCCATAGCTTCATATTTTGCTAGTTGTGAATTTAAGTAGTTTGCTGCTGCTTTTGCTTTTCCCATAGTGGAGCTAACGGGATTTCTAGTAAAAGATGAGATTTTAACTCTTATGCCTTTTTCAAGACCTTCATCTCCTAGGTAACTACCCCATTCCCAAGCTGCTATAGCAGTCTTTACGGGAGCATTTACATGATACAGTCCCATAATCCCGTATCCTAGGTATATAAGTGGTCTTATATAAACATTTGATTTAAAATCATTTGCCCTTAGGATTTCTAGTTGTGCATTTTCTAACTCTTCTAATGAATATGCAGGTGAAATTCTTGTAATCTTTGCTGAATTTAGAAGTCTTTTTGTATGGTCTCTTAATCTATAAATTGCTAGTCCGTCTTTTGTCATATAAGCTCTTGTGCCCTCAAAGACACCATTTCCGTAGTGAAGTGTGTGAGTTAATATGTGTATATTTGCCTCATCCCAAGGAGTTAATTTGCCATCCATCCAAATAAATTTTGCTTTTTCCATAATTTTTTCAACCTATAATATTAAAATAGCTATAATGATACCCAAGTTTAGATTAAATAATGTTTTAGGAGTTTGAGATGAATAAGGCAAAGATGTATCTAGGAAGTGAAGAGAAAAGTACACCAAATGTAATAGAGGTTAAAAATCCTTTTAATTCCAATATCGTATCAACTTATCCTGCGTGCGGAGTGGACGATGTTGAAATGGCATATTTAAAGGCAAAAAGTGCTTCAAAAGAGACTAAGAAATCACCTCTTCATCAAAGAGTCTCTTGGCTTGAAGATGTAGCTGATAAATTAGAAGAGCAGAGTGAAAAATTTGCAAAACTTATTTGTGATGAAGTGGGCAAACCGATGGTTTTTGCCAGAGGTGAAGTGACTAGATGTATAGAGACTATAAGGCTCTCGGCTCACACGATGATTAGCATAGGTGGAGAGAGTTTTGATACGACGGCGATGCCAAGCGGTAAAAAAACTTTGGCATTTTTCAAAAGAGTTCCCGTGGGAGTCGCACTTGCTATCACCCCTTTTAACTTCCCGTTAAATCTAGTGGCACACAAGATTGCTCCGGCACTCGTCAGTGGCAATGCAGTTGTTCTAAAACCAAGCTCTGCCGCACCACTTTGTGCATATTCTCTTGCAAAACTCTTTATACAAAGCCCATATGCCATAAAAGATGCACTTAGTGTGGTCTATAGTGGTGAAGGTGTAAATGATGCCTTAGTTACCAGCAAGATTCCAAGAGTCATCAGTTTTACAGGAAGTGTTCCTGTGGGAAATAGTATTATAAAAAAAGCGGGTATAAAAAGGATAGCATTAGAATTAGGCGGAAATGCTGCTACATTTATAGATAAATCAGCCAACCTTAAAGATGCTGCCAAAAAGTGTGCCGTAGGAGCTTTTGTAAATTCAGGTCAAGTCTGTATTTCTCTTCAGAGAATATATGTACATGTAGAGGTCTATGATGAATTTTCAAAGCTTCTTGCAGAACAAAGCAGTAAGCTTGTAACAGGAAATCCTTATGACGATAAAACTTTTATAGGTCCTATGATAAATGAAGATGCGATAGATAAAGCAAAAATTTGGATAGCAAATGCAAAACAAGAAGGTGCAAAAGTCCTATTTGGCGGCACAAACAAAGGTTTGGTGTTGGAGCCGACTATCATGGTGGATGTTAAAGAAGATATGAATATAGTTTGCCAAGAAGTTTTTGCTCCTATTGTATCTTTGATAGCAAAAGATAACTATGAAGAGGCAAAACAATCCATGAATGATTCTCTTTTCGGTTTGCAATACTCTATTTTTACAAATGACTTAGCTATGACAACAGATGCTATAGATGAGCTAGAAGCAGGTGGAGTCGTGATAAATGACATACCGACTCTGCGTTTTGATATACAGCCATATGGTGGCTTTAAACACAGCGGCATAGGCAAAGAGGGTCCAAAATTTGCTATAGAAGATGACTATACCGAGGTGAAATCTGTTGTAATTTGTAGTTAAAAAACAAAAACGACAATTGGGAGACAATGTTTAGGTATAATTTTCTCGCTTAGTACAGTTTGCAATCAAAGGTTAGTATGAATAGATTTCAAAGTTATTCAGCTCTTGTAGTGGACGATGATATAGAATCACTCGAATGTATGAGTGAATATTTAAATTTAGAATTTTCTACTGTTTATAGAGCCGTCGGTGCAAAAGAAGCACTTGGCATCATTTTGCAAAAAAAACCGGATATAATCTTTACAGATATCCAAATGCCTAAAAATGACGGATTCTCTTTGGTTGAAAAACTTTTTGTCA
This sequence comes from Campylobacteraceae bacterium, assembly GCA_027050775.1. Taxonomy (GTDB): domain Bacteria; phylum Campylobacterota; class Campylobacteria; order Campylobacterales; family Sulfurospirillaceae; genus JAADIZ01. Next base: position 151,794 of record JALUBH010000027.1, on the reverse strand, counting down.
ATGGAATCAAAACTCCTGTTATCATAATTAGTGCATACGACGATAAAGATAAGTTGCTCAAAGCCATAAAACTTGGTATTATGGACTATCTTGTTAAACCTCTTGATTCAAAAAAATTAAAAGATGCCATGAAGCTTTGTTATGAAAAATTGAAATTATCTGAAAAAGAGATACTTCTTGAGGGTAATTTCTTGTGGAATTTGGAAAAATCACTTCTTATTAAAAATAAAAAGGCCCTGAAGCTTACACAAAGTGAAGTCAAGCTTTTGCAAATACTCATAAAAAATATAGATATACCGATAAAAGATGTGGATCTATTTTACTACTTATGGGATTACGAACAAAAAGAGTATAGCTCCAAAAAGCTTAGAAATATCATATATAAATTGAGAAAAAAGCTAAATTGTGATGGTTTGATAGAAAATATATATGGTGGAAGATATATGATAAATAGTCCAAGATGAAGAACCAACAAAGTAAATATCATCTTTTGAAAGATGCTACTATCCTTATAGTGGAGGATGATGAAAGTGAATTAGAAGAGCTTGGAGAGCTTTTTGATATTTATTTTAAACAATGTTTTAGAGCAAAAGACGGGAAAGAGGGTTTAGAAAAATTTATTCAAAATTATCCTGATATAGTTTTGAGCGATTTTGGAATGCCAGTTATGGATGGTCTTGATATGGCCAAAAAAATAAAAAAACTTGATAAAAAAACTCCTATTTTACTACATACTATTTATGCTGAAAACAATGTTTTTTTAAGAGCGCTAAAGTGTAAAATATCTGGCTATATGATAAAGCCTACAAATGCAATACTGCTGTTGGATGCTTTACTAAAAGAGTATGAAGTTATACAAAAAGATAGGGAACTTAAAAAAAAGAAGATGCTAATGCAGGCCATTTTGGAGGAGTTTCCGGATCCTATGATGGTTTTGGATTTAGATAGAAATATACTTTTTGCAAACAATATGATCAAGAAAAGCAGACATTGGAAAGATAAATCTTCCATCAAGTGTTATCAAGTGCTCTATGGATTTGATATCCCTTGTGATTTAATGGGTCGTAAATGTGACAACACAATCGCTATAAAGAGTGGTAAAAACGAAGTAGAGTTTCATGAAAATATATCTAAAGATGGAATTCAAGTTTACTCTAGCATAAAAACTATCCCCATAAAGGACACAAATGGAGATATTTATGCTCTACTTAAGCTAATTCAGGACAAAACTGTTGAGATAAACAAAAAGAAGGAGCTCGAATATCTTGCAAGTTATGATGCACTCACCAAGCTCCCAAATAGAACACTTTTATTTGATAGATTAAAACAAGCGATTTTAAGAAGCAATCGAGGATGTTTGAAATTTGCACTTTTGTTTGTGGATTTGGATGAATTTAAAAATATAAACGATACACATGGACATATTGTAGGAGATGAGTTGTTAAAAGCAGTATCTCTAAGGATGAAATCAACAATCAGGAAAGTAGATACTTTGGCTAGATTTGGTGGCGATGAATTTGTAATTATAATAGAAGAGATAACCGATTTGCAAAATGTTATGTTTGTAGCAAATGATATTTTATCAAAACTTAGAGATGAATTTGAGCTGAACAATGCTCTAAAAGTAAATATAAGCTGCTCTATAGGCATAGATACATATAATCCAAACAGAGGCGACAAAACGGAAAATATATTGCTTAAAAATGCAGATATAGCCATGTATACAGCTAAAAAGGCAGGAAAAAACGGTTTTAAGTTTTTTGAAGAACAATTTTAACTAATAAGTACTTAGCTAAGGAAGCAAACTGTGGATAAACAAGAGAAACAAGTTTTAAAATTGATAAAATTGATTCCTGTTTTGCTAGTTATTATTTTTTTTGTAGTCATATTCTTTGTAGTCATTGGTAATAAAATTCAAGTAGGTAAACAAAATATAGAGAATATGAAAAAAAACTTCTTACAAATTAAGAAAAATAGAATTAAAAATGAAGTTCTAGCGCTAATGCGGCATATAAACTATCAAAGAAGAATCGCAAAAGAGACTTTGAAAAAGAAGTTGAAACAAAAAGTCAATATGGCATATGCGATAAGTATGAATATATATATGCAAAATAGGGGCAAAGATAAAAAAGTAATCGAAAAAATGATAAAGGACGCACTTAGACCTATAAGATTTAATCAAAATAGAGGTTATTTTTTCATATATTCTATAAAGCTAAAGAATATTTTGCTACCTGTAGAGCCACAATTTGAAGGGGATGATTTCTCAAACTACACAGATATAAAGGGTGATTTGGTTGTAAAAAATATGGCTAGATTGTGCAAAAGAAATGGTAGTACTTTTTATACCTGGTATTGGAAAAAGCCAAATGAAGAGTATATAGGATATAAAAAAATTGGATATAGTAAATATTTTGAGCCACTTGACTGGTTTATAGGCACCGGTGAATATGTGGTTGATTTTGAGCAAAAACTACAAGAAAAGATACTCAAAGAGATACAAGATATGGGATATGGCGAAGATAGGTATTTTTTTACCTTATCTTATAATGGCAAAATCTTGACCCATTTGAGTAGCCTATATATGAGTAAAAATATATCAAGCATGAATGATAAAGATATAAAAAACTTTATCGATAAGGCTATAAAAATAGCAAAAGATGGTGGAGGTTTCATAGACTATAGGGCTAAGACAAATCTAGATATGAAAAAAACAACTCAGAAAATGTCTTATATATCAGGGCTAGATAGATGGAAATGGGCAGTAGGCTTGGGCGAAAATCTTAATGACATAGAGATGTCAATACACAACAGAGAAAAAGAGATAAAAATTGAATTACACGACACACTTGTTAGGTTAGCAATCGTTTTTGTTCTAATTGCAATTTTGTTGAGTATTTTACTCTTTATTTTGACGCAAAAAAGCAAAAAAATATTTTTAAAATATAAAAGTACGATTCTTAATGAGATGGAAAAAAGCAAAAAACAGTTGATGCTTATACAAAACCAAAATAAATTGGCATCAATGGGAGAGATGCTCGGAAATATATCTCACCAATGGAAACAGCCTCTAAATACACTCGGCATATCGGTCAGTAAAATGATGTTGCTAGAAAAAGAAGGCTATCTTTCGAAAGAGATAATGCTAAAAAGCTTTTCTAGGATGGAGAAAAATATAACATATCTTTCCAAAACGATAGATGTTTTTAGAGATTTTTTCAAGCCATCCGTATATGTTGAAAATTTTAATCTTAAAGAAGAGTTGAAGGATATGATTTATATGGCGCAATGCTCATTTGAGCACAACTTGATTGATATTTTTTGCATTTGTGACAGTAGTATTTTTATAAAAGGAGACAAGAAAAAACTAGAGCAGGTATTTTTAAATATCCTAAATAATGCCAAGGATGCTATATTGTCAAATAAAGTGAAGAATGGCAGAGTGGAGATAACAGCAGTGAAAATTGATAAAAGAGTAAAAATTATGATTCAAGATAATGCCCTAGGAGTGCCATTGGAGATTAAGGACAAGATATTTGAACCCTACTTTACAACAAAATCCCAATCTAAAGGTACCGGTGTTGGCTTATATATGTCAAAAATTATAATAGAAAATAATTTTCAAGGAGAGCTAAGTTTTACAAATAAAAACGCGGGGACAGAGTTTGTTATATCTATCCCGCTTGACTAACTAAACTGCCTCACATAATTTTCAAGAGATACAGGATCTAGTGCACCTGAGATTCTATCGACTTCTTTGCCATTTTTAAAGACAACTAGAGTCGGGATGCTTCTTATCTTAAATCTGCTTCCTAGAAACTGCTCATTTTCTGTATTTACCTTCGCAAATAGCACTTTTAGTGGAAAACCGGTAGCGACATCTGCAAAAACGGGAGCCATCATCTTGCAAGGCCCACACCAAGGAGCCCAAAAATCAACAATGACCGGTATATCAGAATTTTCTAAAATTCTATCTATGTTTGAGCTTGTCAACTCTATCGGTTTTGCTTCTAATAGTGAATTTTTGCATTTACCGCAGTTTGCTTTTTTATAATCATCTTTTTTAGGTACATTGTTTATGGCTTGACAATGTGGACAAATAACTTTCATTCTAAGTCCTCCTGTGTAAAATATTTCTTTAATTATATCAATTTTTTGTTATTTTTGTACTTTATCTCTTGGTACAAAATCCAAAACGGTAGCATTTATACAAAACCTTTGTCTGCCTCCAGGGGCATCATCAAATACATGTCCTAAGTGGATGCCACTCTTTTTGGCAATGACTTCAACTCGGTGCATACCATAGCTGTTGTCTTCTCTTTCTATCACTGAGCCGTCAACCGCTTTGAAAAAACTAAGCCATCCAGAGCCGGAGTTAAACCTGTCTCTTGTATCAAAAAGTATGTCTCCGGAGAGTTTATCTATAAAGACGCCATCTGGAGTATGTTTAAATATATCGTACTGTTTGCAGTATCTGCCGTCTGTGCCTTGATTAAAAGCAACATTGAAAGCTTCACTGTTTTGACCTAGTTTAAACAAACCTAATGCCTTGTAAAAATCTTTTTTATCCATATATCCCCTGTGGGCGAAAATCTCTTTTCCGTTATCTATAAAAAGGATGGTAGGCGTAGCATCAAGTTTTGTCTTAATATCAAAGTTTTTTAGTTGATCACTGTGTGCAGTCCTAAGAGGCGTGTCTCCATTGTATGAAGAGGTAACATCTTTTTTGAATTTTTCACAATATGGACAATCTACGGCATCTATAACGACAATCTCTTTTCCTCCAAGAGGTTTGATATAAGAGATCTGCTTTTTTGTTTTTTCAAATTTTACACCCGTTGCGTGATTCGGGCAATAACCATTTGGATTTTTTTGAAGATAGTTTTGGTGATAACTCTCAGCATCATAAAACCTCTCTAAAGGCTCTATCTGTGTGGTTATCTTGCCGTATCCTGCTTTGCTTAGAAGTTTTTGATACTCATCTCTTGTCTCAAGAGCGATTTTGTGTTGTCTTTCATTTGTGTAAAATATAGCACTTCTGTAGTTATTGCCTATATCGTTACCTTGTCCGTCTATTTGAGTTGGGTTGTGAAGTTCCCAAAAATCCTTGATAAGTTTTTTAGCACTTACCTTTGTATCATCAAATTTGACTTCGACTGATTCTGTGTAATTTACCAAGCCTTTTGGCGTGGAGTGTCTATACTTTAAAACAGTATCATAAGTGGGATTTGGATAGTTTCCTCCCGCATATCCTGATTTTGCATCTATGACTCCGGGGATTTGCTCAAAATGTTTTTCCACTCCCCAGAAACACCCCGCACTAAAAACTATAGTTTCTTGCTTCGCATAAATCGACATTGCTATTCCTAGTATTAAAATTATAAATTTCATTTTATCATCTCCTTGTTAACTTTTTTTAAATAAAACAGTGTTTTTATTTTATCACTACTATGTAAAGTACATGTGTAGTTGTTACTAAGGCATAGGTTTTTTACTATACTTAAACCCAGCCCAAAGCCGCTTTTCTTCCTGTTTTTGCTTTTGTCTATCGAGAAAAAAGGCTCAAAAATCTTTTCTTTAAACTCTTCATCTATCATATCTCCACTATTTTCAAATACAATGATATCGTTTTTATCATATACCTTTATGTAGCCAACTTCCGTGTGTTTTATAGCGTTATCCAATAGATTTAAGATTACCTTTTTTAAATCTATTCTATTAAACTCTATAAAAAATCCTTCTTCAAGCTCATTTAGGTATTTTACATCTGCTTTTAGTGGCAACACAGGGAAGATTTCATCTTGCACCAAAGTATATAATTCTATCTTTTCCTTGGTTTTATGCCTATCCATAGATGTTATAAATTCAAGCATATCTACTGTCAATTCATCCAAAAACTTTATCTCCTCTTTCATGTGAGTTAGTGCTTGAGGAAGATTTTGGCTCTCTATCATACCGTCTTCCATTTCCTCTATATAGCCATTGAGTATAGTTATCGGCGTCTTTATGTCATGAGCCATAGATATAAGTAGGTTCGATAGATCTTGGTTTTTTTGTTTCAAATCTTCTATGAGATATTTTAATTGGTCAGACAAAAAGTTCATATTGTCATTTATATCATTTATCTCTGTTATCGTGTTTTTGCTGGTATCTTTGACATAATTTTCATTTCTGATATCCTCTAAGCGATTTTTTATAAAATCAAACTTCAAAGAAAGGTATCTTCCGAGTATAAAACTTATAATACCTACAACAGGAGTTAGAAAAATAACCACAAATACAATCTGAATAACCATAGTCACCCCGATAGGTTTGCCGATGATGATATAAGTCAAAAATGAGCTTAAAATAGATATAAAAAACCCCGCTAAAGTATAGATGATGATCAAAAATGATTTAATTTTCATATATCTTGTATCCTATCCCTCTTACGGTTTTTATAATCTCTTTATCATAATACTCTTTGACCTTTTCTCTTATATGGTAAATATGGCTGTTTATGCCCTGCTCATCTATCTCTCCTAGATAATTGTCATATATGATTTGAGCCAAATCTGCTCTTGAAAAGACTCTGTTTTTATTGTTTATCAATACAGATAAGATTGTATATTCACTTGGTGTAAACTCTATCTTAAAGCCATCTACAAGTACCTCTTTTGCCTCTTCTTTGAGAATTATATCGCAAAGAGATTTATCCTTAAGGCAAGCGAGTTCCTCTTTTCTTTTTAACAAAGATTTGATTTTAATAGCCAACTCTCTAGCAGAAAATGGCTTTGCGATATAGTCATCTATCCCGCAATCATACCCTTTTGTCTTAAATTCCATCGTATCAAGTGCGCTAATCATAACAATTAAGCACTTTTTTGATTTTTTTCTTATGGTTTTGCATATCTCAAATCCATCTACATGCGGAAGCATGACATCAAGCGTGATTAAGTCATATGAATTTGAGGCTATTTTGGAGATAGCCTCTCTTCCATCATATGCGATATGTGTATCATAAAGATTGCTCTGCAGTCGATTTTTTATAAACTCAACTATGCTCTCTTCATCTTCTACTATCAGGATCTTTTTTTTCATTTAACTGTCCCCTTTTTTAGGGGCAAAGCCCCTAAAAAATTCCTCGCGACTAAAGCACGAGCTGACGCTCTATATAGGAGCGTCAGCCGTTTAAAATTCCTCGCAGTATTGCACGAGTTTCCTCATTTCTTATTTTATTATGTGCCAAACACCTTTTTTGCCGTCACCGTTTGTATCACCTGATTTTGTATCTTTGAAAAAGTAATACAATGGTTTGGTTTTATAAGTAGCTTGCATGACACCGTTTTTTCTTGTGATTGTTCCAAAATCTGATTTTAATACATCACTTGGAAGTTTTAGTTTATCTAAATTTCCATAAAAAACAGGCCATTTTTTCTCACAACCATTGTAGCAGTTTGATTGATTTGTCGTATCTTTATCAAATGTATATAGAGTCATGCCGGAGCTGTCACTTAGATGTGATACCATTTGCGAATTTGCATTTAAGTTGCTATTGCTAGTTGAACAACCGGCAAAAAGTAGTGTTGTAGTCGCCGCTATTGTTAATAATAATTTTGTTTTCATATTTTTCCTTTAATTTCTAGAACATTTTTTGAAATTTTGTGAAAAGTGCGTCATTTGATTTTACACTTGCATGGCAGGCTACACAGCTTTTAGGATCTCCGCCCCATGCTTTGTACTTGCCGTTTTTCTTAACAAATCTTGCATATCCCCAACCATCGCTCTCTTTGTGTTTTGTGGCATCTTTTATCATGTATTCAACTCTTTGGATTTTATCCGCTTCAAGAGCTGATGGAAACGAAGCCATATCATTTACACTCCAGCCAATCTTCACTACTTTGCTACCGTTTGGCATCACTTTTGCCTTAGCTCTTAGGGCATTGTATGCAACAGGATTTGCCAATATATACCTTATCTCATTTTTGTCTTTTCTAAAGTGGGTAGCGACTATTTTATAGTTTTGATAACCCTCTATATCTTTAAAACTAAGACCTGTGTTTTTCATCGTTAAATTAGGAACTTTTGCATTATCGCTAAGATATACATCCGCACCAAAAAGTGTTGCGGTACTAAGAACAACTGCTGCCAACGCTATACTAATTTTCTTCATTTTTTCTCCTCAAAATTGATTTGTAAAGAAATTATAGAGGTTGTTTATGGAGATTTGATGAAGATTGGCAAATATTTATCATTTATGGATATAATTTTAATTAAATTTTTCAAAACTATTTCGTGAGGCTTTAGCCCTGCGGAAGGATTTGCCTCTAAGAAATAGTTTTGAAAAATTTAATTAAAAAAGGAAAGAAACATGTTAGAGATTAACCAAAAAGCGCCGGAATTTTGTTTGCCAAATCAAGATGAGGTTGAGATTTGTTTGAGGGATTTGAGTGGAAAGTGGGTAGTTTTGTACTTCTATCCAAAGGATAATACTCCAGGGTGTACTACTGAAGCTTGTGAGTTTACTTCTGCTTTACCTGAGTTTGAAGACTTAGATGCTGTTGTCTTGGGAGTAAGCCCCGATAGCCCTAAAAAACATAGAAATTTTATAGAAAAAAAAGATTTGAAAATTACACTTTTGGCTGATGAAAACAAAGAGGTTTTAGAAAGCTATGGTGTATGGCAACTCAAAAAGATGTACGGAAGAGAGTATATGGGAGTAGTTCGCTCAACCTTTATAATTTCACCTGATGGAGAAATCAAAGCTATTTGGAACAAGGTGAAAGTCAAAGGACATGTAGAAGCGGTAAAAGAAAAACTAAAGGAGCTAAAAGCTTAGTTTCTGACCTTATGCACTATAATGAGCAAAGCTCGTTATAGTGGCAGGGGCTCAAGTCCCTACAACCCCCTAAAGCCACAAAAAGTAGGACTTTTCTAGAAAAAAGTGCATAATGTCAGTTTTCTATTTTTGGGTACTTATACTAAGCCACAGACCAGAACCTATGCAACATGCCCCTACTATATGATAGAGATGTATGCGCTCTTTTAAAAATATCACTGCCATAAAAGCACCAAAGAGAGGCATTAGATGGATGTACTGTCCGCCTATCGATGCTCCGAGTTTATGCATGCCGTGATTCCATGCTACATATGAGACGATAGATGGAAAAACTGCTATATATATGATTGCCATGACCATATCTTTGTTCCAGATGATATCTGACTCACCAAATGGGTTGGCAAGAAAAACAGGGTATAAAACCAGAGTTCCTATCATCATCATGATTCCTAGAAATGCCAAAGGTTTCAACTCTATAGGTCTTAAATGTTTAAGCAGTATCGAGTACATAGCCCAATCAAGGGCAGCGAGCAACATCCATAAATCTCCCCTATTTACATGTAGAGCTAAAATAGTGTCAGTATTTAGTTTACTTATGATTGCAAGGACTCCGCTGAGCGATATAAATACGCCTGCTATTTGCTTGTTTGAGATTTTTTCACTAAAAAACAGTGCAGAAATGATCAGTATAAATATAGGGATAAAAGAGTTTAAGAGCAAGGCATTTGTGGCAGTTGTGTATTGCAGACTGATATATGCAAGTGAGTTAAATGTGCTGATGCTCAAAATTGCAAGCAGAGTGATACGCCAAAAGAATTTTTTGATTATCTCTCTTTGTTCCCATATAGATTTTAATGCAAACGGAGTGATGATTAAAGTAGCATAAAACCATCTGTAAAAAGAGAGTCCTAGTGGTGCGTGTTGATTTGAAACAGCACGACCTACTATGAAATTACCAGCCCAAAAAAGAGGAGGTAAAATCATAATGAGATAAGGCATGTAGTTTTTTGTTCTCATTTATATACTTATCTTCAACGCACACTCTATCCATCTGTCTCTTTTAGCGTTTTTGGCTTTTGGAGTTAGGATTTTTAGTCTGGTTTTATCTATCTTGTATCTTTTTATAAGCATATTTTTGATGGCATTTGCCCTCTTGTTTGCTAGTGAGATAAGCTCGCTTTTTGGGATTGTGATGACTTGTGCCAGCTCTTTTTGCATTTTTGTATTAAATGCTGTTACATCTAAGACTATTTTTGTTTTGACCTTCTTTTTTTTACTTTTGTTATCGTCAACTTTTTGTAAGATAGTAAATTTTTGTTTTAATTTTGTATATTTTGACACAGAGAATTTTTTGATATATAGAGATTTTAATACTTTTCCATAGTTGTCAACTTCTGTTGCATTTGTATCTTTTTTTAGTTTTGTGAGTTTATCTTTTATGATTTTCTCAATTTTGTGATTTTGCAACTCTTTTGTGTCTATAATCTTGCTATATTCTCCTATGATTTCTAGCTTGATATTTGGTCTCTTGCCCATAATTTTATTTAAATTGTCAAGTTTTTCAACTTCGGATGAGATGATTTTGTATGAGCCCGATTCAAAATCTATGGCTTTTAAATCTTCCCCTTTTATCCCAAGGAGTGAACCTAAAAATTTAAATGGAGCAGTGACGATACCTGTGATCAGGTGGCCTATAGCTTTCCATACTATGCCCCCATAGCTAAAATTTGGATTGTTCATATTTCCGCTGACGGGCAAATCTATGTCTATCTGATTGTTTGAGTCTTTTAGAAGAGCGAGCGCTAGTTTTAGCGGAAGATTTACGGCGTCTTTGCTTTTGACACTCTCTCCTAAGTCTAGCGTGTCTATGTTTATCTTGTTTTTTCCTATGAGGGATGCTTTGGATATTTTATAATTTAAATCCATAGAGAGTTTTCCATTTTTGATTTTATATCCTAAAAATTTACCCGAATATGGTGTTAGGCTTGTTAGGTTGATATTTTTTAAAAGTACATTTATATCAGCTTTTTGTTTGATTTTAAAAGGCAATAAAACACCTTTTATATCAGCATATCCATATTTGTCTATTTTACCATCGAGTTTTAACTTTGATGGAGTTGTGGAGCCAAAATCAAGTGTTGTTATATAGCCGTTGAGATCATGTATGTTGGTGTAAAAAGGAAAAGGCAGACTTGCATCACTAAAATCTGTTGTGCCATCAACAAGTTTGATGTCTCCGATTTTGAGTTTTAAAGGTGTGGATTTCTCTTTTTTCTTTACCTTTTCTTTACTCTTTTTTATAAGATTTGAAAAGTTCGTAGAGTGATTTTTCGCGATATGAGCTCTTATGTACGGCTTGTTTAAGTTGATTGTTTTTATGCTGATGGACATCGGGGAGTTTTGAAATTTTACCCCATTTATCGAGAGTTTTTGCCATTTCAAAAGTTTTTTGTTATTTTGTGAATCAATTAGCAAGTTGCTCACTGAAGTGTTTAAATAAAGCTTTATCTTTGGATTTTTCTCCAAGTTTGCTCGTATATTTCCACTTAAATCCACATAAGCCTCTTTGAGTTTAAAGTTGATATATGATGAAAAATAGTTCGTAAAATCTACAATATTTATCTTTTTAAAGTCTATCTTAGAGCTTATCAAAAGTGGCTTTTGTATCACTTTCCCTAAGAGTTTTATATTTGTTTTTTTGTTTAGCCTGCTTTTAAGAGTGAATTTTATGGGCGATTTTTTGTTTGATGAGATATTCTCTACATGTAGAGATATATCCCAGAGTCTGCTTTTGGTTGGAGTTGTCAGTGTTTTATCTAAAAATGCTACTGTACTTTTATCTATATTTGCATTTTTTATCAAAAATTTCCAGGGCTTTGCTCTTTTTGACTCTTTTTTGTTTTGCTTCTTTTTGCTTGTTGGTACAAATGCTTTAAGTAGATTAATATCACCATTTTTTTTAAGTTTTGCATTTACAAATGCTTTTGTTACTGATGCATTGTTTATGGTTACAAATTGTTTAGGAAATCTCAAATCCAAGCCATTGATGGCAAATTTTTGAAAATTTACCAGCTTTTTACCATTTTTTGAATTGATGACAAGATTGTTTAAAGAGCCGTTTGATGCTACCTCTAAATGCAATTTTTTTTCAAAAGTTGCATTTATGTCGGCCTGCGCATTTATACTTGCACTTTTTAATTTGAAATTTATATAAGGGTTGAAATAGTTGATAAAATCGGTTGGCAGTATATTTGTGAGTTTTAATTGAGATATCGTGCTAAGTGGCTTTTGGATTATATTTCCGGATATCGAGATGTTTGAATTATCATTGAGCAATGAGCTTAGTTTATACCTTATAGGGTTTTGTTTGTTTGATGAGATATTCTCTACATGTAGAGATATTTGAGTTAGGGCTGTTTTTGTCTCTTTTTTCATGTTTTGATTATCAAAATATATATTTGTTCTTGCGATTTTGGCATTTTTAAGTAGGTAATTCCAAGGCTTTACAATTTTTGTACTATTTATATCGCTTTTTTTCTCTGTTCTTATGAAAAAAGCTTTTGCAAAATTTAGTTTGCCGTTTTTTGTAAATTTAGGGTATATGCTTGCGTCGGATATTTTAAAATTTTCCACTACAATATTCTGTTTTGGCCAATCTAAGTTAAAATCATTAATACTGATATTTTTTGCATCAATCAAGATTTGAGCACTTTTTTTCTCTTTTAATTTAAGGTTTGCAAGATGGAACCTGGCATGATCAATCCTAAGCCTTATCTCTTTTGATATATCTATCTGATAAGGAAGTGTAAGCCATAAGGAACCTTTTTCTAGTGATGCATCTATATTTGGTAGTGCATACTTGTAAAATATTGGTAATTTTAGAGCTTTGAGTGTTAGTTTTCCATAAAGTTTTAATGGCTCTATGCTCATTCCGCCCCTCCAAGACATCTTGCTTTTACCATTGACTAGCGTTTCAAATGTATATGCGTTTAACTCGCCTTTGTCAGTGCTTATATCATGCGCTATAAAGTTGTAAGGTCCCAAATCTAATGTAAATTGTCTATTTTTTCTATTGTCTTTTATCTCAATTTGACCATTTTTTATATCTATTTTTCTAAGCAATATACTTGGCAATGATGTTTTTTTAGAACCTGAGGTATTTTTATTATCTTTGTTCTTCGGCAAGATATTGTTCAGGTTTATCTTTCCATTTTCATTTATAGTTGCATATAAAAAAGGTGAATTTATAGTGATGTTGCTAAATAGAAATGTTTTATTTAAAAGTCCGAAAATTGTATAGTTTGCATAAAAAGTTTTTAATTTAAAAACTGGCTTATTTTTCAAATCATCTACAGTGATATTATTTAGTCTAAGCTCAAGAGTATATGGATTAAAATGAGCCTTTCTGATGGAGATATTGATGCCGATTTTATCTTTTAATATGGTTGGTAATTTATCTGTTATAAACCAAGGAAGAAAGAAAAAACCAATAAAGGTGTAAATCAAAATTACAAAAAAGATCCAAAATTTAAAACTTTTTATATATTTTATTGTAATTCTCCTTATCAATTTACAAAATTATACTATAATTTCTAGAAAAGGAATCGCAAAATTGTTAGTTCATATATGCTGCTCAGTCGATAGCCATTTTTTCTTGCAGAAGTTATCCGGGCTATATCCTCAAAAAAAATTGATTGGTTATTTTTATGATCCAAATATTCATCCCTATAGTGAGTACAGACTCCGTCTCTTAGATGTGCAGAGAAGTTGTGATAAACTAGGTATCGAACTGCTTGAAGGTGAGTATGATTATGAAGGATGGATTGAGGCTGTAAGAGGTTTGGAAAATGAACCTGAAAAAGGTAAAAGATGTAGTATTTGTTTTGATAACAGGTTAGTCAATACAGCTCTGAAAGCATTGGAAATAGGTGAAAAAGAGATAACAACAACACTACTAACAAGTCCAAAAAAATCTATAGAACAATTAAGAAAAAATGCTGATGAGATAGAGAAAAAATATGCTCTTAGAGTTCTAACCCCTGATTTTAGAAAGGGCGGTGGAACAAACGAACAGTTTGCCATGGCAAAAAGAGAGATGTTGTATCATCAAAACTATTGTGGTTGTTTGTTTGCACTCTCTGCTCAAAGAGAGGGTCAAAATCGCTTGAAAGATGAGCTGATGTCACCGATAACACAACAGATTTTACCCTCTTGCATCGAAGATAGAATTGTTTTATATGAAGATGTGATTAAGTGTGAAAATAGTGGGTTAAACTTTAGATTAAGGAGAGAAAGTTTTTTAAATTATAGGCTTTTAAGAGCATTTGTTAAAGAGGAAAAAAATATGGCAGTGCCTAGTTATTTTCTTTTTTATTCTAAGCTTTCAAGAGAGTTTGTAAAAGGAAAAATATCTTATATAGAAGAAGGCATAGGGTATTTTAATAAAGAAAATATACTGTTTTTGTCTTTAGAAAAGTTCAACAATATAGCAAAAACAGAGTATAAAAATATCAACGAAATGATGAAATGTCCTCTACGCGTAAACGATGAGATGAGAGTAAGAGCATCTGTGTCGAGCACCTTTTTGCCAACTCTCTTTCCAATCATAATTTTAAATGAGATAAAAATTCAAAAATATGAAATTCATTTAAATTCAATTATCTATGAAGATGTTAGGGAAAATTTAGTAAAAATTGGGTAAAATGTTTAAATTTTATAAAATCCAACCTTATGTTTTATAAGGTCAAAAAAAGGCAAAAAATTGATTATAGATGTAGTTGAAATCCAAGAGATATTACCTCATAGACCCCCTTTTTTACTAGTCGATAGAGTTATAGGTTTAGAGGCAGGAGCTTCTATAGAGGCTTATAAAAATGTAACTATTCAGGAGCCTGTTTTTGGCGGGCACTTTCCGGGACATCCTATATATCCAGGTGTTATGATTATCGAAGGGATGGCGCAAGCCGGCGGTATATTGGCTTTTAAAAGCATGGATGAAGAGGGGCAAGAAGATACAAAAGAGAAGGTTGTTTACTTTATGAGTATAGATAAAGCGAAGTTCAGAGCACCTGTAAGACCGGGAGACAGACTTGTTTACAAGCTTGGTGTTATAAAACACAGAGGGTCTATCTGGGTACTCGATGGTAAGGCCTATGTAGATGACAAACTTGTAGCCGAGGCCGAATTAAAAGCTATGATAGTTGATAAATAGAGTAGTAGAGATGTCAGATATTCACCCAAGTGCCGTTGTTCAAGACGGTGCAAAACTAGGAACAAATGTGAAAATTGCCGCTTTTGCATTTGTTTCATCAAAAGCTGTATTGGAAGATGATGTTGAAATCATGCAGGGAGCGGGAGTGTATGGAGATACTCTCGTAGGCGAAGGGACAAAGATATACCCTTATGCGATAATCGGGATGCCGCCACAAGATATAGGACACAAAGCCGAAGATGATGTGAAAGTACGCATTGGTAAGCGAAATATTTTAAGAGAGTTTGTGACTGTAAATGCCGGAACTATTCATGGGGGCGGAACTACAAGGATAGGTAACGATTGTTTTATTATGATTTATTCACATATAGCGCACGATTGTCAAGTGGGTGATAGTGTTATTATGGCAAATAATGCTACGCTTGCGGGACATGTAGAGATTGGAAGCCATACGGTTATAGGCGGCTTGACACCGATTCATCAATTTGTAAAAATTGGTGAGGGATGTATGATAGGAGGTGCTAGCGCTATAAGCCAAGATATACCACCTTTTTGCATGGCTGAGGGAAATCGTGCAGTAGTCAAAGGATTGAATGCTGTTGGCATAAAAAGAAGATTTGAAAAAGGTGACATAAGAGCACTTCAGAGTGCGTACAGGAAACTGTTCAGATCTGGTTTGCCTATCAAAGATGTTGCTCAAGAGTTGATGAAAAATGAAAAAAATGAAAAAGTAAAACAGATGTGTATATTTATATTGGAAACAAAAAGAGGCATACCGTATGAGAGGAAAAAATAGATGACAAATCGTGAATGTAGTTTTTGCGGCACTAAAGAGAGCAGTGATACAAGGTTAATTGCAGGTGAAAATGTTTATATTTGTGAGCATTGCGTCATATCTGCTTATAAGATATTTTTTGGTGATGAAGAGAGCAGCAGTGAGGAAAAAAAGCCAGATTATGAGATTTTGGTTCCAAAAGAGTTGACCAAGGCTTTAAATCAGTTCGTAGTTGGTCAAAATCGTGCCAAAAAAGTGTTTTCGGTTGGAGTTTACAACCACTACAAGAGGATATTTAAGAACTTGGCTGTAGAAGACGATACGGAAATATCAAAATCAAATATACTGCTTATAGGTCCGACAGGAAGCGGAAAAACCCTGATGGCTCAAACTCTATCAAAGTTTTTGGATGTTCCGCTGGCTATCACCGATGCTACTAGTTTAACTGAAGCCGGGTATGTTGGAGAAGATGTTGAAAATATTTTAACCAAACTTCTTCAAGCAGCTGACGGAGATGTAAAAAGAGCGGAGCAGGGTATTGTTTTTATAGATGAGATAGATAAGATAGCTAGGATGAGTGAAAATCGCTCAATCACCAGAGATGTGAGTGGTGAAGGAGTTCAACAGGCACTCTTGAAACTTATAGAAGGAAGCATAGTAAATATCCCGCCAAAAGGTGGTAGAAAGCATCCAAATCAAGAGTTTATACAGATAGATACTTCCGGAATTTTATTTGTATGCGGTGGTGCATTTGATGGCTTGGAAGATATAATCAAAAGACGAATCGGAAAAAATGTTTTAGGATTTGGACAAGAGAAGAGGGCTAAGAGTGAAGATTGGAAACTTTTGGATTTGGTTGAACCGGATGACTTGGTGCATTTTGGACTTATACCAGAACTCGTAGGACGGCTTCATGTGCTAGCAACTCTAAATGAGATAACACAAGATGATATGGTAAAGATTTTAACAGAGCCTAAAAATGCCATATTTAAACAGTATAAAAAACTTTTTGCAATCGATAATGTTGAATTGACATTTGAAAAAGAAGCCTTAGAAGAGGTGGCAAGTTTGGCGATAAAAAGAAAAACAGGAGCAAGAGGGCTAAGAGCAATCATGGAAGAAACTATGATAGATGTTATGTATGAACTTCCAGAGCTTAGTGGCTATGAAGTGGTGATAACAAAAGATGTAGTGGTTGATGGCGCAAAGCCACTATATATAAAAAAAGAGAAAAAAAGCGCATAAGGTCAGTAGAACAATAGCTTCTGACCGCAAGGTCTAGCTTCAGTAGAGCGTGAATTGTCAAGGAATTCACTTCCTTGACAAGATGACAGTAAAATAATAAGCTTCTAGGCGCAAGCCTAAGCTTTAGTAGAGTGTGAATTTTATAGAGGCTTTGCCTCTATAAAAGATGACAGTAAAATAAAAAAAGGCAGATAAATGATATTAGATCAAATCATAGGATTCTTTTCGAGTGATATGAGTATCGATTTGGGTACAGCAAATACTTTAGTTCTTGTTAAAGGCAGGGGTATCATCATAAATGAGCCTTCAGTTGTGGCAATTCAAAGTGACAAAACAGGCAAACAAAGAATTTTAGCAGTAGGACAAGAAGCAAAAAATATGCTTGGAAAAACTCCAGGTAGTATCCAAGCTATTCGCCCGATGAAAGATGGAGTGATAGCTGATTTTGATATGACTGAGAAAATGATAAGGTATTTTATAGAAAAAGCTCATAAAAGAAAGAGTTTTTTGAGACCTCGTATTATCATTTGTGTGCCTTATGGACTTACGCAAGTCGAGAGAAAAGCGGTAAGAGAGTCTGCTATGAGTGCAGGTGCTAGAGAAGTATTTTTGATAGAAGAACCGATGGCAGCTGCTATCGGTGCGGATTTGCCCGTAAGAGAGCCAAAAGGAAGTTTGGTGATAGACATAGGAGGCGGTACGACGGAGATAGGAGTTGTATCGTTAGGTGGTTTGGTTATAAGCAAGTCAATCAGAACTGCCGGAGACAAAATCGATATGGCTATAGTTGATTATGTAAAGAAAAAGTACAACCTTCTTATTGGCGAGCGAGCAGGGGAGGAGATCAAGATAGAAATCGGATCAGCAATAGCCCTAGAAGAACCACTTAGTGCGATTGTAAAAGGAAGAGATCAAGTCAGTGGACTTTTGAGTAGGATTGAGTTGTCAAGTGAAGATGTAAGAGATGCTACAAAAGAGCCTATAAAAGAGATAGCAGATGCACTAAAAGATGTTTTGGAGATTATGCCACCTGATCTTGCCGGAGATATTGTGGAAAACGGTATAGTCCTAACAGGAGGTGGAGCACTTATCCGAGGATTTGATAAATATCTATCCGACCTTGTTAAACTACCGGTATTTGTTGCAGAGGAGCCTTTGTTGGCTGTTGCAAAAGGAACTGGTAGAGCTTTGGAAGAGATAGAACTACTTCAGCATTTGGCAAATGAATAGACTAAAACTTCTACTTTTTTTAGTTTTATTGATATTTATTTCAGTCAAGTTTACTGATACCGGCAGAGGCTATGTTGTCGGTTTTAATAATTATATTCTTACGCGTTATCTTGATGCGAAAGAGTATATAAATAACACGATAGAGGAGCATTTTGCTCAGCAAAAAACCATAATACAACAAAAAAAAGAGATAAAAGAGTTGGAAAAATCTGCTCTTTTATCTATAGCGTTTGCAGGAAAATTAAATGCTATATTAAAAGATAACAATCTTTCCGCTTACAAGCCTAGCGTAAAGATGATAAGAGCCATCTCTTACTCAAATTTAAATAATTACAATAGAGTTTGGCTTGATTTTAAAGATTTTAACAAGAGTAAGATTTATGGACTGTTATATCAAGGCTATACCGCAGGAATAGTAGTAGATAAAAATTCTCATCCCTTAGGACTACTTTTGGGCGACCCTAACTCTATATTTTCAGTTTATGTGGGAAAAGAGAAGATTCCCGGAGTTTTAGAGGGTGATAAAAAAGATATACTTGTCAAATATATCCCGCTTTGGATGAATCCAAAAGTTGGTGACGATGTGGTAACAAGTGGGCTAGATAATATATTTTTTCAAGGAGTAAGAGTTGGAAAAGTTGTGAAAGTAATACAAGAAGAGTCCTCAAAAACAGTGATAGTACAGCCGTATATAAATTTAAGAGTTCCAACATACTTACATGTGATAACAAAAAATTAGTGGAGTGATAAATGCCAAAAAGAGATGATGTAAAAACGATACTTTTGATAGGTTCAGGTCCTATTGTGATTGGTCAGGCTTGTGAGTTTGACTACTCGGGAACACAAGCAGCCAAGACTCTAAAAGAGCTAGGTTACAAAGTTGTGCTGATAAACTCAAATCCGGCTACTATCATGACAGACCCGGAGTTTGCAGATAGAACCTATATAGAACCTATCAATGAAGAGATTATTGAAAAAATTATAAAAAAAGAGAAGATAGATGCTATTTTACCCACCATGGGAGGACAAACAGCACTAAATGTTGCCATGAGCATGTATGAAAAAGGTATGCTAGAGGGTATAGAATTTTTAGGTGCAAAACCGGAAGCTATAAAAAAAGGCGAAGATAGACAGGCATTTAAAGAAGCGATGCTAAAAATTGGCATGGATTTGCCAAAAAGTAAATATGCCTACAATTTAAAAGAAGCTCAAATTGCCGCCGAAGAGATAGGATTTCCTCTCATAATCAGAGCTTCATATACGCTAGCAGGTGGTGGAAGTGGAGTTGCTTACAATATAGATGAATTTAAAGATTTGGCAACTGGTGGATTGGAAGCTAGCCCTATAAATGAAATACTTATAGAAGAGTCTCTTTTGGGTTGGAAAGAGTATGAGATGGAGGTTATAAGAGATAGCAGTGACAACTGTATTATAGTTTGCTCCATAGAAAACTTTGATCCTATGGGTGTGCATACGGGAGATAGTATCACTATGGCTCCCGCTTTAACTCTAACCGACAAAGAGTATCAAAATATGAGAAATGCCTCTTTTGCAATTCTAAGAGAAATAGGTGTAGATACCGGTGGAAGCAATGTGCAGTTTGCTATAAATCCTCAAAATGGAAGGATGACTGTCATAGAGATGAATCCTCGTGTTAGTAGAAGTAGTGCTCTTGCTTCAAAAGCTACGGGTTACCCGATCGCCAAGGTAGCAACACTGTTAGCAGTCGGTTTCAGATTAGATGAAATTACAAATGATATCACAGGAACTGCCGCTAGTTTTGAGCCTGTGATTGATTATATAGTTACGAAAATTCCTCGTTTTACATTTGAAAAATTTCCGGTAGCCGATTCTACACTGACAACATCTATGAAAAGCGTCGGTGAAGTGATGGCGATAGGAAGAACTTTTAAAGAGTCGTTTCAAAAGGCATTATGTTCATTAGAGGTAGGGTTAAGTGGATTTGATGAGATTAAATATGATGATGAAAAACTAAAAAAAGAGATTCGTCGTCCAAATGAGTTTAGAGTATTGTGTGTCATGGAGGCGCTTGGTCGAGGTTTCAGCGTAGATGAAGTTCATATGCTAAGTAAGATAGACAAGTGGTTTTTACATCAATTTGAAGACTTGGTAAGATTTGAGAAAAAGCTTGATATGTTTGCTCTAAATGATGAAAAACTCCTAAGAGAGGCAAAAAGTTACGGTTTTTCGGATAAAAAGATAGCATGGCTGATAAATAAATATGACAACTTAGAGCTCACTCAAAATGATATATATTTTGCGAGACAAAAGCTTGGTATTGATTTTGAGTACAATGAAGTAGATACCTGTGCAGCAGAATTTAAAGCGCTCACCCCATATCTTTATTCGAGTACAAATATCACAAAACTTCCAAAAAAGAAAAAAGAAAAAAGTAAAGAAAAAAAAGTGATGATAATAGGCGGAGGACCAAACAGGATAGGTCAAGGTATAGAGTTTGACTACTGTTGTGTTCATGCGGCTTATGCTCTAAATGATATGGGCATAAAGACAATCATGTATAACTGCAATCCTGAGACTGTATCTACAGATTATGATACGAGCGATATACTCTATTTTGAGCCTATAGATTTTGAACATGTAAGAAGTGTGGTTGAGAGCGAAGAGCCCGATGGCATCATAGTTCATTTTGGGGGTCAAACTCCTTTGAAGATAGCAAAAAGATTGACTGTAATCGGAGCAAAGATTATAGGCACAACTGCAAGAGTGATAGATGAAGCTGAAGATAGAGAGAAATTCTCTGCTTTTATCGAGGAAAATGAACTTTTGCAACCTAGAAATGATACCGCAACAAGTAAAGAGGAGGCTATAGAAAAAGCCAAAGAGATTGGCTATCCTGTACTTGTAAGACCTAGCTATGTCCTAGGTGGCAGAGCGATGCGTATAGTTTACAATGAGAGTGAATTGCGAGAATATATGGATGAAGCTGTAAGTGTCAGCCACAGTTCACCGGTTTTGATTGACCAATTTCTAGATAATGCCATAGAGATAGATGTGGATGCCATATGTGATGGGAAAGATGTGTATCTAGGTGCCATCATGCAACATATCGAAGAGGCGGGAATTCACAGTGGTGATAGCGCCTGCTCACTTCCGGCAGTCAGCCTAAGCAAAAGATTGATAAAAAAAATAGAACAACAGACAAAAAAAATAGCTCTAAATTTAGGTGTTGTAGGACTTATGAACATACAATTTGCCATATATAGAGATGATGTATATATGATAGAAGTGAATCCAAGGGCGAGCAGAACAGTACCTTTTGTCTCAAAAGCAACAGGAGTTCCTTTGGCAAAAGTAGCGACAAGAGTTATGTGGCAGGGAAATCTAAGAGATGCGCTAGAGTATTATGATACATTTGATGTCGTAATAGAAGAAGACGGACTTTTAAAAGCAAAATCAAAAGGACATGTAGCGGTAAAAGAGGCGGTTTTTCCTTTTAATAAACTTCAAGGAGCAGACCTTATATTAGGGCCAGAGATGAAATCGACAGGTGAAGTTATGGGTATCAGCAAGGATTTTGCTACTTCATTTGCAAAATCACAGATAGCTTCAAATAACATCTTGCCGAAGAGTGGCACGGTTTTTATCTCTTTGACCAATAATGATAAAAAATATGCAGCAAAAATCGGTAAAAGATTTAACGATTTGGGTTTTAAGATTTTAGCGACAGGCGGGACTCATAAGGTGCTTAGCGAAACAGGAGTTGTGAGCGAATTTGTCTATAAGATTAGTGAAGGCAGACCAAATGTCGAAGACAGACTTAAAAACGGAGAGGTTGACTTGGTGATAAACACAAGCGATAATAAATCGAGCAAAGATGATGCTAAAAAAATTCGCCAATCAGTCTTGAGATTTAGTATCCCATACTTTACTACTATAGCAGCTGCTACAGTGGCTGCGAAGAGTCTAGCTCATATTCAAAATGAGAGTGTCTATGAGCCAAAAGCTCTGCAAGATTATCTGAAGTCATAAAATGAATCCGTCAGTTGTATATTTAGCTCAAACTGATACAACTGTCGGTTTTTTATCTCAAAATGATAAGAGATTAAAAGAGATAAAAAATAGGAGAGATAAAAAAGGTTTCATCGTTAGTGTTGATTCTTTGCAGACTTTAAAAACTTTTACAAGAGTTCCTCAAATCCACAAAAAAATGCTTAGAAGAGCAAAAAAAATAACGATAGTATACCCAAACAATTTGGCGATAAGAGTCGTAAAAGACAAGGAGCATTTGAAGTTTTTAAAAAAACTAAGATGGCTATACTCTACCTCTTCAAATCCCTCAGGTTGTGGGTTTAAAGAGAGTTTTGCGAGAGAGAAATCTGATGTTATTGTATTTGATAAATTTGGCTTTGGCGAGAAAAATCCCTCAAAAATCATAAAATGTGGTAAAATAACAAAAAGGAGGCTGAGATGATCTATCGTGTCTTTAACAGTTTTTTCATCGGTATCACTTTTGTCTCTTTGATTGATTTTTTATATTTTATAGGGATTAAACTCAACTACTTTAACTTTTATAATATAAATGTGTATTTTAATGCTATATTTATAGACAATCAAAATTTTTATCTAATCATTCCTAGTTTTTTTATAGTTGGTTATTTGGTTTTGTACTGTAAATTTTCAAAATTTTTTACTAGAATCTATATGATTGTGATTATTTTGGCTTTTGCAACCATATATGAACCCATAGGGCACTATTTTGGAAAACTGCAGTTTATGAAAGAGAATCAGTCATTTCAAGTAGGAGATATAAAATTCAAAGGAGACTTGCTTTATAAAGGAAGAAAATACATATACATATATAGAAAAGACATATCAAAAAGTATAAAGATTCTAAAAAAAGATTTAAAGGAAACATAGATATGAATATTACATTTAACGCTTTTTCATTTTTAAGAAATGAACTGGAAAAAAAGGGTGTGAAGTGTGGAAATACTCCAATGCAGATCAAAGACGGCATCAGTGTGGCTGAGCTTGCTTTGAGTCTCGAGCTTGAGTTGGACAGTGTGGAGGGTGCTTTTGTAAATCACAGACTTATGCCAAAAGAGACTGTTCTGTGTGAGGGCGATAGGGTAGCGCTTGTCTCTCCCGATGGAATACCTTGCCATATAAGAGCATACATTGGCGCTACAAAGTGCCCGACTTCTTAGTCTGAGCACATCTTTATTTTTAGTAAAGAGTGGTAGTGTAAAAAAATGGAGATATTTTGGGTAAACCTATAAAAATTTTGGTTTCATCACTGGAGCCGTCTGCAAATTTGCATCTCGAACCGCTTTTGCAAAAATTGGAAAATTATGAACTTTTTGGTATATTTGATGAAAAATTTGCCAAGCCTTATCTTCCCTCTTCTGCTTTTTCAATTATGGGTTTTTTGGATGTTATTTCAAAGATAAGAAAAGCAAAAAAAGCCATAAAAGAGCTAGTTAAGCTCAGTTTCAAAACCGATATTGTACTACTTATAGATTCTCCGGCTTTTAACCTTCCTTTGGCAAAAGCCATAAAAGAGAAAAATCCAAGTGCTAAGATAGTCTATTATATACTTCCGCAGGTTTGGGCATGGAAAGCAAAAAGAGTAGCGAAAGTAGAAAAATATTGTGATATTTTAGCCTCTGTTTTACCATTTGAGAGCCGATACTATAACCGCTCTGTCTATGTCGGTCACCCACTTCTTGATGAGATAAAAGAGTATAAAAGTGAGTACAAAAAAAGCGGTATCATATCATATCTACCAGGAAGTAGGAAGAGTGAGATAAGAAAGTTGATGCCTATTTTTAAAGAGTTGATGCAAAAGATAGGTAAAAGAGCTCTACTTGTGATACCACCATTTTTTAAGGATGAACAGATATCTGAGATTTATGGGGATATCGAAAAATTTGAAGTCATAAGAGATGCAAAAGAAGCATTTTTGCAGAGCGAATTTGCATTTGTATGCTCCGGTACCGCGACTCTTGAGGCGGCATTGATAGGAACTCCTTTCATTTTGGCATATAAGGCTAAAAATTTAGACTATATGATTGCCAAGAAATTTGTCAAGCTCAAGCATGTTGGACTTGCAAATATACTGTATGATTTTTCATCTTTACCGCCTCTACATGTAGAGCTTTTACAAGATGAGGTCACAAGTGATAATCTCTATAGTGAGTATAAAAAGACAGATAAAGAGAAGTTTTTTGAAAACTCTTTGCATGTAAGGGAGCTTTTACAAAAAGGCTCCTTAAACGATATGTTAGATATAATAACAAAAAAAATAGTTGGAGAGAAAATATGACAAAAGAGCCGATGACTGATTTTGGTTTTCAAAAATTGAGTAGAGAGTTAAATGATTTGATAAAAGTACAAAGACCTGAAATTGTGATAGAGTTGGATATAGCGAGAAGCCATGGAGATTTAAAAGAAAATTCAGAGTACCATGCAGCAAAGGAAAAATTGGCTTTTATAGAAAATAGAACCGGTGAATTGAGCGATCTTATGACAAGAGCTCAAGTTGTCGATCCAGGTTCATATACTCACGACAAAGTAAGATTTGGCTCAACTGTATCTTTGGAAGATATAGACAGTGAAGAGGAGTTGACTTATACGATAGTAGGAAGTACTGAGAGCAATCCTGACAAGGGGCTTATCTCATACCATTCACCGCTAGCAAAATGTCTTTTGGGAAAAGAGGCGGGAGATGAAGTAAAAGTTCAGCTCCCTTTGGGAGTCAAAGAGTATGAAATATTGAGTGTTGATTATGAGGAGATAAAATTTGAATAATAAAAAGATCCCCGTAGCCATAATAGGAGCAAGCGGATATACAGGACTTGAGCTTCTCAAGCTACTGATAACCCATCCGATTTTTGAGATAGTATATATAGGAAACAGTGAAGGCGAAGTGAGGGTGGAGGAGTTGCACCCTTCTTTGAAAGGAGTGTTGTCTCAAAGTGTTTTAAAAAGTAATGCAAAAGAGATTGCAAAAGTTGCGGATTTGGCATTTTTGGCACTCCCTCATAAGACTGCTATGGGTTTTGCAAGTGAGTTGTTGGAATTAGGTGTAAAAGTAGTAGATCTTTCAGCTGATTATAGGCTAGAGCTTGATACTTATGAAGCGTATTATTGCAAGCATACAGATAAAGAAAATCTTCAAAATGCAGTCTATGGCTTGCCTGAATTTTATAGAAATGAGATCAAAAACAGCTCTTTAGTAGCAAATCCCGGATGCTACCCTACGGCTGCACTTTTGAGTTTATTGCCGTTTTGTGATTTGATAGATGAAAATTTTCCAATCTTTATAGATGCGAAGAGTGGAGTGAGCGGGGCCGGTAAAAAATGTACCCCAAAAACACACTTTGTCTCAATAGATGAAAATATCTTTGCCTATAATCCTTTGATGCACAGACATCAGCCAGAGATTGCAGAAAAGATGAGGCTTCAATCAAAAAAAGAATTTGATATAAACTTCGTTCCCCATCTTTTACCTTTGATAAGGGGTGAAATGGTGGATAGCTATATGCTTTTAAAAGATGAAGGAGTAGATGCTCCAAGTTTACTTAAAGAGTTTTATAAAAACGAAAGATTTGTAAGAATATATGATAAACCAGTAGATATAAAATCCCCAAGCGGTACAAATTTTTGTGATATATTTGCCAAGGTAGAGGGTAAAAAACTATACTTAAATGCTGCCATTGACAATATCCTAAGGGGTTCTTCATCACAAGCAGTTGTAAATGCAAATATCATGTTTCAACTTGAAGAAAATTTAGGAATTCCAACTATATCTTATGTGCCTTAAGATAAAAAATGGTGCAGTTTTCATAAGTGATGCACACGAAAGTGACACTAGAGATAGTTTTTACCATTTTCTTTTAAAACTCAAGTCAAAGGATCTTGATCCACCACAGCTTTTTCTTATGGGTGATATGTTTGATTTGCTCGTTGGCGAAGTGAGATATTTAAGAGAAGAATATAAGAATTATGTAGATTTGATAGAAGAGATTGCAAAAGAAAAAGAGGTTTTCTACTTTGAAGGAAATCATGATTTTGCATTAAAAAATCTTTTCAAAAATACCAAAATCATAGACATAAGTATGCAGCCGGTACTATTTGATATCTCTGATAAAAAAGCTCTTCTTTCTCATGGTGATAAATATGGAGGAGCAATTCATACAGTATATACCAAGATGATAAGAAACAGGGCTTTGCTGAGGGTGCTTGATGGCATTGACAGGTTTTGTGGATTTTGTATATCAAAAAAAATAGAAGAGAATTTGCAAAAGAAAGATATATGCCAAAAGATAGATAATTTCCAAAAAATTATGGAAGATAAAATTGATAAAAATATAGAACAAAATGTAGATATTATAGCAGAAGGTCACTATCACCAAAACAGAAGCTTTTTGCATAAAAGACTCAAATATATAAACTTTTCTTCTTTTGCGTGCAATCAAAGTTATTTTATTGTACAATTGTCACCTGAGATAGAATTTATAGAAACTAAACTAAGGGGCTACGATGTTTGATGACAACGTGCTAAAAGTGGGCTCCAATGAGATGGAGCTGGTTGATTTTCGTATTTTTAAGCAAGAAGGCGAAGAGATATATGAAGGTATTTATGGAGTGAATGTATCAAAAGTTCGCGAAATTATCAAGATCCCAAATCTCACTCAACTTCCCGGAGTACCGGAGTACATAGAGGGTATTTTTGATTTGCGTGGTGTAGTGATTCCTGTTGTAAATTTGGCAAAGTGGATGAATATAACAGAGCCGGTGGATAGTAAAATAAAACCAAGAATCGTTATCACCGAATTTAGTGATATTTTGATAGGTTTTATTGTTCATGAAGCCAAAAGAATCAGAAGGATAAGCTGGAAAGATATAGAGCCGGCATCTTTTGTGTCAGGCATGGGAACTTTGGATAAAAGTCAGATAACAGGAGTTACAAGGATAGAAAATGATGAGGTGCTGCTCATCTTGGATCTTGAGAGCGTAGTTGAAGAGCTTGGATTTTATAAGCCAAGAACCAACATGGACACAAATGAGATTATGCAACTAGAAGGCACTGCTTTGGTACTTGATGACAGTATGGTAGCTAGAAAATTGGTAAGCGATGCTCTTAAAAAGATGGGCTTAAAAGTTGTAGAAGCAAAAGATGGATTAGAAGGTCTTAAAAAACTTGAAGAACTGCATGGTGTTTATGGTGATAGATTAAACGCAGAGTTAAAGATAATCATAAGCGATGTAGAAATGCCTCAAATGGACGGTTTTCATTTTGCGGCAAATGTAAAAGATGATAATAGATTTAAAGAGATACCTATAGTATTTAACTCTTCCATAAGTGACCATTTTAGTGAGTTAAGAGGTAAAGAGGCGGGCGGTGAAGCCTATTTGACAAAATTTGATGCAGCGGTTTTTTATAAAGAGATTTCCAATGTTTTAAAATCGCATATAAAAGACGAAGAGTAAAGGCTGGGCTATGGATGATATTCAAGAAATATTAGAAGATTTTTTGGTTGAAGCTTTTGAGTTGATAGAGCAAATCGATCAGGATTTGGTTGAGCTCGAAAATAACCCGGAAGATTTGGAGTTGTTAAATCGTATATTTAGAGTCGCTCACACCGTAAAGGGATCTTCATCTTTTTTAAACTTTGATGTACTGACACAATTGACACACCATATGGAAGATGTTTTAAATAAAGCTAGAAAAGGTGAATTAAAGATAGACCATTTAGTTATGGATGTCGTGTTAGAGTCGATTGATATGATGAAAGAACTATTGGTGGCTATAAGAGACAGTGGAAATGATACGGATATCGGTATGGATATATCAGATATTTGTAGTAGGCTAGATGCTATCTCTAAAGGTGAAGAGATAGAGATTCAAGAAGGACCTAAAGAAAAATTGCCTCCACAAGAAGAGCAAAAAGAAGAAGAAGTTGATTACTCAAATTTGAGCGATGATGAAGTAGAAGCTGAGATAGAGAGACTTTTAAAAGAGAGAAAAGAGGAAGACAAAAAAAGAAAAGCAGCCAAAAAAAATCAAAAACCAAAAGTTGTGCAGGAACCAAAAGTTGCGCAGGAACCAAAGAAAAAGCCAGAAATCCAAAATACAAAGCCTGCATCTATACAAAAAGCTAAAACTCCTGTAAAAAAACAGACAGCAAGTGCACTTGAGCAAACTATCCGAGTAGAAGTTAAGAGATTGGATCATTTGATGAATCTTATAGGTGAGCTTGTTCTTGGAAAAAACAGATTGCTCAAGATATACGATGATGTAGAGGAGAGATATGAGGGCGAGAAATTTTTAGAAGAGCTAAATCAGGTTGTCTCTTCGGTATCTTTGGTTACTACTGATTTGCAAATTGCTGTTATGAAAACAAGAATGCTGCCTGTAGCAAAAGTGTTTAATAAATTCCCAAGAATGGTAAGAGATTTGTCTCGTGAACTTGGAAAGTCTATTGAGCTTAAGATTACAGGAGAGGAGACCGAGTTAGATAAATCTATAGTTGAAGAGATTGGTGATCCTTTGGTTCATATCATTAGAAACTCTTGCGACCATGGTGTAGAAGATGGTGAAACAAGACTTCTCAAGGGTAAACTAGAGGCGGGAACCATAGAATTAAAAGCTTACCATGAGGGGAACAATATAGTCATAGAGATTGTAGATGATGGTAAGGGGCTTGACCCAGATATGCTTCGCCATAAATCTTTAGAGAAGGGAATCATAAGCGAAAGAGAAGCTGACACCATGAGCGATAAAGAGGCTTATAATCTTATCTTTAAACCTGGTTTTTCTACTGCCGCACAAGTCACAAGCGTATCTGGCCGTGGTGTTGGTATGGATGTCGTGAAGACAAATATAGAGAAGTTAAACGGTATTATTGATGTGGACAGCGAGATAGGTAAAGGGACTATCATCAAATTAAAAATTCCTTTAACACTTGCTATTATCCAAGCTCTTTTGGTTGGTGTTCAAGAAGAGTTTTACGCAATTCCTTTGGCCTCGGTTTTGGAGACAGTTAGAATCCCTCTAGATGAAATTTATACTATAGAGGGTAAAAATGTTTTAAGATTAAGAGACGAAGTTCTATCCTTAGTAAGACTTTCGGATATATTTGGCGTGGATAAAGTGTATGAAAACAATGAGCATGCTTATGTTGTTGTGATTGGTTTGGCTGAGTCGAAATTAGGCGTTATTGTAGATACTTTAGTTGGGCAAGAAGAGATAGTTATCAAGTCCATGGGAGATTATCTTAAAGGCATAGATGGAATTGCCGGTGCAACCATAAGAGGTGATGGAAGAGTTACATTGATCGTAGATGTGGCAGCCTTGATGGATCTAGCTAAAAACATAAGTGTTGACATCACTGCCGATACGCAGAGCGCACAAAAAGTAAAAGAGAGTCCGAGTGATTATTTTGTGCTTGTTGTAGATGATAGCAAGATGGATAGAAATATAATGAAAAAAGCTATGAGCCCTATGGGCATAAGTGTTGTAGAGGCAACAAACGGTCAAGAGGCATTAAGCATCATAAAATCAGGTGAATATAGTTTTGATGCTGTTCTTATCGATATTGAAATGCCTAGGATGGATGGATACACCTTAGCCGGTGAGATTAGAAAGTACTCTAAATATAAGCATCTTCCTTTGATTGCTGTGACATCTAGAACTTCAAAATCAGATAGATTAAGAGGCGTGGAGTCTGGCATGAGCGAATATATTACCAAGCCGTATTCTCCGGAATATTTAGAAAGTGTTGTAAGAAAAAATATAAAATTGCTAGCGGAGTAAAAAATGAATAATCAATTAAATAAAGTTTTACAAAAACAGCAAAAACAGATAAGTGAACCTGAGAAAATTATAGATGATATTGTTCAATTGGTTGGTTTTATTATAGGAAACGAAGAGTACGCCATACCTATACTTAGTATTCAGGAGATTATTAAGCCGATTGAGTACACTAGAGTTCCTCAGGTACCTGATTATGTTTTAGGAGTATTTAATCTAAGAGGTGATGTGATACCTCTGATAGATTTAAGAAAGAAGTTTAATTTAGAATCTGCCAAACAGAGCGAAGATACAAGATATATAGTTTTAAAAGGTGAAGAAAATATCGCAGGTTTTGTTATAGATAGACTCACAGAGGCAATTCGTATAAAAAGAGATAGAATAGATCCTCCACCGGAGACTATACACTCGGAGACAGGTATGATATACGGTGTTGGAAAACGAGAAGATAGTATGCTTACTATTTTAAAAGTTGAAGCACTACTAAAAAGAGATTTTTAACTGATTCTGTATATTTTTTGTAATAATTGGCGGTTGTGGGGACTTTTGAGTTCCTTCCGCTTTTGATTTGTATTTGTTGTGACATTTAGAATTTATTTTTGAAAGTGTTAAAATGGATAAAGTAACTTAAAGCTAAAAAGCTTATTTAGAGGCTAGCCACATATTGATATGTGGCTAGATTTTTAATTTTAATATTTTGATATTAGAATCTGTTGTTGAAGTTTCTTTTTGGTCTCTCTTCTCTTGGTCTAGCTTCGTTAATTCTAAGAGTTCTACCGTCAAACTCTTTTTCATTTAATTCATCTATTGCATTTTGAGCTGCTGCGTCGTCATTCATGGTAATAAATCCAAAACCCTTCGCTCTACCTGTTTCTCTATCAGTAATAATTTTTACTGATTCTACTTCGCCATACTGACTGAATAGGTTCTCTAAACCTTCCTCTGTTGTTGAGTAGGAAATATTTCCAACGTAAATTTGCATCTTGTCTTGTCCTTAAAAAAATTTTACATTTATCAATAGATATGCAAACCTTCGTTCATATTTTTTAAATACTCACTCATAAAATGCATAGTATCATTGATCAATATAGTAAGACGGACATTATACTATAAAAAATGATAATTTGCCAATAAAATCTCAAAAATATCATTTTTATTGGTTTATTAAACAATTTAATGTAGAATTGTTATAATATTTTTATAAAATGGAGGCTAAATTGAAATTATGTGTCTTTGACTTTGACTCTACTTTGATGGATGGAGAAACGATAGACTTTTTAGCGAAAGAGTTAAATCTTGAAAGTGAGGTGTCTCTCATAACAAGAAGTGCCATGAATGGAGAGATTGATTTTTTTGAGAGCCTTAATAAGAGAGTAGGATTTTTAAAAGGATTGTCTAAAAAAAGAGTAGATGAGATATGTCACAATCTGCCGTATATGCCAGGGGCAAAAGAGAGTATAAAAGCGTTAAAAGATAGAGGCTATACAGTAGTGGTTTTTAGTGGCGGTTTTAGAACAGCGACTACTTGGGCAAAGGATATACTAGGATATGATGCCGACTTTTCGAACACGCTACATGTGAAGGGTGAAATTCTAACAGGTTTGGTGGGCGGCGATATGATGTTTGGATTTTCAAAAGGAGATATGTTGCAAAGATTACAAGCTATTTTAAAGATAGATAGAAACTCAACCATGGTTGTCGGAGATGGGGCAAATGACATTTCAATGTTTAAATATGCTCAAACAAGAGTGGCATTTTGTGCAAAAGAGGTTCTGAAAAAAGAGGCAAATGTTATAATAGATAAAAAAGATTTAACAAAGATATTGGAGAGTGACAGATGTATATAGAAGATTTAAGGTTTTCATTATGGTGCGATTTTGTAGAGAGAAGTTTTTTAGATGGTGGTTTTGTAGAGCTTATAAAAGAGGAAATTATCAATGGCGCTACAAGCAATCCCGCAATCTTCAAATCCGCCATACTGACTTCACAGGCATATAAAGATGATATAAAAGCTTTAAAAGGTAAGAGCCCTAAAGAGATATATGAGGCATTGGCTATAAAAGATATAAAAAAAGCCGCTGAAAAACTGTTGGGTCTGTATGAGAAAAATGATGATGGTTTTATAAGCATAGAAGTTGATCCTTTTTTATGCGATGATGCACAAGGAACCATAGATGAGGGAAAAAGGCTTTTTAAAAAGATTGGTATGCCAAATGTGATGATTAAAGTCCCTGCGACTAAGGCGGGGTATAAAGCCATGGAGTTATTGATTGGCGAGGGTATTAATGTAAATGCTACTCTTATTTTTTCAACTGAGCAGACCAAGAACTGTATGGATGCTTTTAGCAGAGGAATTAAAAGGTTTGAAGGAAAGACACTTCCAAAGGCTGTCATAAGCGTATTTGTAAGCAGATTTGATAGAAAATTAGATGAAAAACTGAACAAAATGGGTTTAGATACATCAAAGGTGGGAATCTATAATGCCATAAAAGTATATAGTTTGGTTCAAGGATATGGTTTAGACAACGTAAGAACACTTTTCGCAAGCACCGGAGTAAAAGGTGACAATTTGCCGGCAGACTATTATATTAGAAAGTTACTGCTTCCAAATTCTATAAATACCGCTCCACTAGCAACAATTAAGAATTTCGTTAGCTCAGATGAGACAGATAAAGAGATTAAAGTAGATAAAGAGATTGATCTGTTTTTAGAAAAGCTAGATAAGAGTGGCATTGATTTAAAAAATGTTTGTGATGAATTAATAAAAGAGGGTCTCGGCTCGTTTAAAGAGGCTTTTAAAGAGATATTGGATACCTTAAGATAGAACATTTAACTAAAAAAGGCATAAAATATGAGAGATTTTCATGAAATAAATGTAAATGAATTGACTTTTGAAATGACAAAAAAACTCAAATATTACTTGAGTAAGCTAGTCGAAAATAAAGGAAGTGACCTACACATAAAAAGTGGCTCAAACATCAGGGGAAGAATCAATGGTCAAATCGTCTCTTTGTCAAAAGAGATACTCTCTCATGAAGACAGTGTTATACTTGCAAAAGAGCTTTTGCGCACAAGATTTCCTGATTTAGTCAAGTATAAAAATCTTGACTTTACATATAAGTTGAATGATGATTTCAGATTTAGGGTCAATATATTTTTTCAGATTGATGGAATTTCTGCTGCATTTAGAGCAATTCCAGCAAGTCTTCCGACAATCGAATCCCTAGGATTACCGAATCAAGTCCATGCTTTTTGTGAAAAACCAAGAGGTTTAGTTCTTGTTACAGGCCCTACGGGAAGTGGAAAGACAACGACTTTGGCAGCCATGATAAACAGTATAAACAAAAAATTTTCTAAACATATCATTAGTATAGAAGATCCTGTTGAGTTTGTCTATAAAGATCAAAAATCTATCATAAACCAAAGAGCCATAGGACAGGATGCTCTTAGTTTTGCAGATTCTCTAAGAGCTGCACTCAGAGAAGATCCAGATGTTATATTAGTCGGTGAGATGAGAGACTTGGAGACAATCGAAACTGCAATGCATGCTGCCGAAACCGGACACTTGGTCCTCTCTACACTTCATACCGTAGATGCAAAAGAGACAGTAGGAAGGATACTAGGCATGTTTCCGGGAAATGATCAAAATAGGATTAAAATGACTCTGTCTTCCACCCTACAAGGAATCATATCTCAAAGGTTAGTGAGAACAATTACGGGAAAAAGGACGGCAGCTGTTGAAATATTAGTCAAAAATGCAAGAATTGAAAATCTTATTTTGGATGGAAGAGACGGAGAGATAACAGATGCAATAAAAGATGGAAAAGACGTGTATAAATCTCAAACATTTGACCAATCACTTTTGGATCTGTATGCATCAGGAGTAATCAATAAAGAAGAGGCTTTGGCAAATGCCTCAAGTAGAAATAATCTTTTGATGGATTTGGATTATTACGATGCAAAGAATACTTTGAGGAAAAAAAGATCTGGAAAACTTGAAGAAAAAATTGATAAAGACATATTTGCTTTAAAGAAAAAATAGTTTAATTTATCAAGGTTTTATATTATTTTTTGTATAATCATCTCCTTAAATTTTTTTAAAGGACAGTTATGTTACAAGGCATAGTTAGAGAGAGTATCACAAAGAAGGCTACCAAAGAGCTTCGCAGAAATGGTTATCTAATTGCCAATATTTATGGAAAAGGTGTTGAAAATATCAATGCTGCATTCAAAGAGAATGAGTTCATAAAAGCGGTTAGAAATAAAACTACACTTGCATTTCCAGTAAAAGTTGGGGACCAAGAGTTAAATGTTGTTATACAAGAGTATCAAAAAGACCCTGTAAAAAGTAAATTTGTACATGTAGACTTAAGAGTCGCATTACATGGAGTTTTAAGTAAATACTTGGTTCCGGTTTTACTCACAGGAACTCCAAAAGGACTCAAAGACAAAGGTGTTCTTGCGCAATCTAAAAAGAGGCTTACTGTAAAATGTACAGCTGAAAATCTTCCTGATAACTTTACATTAGATGTAAGTGATTTGGGTGTTGGAGATACTATTTTGGTCAGAGATGTTAAAGTTAATGACAATATCAAGCTTATGGATGAAGATAGAATTTCGATAGTCGGAGTCATAAAAGCTAAATAGCGATTAATCTGATGAATTTAATCGTAGGGCTAGGAAATCCAGAAGAGAGATACAGATATAACAGACACAATGTCGGTTTTATGGTTGTAGATTCTCTTTTGGACGACCTCTCCTGCGTTCTTGTTAATAAGAGCAATTTTAGAGGAAATCTACACAAATGCTCAAATACCCTCCTTTTAAAACCACTTACATTTATGAATCTTTCCGGAAGCAGTGTTAGGGCTGTGAGTGATTATTTTAAGCCTGAAAATATTGTTGTTATTCACGATGACTTAGACCTCCCTTTTGGGACGATAAAATTTAAGTTTGGCGGAGGAAATGGCGGACACAACGGATTAAAATCCATAGATGAGCATATCGGCAAAGAGTATTTTAGGGTAAGAGTTGGAATTGGGAAGCCGAAAAACAAAGATTTTATCATAGCACATGTTTTGTCGGACTTCTCTGCAGTACAAAAGGAAAATTTAGATAAAATTATAAAAAATGCGAAAGAGGCCAGCATAGCTCTTTTAAAAGATAGCCTGGCAAATGTTTCACAGAAATACAGCCTTAAAGCACCAAAAGAGACCTAATGAAGATATATCAAAAGCATATAGTTTTAAAGTATCTAAAGATTTTCTTTATAATCTTCTTTGCACTAGAGCTGTTTTATGTAGGTATTGATCTTTTGACAACATATAGAAAGTTACCGCAATCAGCAAATTTGCAGATTCTTTATATTATGTTTCAAAGTATGTATGCTATCAATTATGTGCTACCACTATCTGTTATATTTGCGATGATTTTAACAACGGTATCTATGGTGAAAACGAATGAACTTGTAAGTTTGCTTTCATTTGGAATAAGTAGGCAAAGCATCATCAAACCTCTGTTTATAACTTCTTTGTTTATAACAATCTTATATGTGCTTTTGAATTTCACCACATTTTCTTACTCAAGAGAATATAGTCACAATATATTGAAATTTAGCCATATTTCAAGCGATACAAAAGATATGTTTTTAAAAAATGGTGATAATTATGTATATTTTAAACAATTAGACCCTATTAAAAAAGCTGCAACAGATATAAAGATTTTTAAGGTCAAAAATAGGGATTTGGTATCTATAATTAGTGCAAAAAAAGGTTACTATAATGATAGAAACTGGATACTGTATGGTGTGGAAAAAGTTTTAAAGCCAAAGGTGACGGTTCTTGGTGGCAATGGGTTGAAGATAGAACAATTTTCCAAGTTAGAGACTCTCAAAGGTTTTAGGCCTAAAATTATAGACAATGTCTATAAAGGAAAGTTCAATCTATCCATCCCGGATGCAATTGATGCTTTGAAATTTTTTAACTCACAAAATATAGATACCGCTAGACTCAGGACTATCATCTTTACACAAATATTTTTGCCATTTTTTGCTCCTTTGCTAGGTTTGATTCTTTTTGCAAAATTACCTATGATTTCAAGGTACAACAGCATAATACTATTTTCTTTTTCATTGATGTTTTTGTCAGTGTTTATTTGGGGATTGCTATTTTTACTTGCCAAATTGGCATTAAATTCTGTTATATATCCGGAATTTGCCATTATGCTCCCGATTTTTCTACTAGGACTGTCGGCTCTATACTCTTATATCAAGGAGTGACACCTTGGACTTCTTCAAGGTAGTCAAGGAAGTGCGGTAAATTTACCCTTAATTTTCTTTTTCTCTTTTTTTAGATAAAATAAAGCTATTTTAAATAAAGAGACCACTGTACAGTGGTCTCATAAAGGTTAATAGATGTTAAATTTCCAAGAGTTATCACAAAAATACGATACTCCTTTGTATGTATATAATTTTGATGAGATAGATAAGAATTATAACTCTTTAAAGCAGGCTTTTAGAGCTAGAAAATCGATACTTTGTTATGCAGTAAAAGCAAACTCAAATCTTAGTGTACTTAAATATTTGGCAAAATTAGGCAGTGGATTTGATTGTGTTTCTATTGGAGAAGTTAAGAGAGCATTGACAGCAGGAGCCCAAAAGTATAAGATTATTTTTAGTGGTGTCGGTAAAAAAGACAATGAGATAAAAGAGGCGATAGAAAAAGACATCTTGATGCTCAATCTAGAGAGTGAAGAAGAGATGTATAGAGTTGAAATGATAGCCAAAGAGCTAAAATTGCAAACAAGAATCAGTATAAGAGTCAATCCAAATATTGACCCTAAAACACATCCGTATATATCTACGGGACTTTCTGAAAATAAATTTGGTGTTGATATAAAGAGTGCAAAAAAGATGTATTTATATGCAAATAATTCAAAGTATCTAAACCCTGTAGGTATACATTTTCATATAGGAAGCCAAATAACACAAACTTTGCCGTTTAAAGAAGCATCAATAGTTATAGCAGATCTCTTAAAGGGTCTTAAAGCAGCCAATATAGATATAAAATTTTTCGATGTAGGCGGTGGTATAGGTATCACATATAAAGATGAAAAAACTATATCCCTCTATGAATATGCGCAAAATATTTTTGAAGCACTTGGAAACCAAGATGTTACTGTTGTATGTGAGCCCGGTAGGTTTTTAGTAGGAAATTGCGGCTATCTTTTGACAAAGGTACTGTACGAAAAGAAAAATGAGAAAAAGAGATTTGTCATAGTTGATGCAGCCATGAATGATCTTTTACGCCCAAGCCTTTATGGGGCTTACCATGATTTTGAGCTTCTAGGTGCTAACGAGAGCGCAGAAAAATCTTTGGCAGATATAGTAGGTCCTATATGTGAAAGTGGTGATTTTTTGGCAAAAGATATATATATCCAAGAGACAAAACATGATGATTTAATAATCATAAAGAGTGCAGGAGCTTACGGTTTCACGATGAGTAGCAACTACAATACTAGAACAAGAGCTGTCGAAGTTGCTTTAATAAACAAAGAAGACAGGTTGATAAGAAAAAGGGAAACACTAGAAGACTTACTTGCATTGGAGATAGATTTTATATGAGTTATTTTATAGATGTACAAGGTACGCTCATAAGTGACAAAGACAAAAAACCTATAGAGGGCTCTTTAGAGTTTATAGATTTTTTAAATCAAGCAAAAATTCCATACATGGTTATCACAAATAACACAAAAGAGTTAAGTAAGAATTTCCATAATTTTTTAAAAGATTTGGGCTTTAAGATTCCTTTTTCCAACTATCTAGATCCATTTATGGTTTTGGATAAGAAAGTAAAAACGAAGGATGTAAGAGCTTTTGGAGCAGATGAGTTTATAAAAAGTCTTGAAGCCATGAGATATAATACAACAACAAAAACTCCAAAAGTGATGCTAATAGCAAGTAAAAAGGATTTTGATTCTGATGACTATGCTTCCATGATAGAGACTGCTTTGGGTGATGTTGAAATCATTGGCATGCATGCTACTAGTATATACGCAAAAGAGGGAAGAAGATATCCCGGAGTCGGTGCGATTTTGGAAATGATTAGGTATGCTACATGTAAAGGTTATGAAATTGTCGGAAAACCTAGCGATTCTTTTTACAACGAGGCAAAAAGATTACTAAATCTCCAACAAGATACTAATTTTGATTTTAAAGATATAACAATGATCAGTGATGATGCTATAGGGGATCTGTGCGGCATAAAAAAACTTGGAAGTAAAACAGTTTTAGTCCTAAGCGGAAAATGCAAAAATAAAGATGAGATAGAACCAATCAAAAACCAAATAGATGAAATAGTCTCAAATATTTCAAAGGTAAAATTGAAATGAACTTAAACAAATACAGAAGAGAGATAGACGAAACTGACAATGAAATTTTGAAACTGCTAAACAAACGAATGATAGCAGTCAAAACCATAGGAGATTTGAAAAACACAACAGGAACCGCCATATATAGACCTGAAAGAGAAAGGGAGATACTCGATAGGCTCAAATCCCTTAATGATGGCTACTTGAATGATGATGCGATAGATGCGATATTTCAAGAGGTTTTTGCTGTTAGTAGAAACATAGAATTGCCTGAAAACATAGCATATCTTGGACCGGAGGGCAGTTTTACACATCAAGTTGCTCAGAGTAGATTTGGTGCTATGGGAAGATACATAGGATTAAATTCTATAGAAGCAGTTTTTACGGTTCTTGAAAACAAAGAGGCAAAATATGGAGTAGTCCCTATAGAAAATAATACAGAGGGGGCAGTTGGTATTACGCTTGATTGTTTGGGAAAATATAGTACAAAGATAGTAGCAGAGATATATATGGATATCCACCACTCTTTTGCAACTACATGTGAAAGTCTAAAAGATGTAGAAAAAATTTATTCTCACCCTCAAGGCTATAATCAGTGTAGAAAATTTTTG
The DNA here is from genome assembly GCA_027050775.1 of Campylobacteraceae bacterium. Taxonomy (GTDB): domain Bacteria; phylum Campylobacterota; class Campylobacteria; order Campylobacterales; family Sulfurospirillaceae; genus JAADIZ01. The sequence goes on along the minus strand of JALUBH010000027.1, from coordinate 112,737 downwards.
GATGAACATTTTTTAAATGATATAGATTTTATTGCAACAAAATCAACAGCAGAGGCTGCCAAATTGGCAAGTAGCGATAAAAAAAGTGCTGCTATCTGCTCGCATATAGCAGCAAAATTATACAAGGTTCCTATTTTGTTTTCAAAGATAGAGGATAATTTGGCGAACAAAACAAGGTTTTTAATTTTGAGTGATTTTAAAAATGCCAAATCAGATAAAAGTAAAACTTCGATTTTAGCTAAAACTGTCGATAAGCCTGGAGGTTTGGTAGAATTTTTACAAACATTTCAAGAAAATAGTGTAAATTTAACCAAGATAGAGTCTCGCCCAACAAAAGAAAAAGGTTTTAAATCAGTTTTTTACCTAGATTTTGAAGGTCATATAGATGATGAAAATGTTCAAGATATCATAGAAGAAAACAGAGATAGCCATGAAATAATCTGGCTAGGGAGTTATATAAATGGAGAGTAAAATGAGATACAACAAAGTTTTAGATAATTTAAAGATTTATGAAGCCGGGAAACCGATAGAGTTGGTTGTGCGAGAGTATGGAGTAGATGAAAAAGATATCATCAAACTTGCTAGCAATGAAAATCCACGAGGTTGTAGTAAGTTGGTTCAAGACGCAATTTGCAAAGATGTATCAAAGATGAATCTATATCCTGATGATAGCATGTATGAATTAAAAGAGAGCATCGCCAGAAGATTTGATGTTGGAAGCAAAAATGTGATAATTGGTGCAGGAAGTGATCAAGTTATCTCTTTTGGGGTGCATGCAAAAGCAAATAAAAACAACAGCGTTTTGATGGCAAAAACTACATTTGCAATGTATGAGATATATGCAAGACAAACGGGCACAACTATACTCAAAACTCCATCGCACCAACACAATTTAGGGGAATTTTTAGATATTTATCAAAAAAACAGTGATATATCAATCATATTTTTATGTCTGCCAAATAATCCGCTAGGAGAGTGCCTAGAGAAAGAAAAAGTGTATAATTTTTTAGACAAGATAGGTAGTGACACTTTAGTGATCGTAGATGGTGCATATCAAGAGTATGCAAAATATAAGGATAAGAAAAAAGAGATAGAACCAAAAAATATAATTGAAAAATACCCAAATGTTCTGTATCTAGGAACCTTTTCAAAAGCCTATGGACTCGGTGGTATGAGATGTGGTTACGGGATAGCGCAAGCTGATATGATAAAATCTTTGATGAAGCTAAGAGCTCCGTTTAACATCACAACCCTCTCGCTTAAGGCTGCCATAGTAGCTCTTAATGACGAAGAATTTGTACAAGATTGTGTAAAAGAGAATTTTGAACAGATGCTAATTTATGAGAAATTTGCAGAAGAGTTGGGCTTTGATTTTATAGACAGTTATACGAATTTTATCACTTTAGAGTTTAAAAATGGTAAAAATTCGGGAGAAATTTCTGAAAAACTCTTGAAAAAAGGTATAATAGTCAGAAATCTTGGAGCATATGGCATGAATGCGATACGAGTAACCATAGGAACACCTGAGCAAAATGTCAGATTTATGAGAGAATTTAAAAAGATTTACTTAAACGATATGGAAGGTTAGATGGATCTAAAACTGTTTTTAAATCAGATAACAGCACTACTGCAGAGCCTATCGCGAAAGCAAAAAATTGTTTCACTTATTTCAGTATTTGTTGTAGTGGGCTTTTTGTCATTTTTGGTATTTTTTAAAAATCCTAGCTCTTCTCTTGGATCAGGATATAGTGTTCTTTTTGATAATACAACTCCGAGCGATTCCGCTTTGATTATACAACAATTAGAAAAAGATGGTATACCCTATAAAGTGATAAACGAGGGAACAATAGCCGTACCAAGTAAGGTTGTGTACAAAGAGAGAATCGCCATATCTGCTTTAGGAATTCCAAAAAATTCAAAAGTTGGATTTGAGATTTTTGATAAGACAGATTTTGGCTCAACTGACTTTGAACAACAGGTAAAATACCTAAGAGCTCTTGAGGGAGAATTATCTAGAACTATTGAGGATTTAAAACCAATTGAAAATGCAAGTGTCCATATAGCTATACCTAAAAAGAGTGTTTTTACAGCAAAACAACAAGATGTTACCGCATCGATTGTTTTAGATTTGATAAATGGAGAAAAGCTTTCAAATAAACAAATAACAGGTATCAAAAATCTAGTCTCTTCGTCTGTTGTAAATCTAAAGCCAAGCAATGTAAAAATTGTAGACCAAAACGGAGTACCTTTAGGTGAGGATGAGGGAGTATTTTCATCTGATTTAATAAAAAGTCAAATAGAGTACAAACATAAATTTGAATCAAATTTGGAAGATAAGATTATCAATGTATTAACACCGGTAGTAGGCGGTAGTGACAAGGTAGTGGCAAAGGTGACTATCAACTTTGATTTTAAACAAGAAAATTCGGTCAGTGAAGTTTATGACCCAAATTCTGTCCCTAGAAGTGAACAGAGTGTAGAAGAGAAAAAAACAGGTTCTACTCCGGCAAAAATCGGAGGAGTCCCCGGAGCCATCAGCAATATAGGTCCAACTCAGGGGCTAAGTAGCCAAAAAAGCACTGAAAAATATGATAAAAGCTCTACTACTACAAATTATGAGATATCTAAAAAAACTACACATACCAAAAGTGAATTTGCTACTATCAAAAAGATAAGTACAGCTGTTGTTGTTGACGGAGACTATAAGTATAAAAAGGTAAAAGGTAAAGAAGAGTTAAAATATACACCTTTAACAAAAGAACAGATGACACAAATAGACAATATAGTCAAACAGACAGTAGGGTTCAGTAAAAAAAGAGGCGATGAGGTTACGGTGAGTAATCTTGAGTTTAAACCGTTGGCAAAAAATGGGCGTCAACCTGTCACAAAAACCATGATAAATGAGCTGGGTTTTTATATTACACCGATCATCCCTATTTTGAAATATATATTTGTTGCTATTTTGCTATTTATATTTTATAAAAAAATCATTTCGCCTTTTTCTGCAAGAATGCTTGAGCAACAAACAGAAGATATAGAAGAGATAGATAGAACTCAAGTAATAGATGAAGAAGAAAATGCAGAAGATACACTTGAGAAATTTAAAAAAGCAAGACAGAGAGTAGAAGAGCAACTCGGTATTGGAAAAGATTTTAATGAAGAAGCATTGAAGTATGATGTGTTGCTGGAAAAATTGAAAAATTTGGCAGACCAAAAGAGTGAAGAAGTGGCTGGCTTATTGCAAGGTTTAATTAAAAATGCAAATGATTTTGATTTGTCAAAAAGTGGAAAAGAAGTCTAAATGAAATTAAACGAAGAGCAAAAAAATGAGTATAATGAACTCTCGACGCCTGAAAAAGTTGCAATCTTACTTATTCAGCTTGGAGAAGATATAACAACAAATCTTTTTTCCCACATGGAGATAGATACAGTTACAGATATATCAAAATATATAGCAAGTGTAAAAAACATAGATAAACAGGTTGCAAACGCTGTTCTTGAAGAATTTTACGCACTCTTGCAGTCAAATCAATACATTAGAAGTGGTGGTATGGAGTATGCCAAAGAGATATTATATAGAACATTTGGCTCAGAAGCCGCACAGCAAATATTGGAAAAATTATCTAGAAATATGGAAACTACACAAAATTTTGGTTATTTAGCACAGATAAAACCACAACAATTAGCTGATTTTATCATAAATGAGCACCCCCAGACCGTTGCATTGATACTAGCACATATGGAGCCGACAGCAGCAGCAGAAACACTCTCGTTTTTTCCTGATGAGCTAAGAAGTGAGGTGACTATAAGGATGGCAAACCTTGGTGAAATATCACCTTCTGTTGTCAAAAGAGTATCTACAGTACTCGAAAATAAACTAGAATCATTAACTTCATACAAGGTAGAAGTTGGTGGACCAAGAGCCGTAGCAGAGATATTGAACAGACTAGGGCAGAAAGCTTCCAAGACAACGATTTCATTTATAGAGCAGGCTGATGAGCAGTTGGCATCTGTCATAAAAGATATGATGTTCACTTTTGAAGATATTGTAAAACTTGACAATACCGGAATCAGAGAAATTTTAAAAGTTGCAGATAAAAAAGACTTGATGGTCGCCTTAAAGGGTTCCGGCGAAGATTTAAAAGAGAAATTTATGGGAAGTATGTCTCAAAGAGCGCAAGAGGCATTTAATGAAGAGATGAGTTTTTTAGGAGCTGTTAGAGTAAAAGATGTGGAAGAGGCACAAAGAAGGATTGTTGAAGAGGTTCAAAAGTTGGCAGAACAAGGAGTTCTACAAATCGGTGAAGCCGAAGAGATGATTGAGTAAAGGAGTTCAAGACATGGACAATGTTATAGAACAGAGTGAGTTAGACAATCACACAGTCCAAAGATATAGATTCAAAGTTTTGGGTTCTGTAAAAGTGGAGGAAGAAAATGTAGATGAATTTGCTCAAGAAGATGATTTATCCAAGAAGAGTGGAACTATCAAGAAAGATCAAATAGATGAAACCCAAAATCAGTTTATAGAAGAGTTGTTGAAAAAAAGTGATACACTATCCTCAAATATCATAAAACTTCAAATGCAAATAGAAAAGCAGGAGAGCGAATTTGAAAACAGACTAAAAGAGAGTGTGGCAAGAGAAAAAGAGATATCTTTTGATGAAGGTTATGCTAAAGCCAAAGAAAAATTAGAACAAAACTATAATGAAAAAGTATCAAATTATTTAGAGTCTGCAAAAAAACTAAAAGAAAAAATAGAGAGTTTTGATGGTTTTTTTGAAAAAATAGAAAAAAATCTTATAGAAACTTCTTTGGAAGTTGCACGAGAAGTTATAAAAAAAGAGATTTCAACTGCTAGTTCACAAGTGGCAGAATCTCTTGCAAAAGAGCTAATTAAAGATCTCGGAGATGCCGGTAAAATAACTCTAAAAGTAAATCCAAAAGATTTTGATAGATTAAGTGAAATTTTTGCGCAAAATGCAAAAATAGATGTTCAATCGGATGCAGCTATATCTTTGGGAGGAGTTATTCTTCTTAGTGATAGTGGAAATTTAGATGGAAATATATCTGCACGGATGGAAAAGGTCAAGTATCTTTTGCAAAATGAATTAAATAATTAATTGTAAAAATCAGGATAAAAATGGAAATTGATGTAAAAAATAAAAATATTCAAGAGTTAAAAGATTTATGCGTCTCCTTGCGAGATAAAATCATAAAAACAGTAAGCAAAAATGGTGGGCATCTTAGCAGTAATGTGGGGGCAGTGGAACTGATAGTTGCCATGCATTATGTATTTGATATCAATAATGATCCGTTTATCTTCGATGTTAGCCACCAATCATATGCCCATAAACTGTTGACACAAAGATGGGATTCGTTTGATACACTAAGACAAATTAACGGACTTAGCGGATACACTAAACCTAGTGAATCAGATGCTGATTATTTTGTAGCAGGCCACAGTTCAACTTCCATCTCTTTGGCTGTTGGTGCAGCAAAGGCTATCAAGTTAAAAGGGCAGAGCGATACAAGAGTTCCTGTAGCATTGATTGGAGACGGATCGATGAGTGCAGGAATGGTATATGAAGCTTTAAATGAGCTCGGTTTTAGAAAATACCCTGTAGTGATAATTTTAAATGACAATAAAATGAGCATATCAAAACCAATAGGTGCCATAAGTAGTTTTCTTTCTCACGCAATGGCCGGAAATTTTTATCAAAAGATGAAAAGGACAACAGAGCAGATATTGGAGTATCTTCCTGAGAGTGCAACATATATGGCGAAAAAATTTGAAGAAGGTTTCAAGCTGATTACCCCCGGGATACTTTTTGAAGAGTTGGGAATTGACTATATAGGACCAGTTGACGGTCACAATCTCGAGAGCCTAATCAAAGCCTTTGAAGCGGCAAAAGGGTTAAAGAAACCGGTCATTATCCATGCCCAGACTCTCAAGGGGAAAGGCTATGAAAAAGCTGAAGGTTATTATGAGAATTGGCATGGAGTTGGACCATTTGATATAGAGAGTGGAAAATCACTGAAAAAAAGTGTAAATAAAAGTGCAACCGTTATGTATAGTGAGGCTCTTTTAGATTTGGCAAAAAAACATGAAAATGTTGTTGGGGTAACAGCGGCTATGCCGAGTGGAACAGGGATGGATAAACTTATAGAGGCTTATCCTGAGCGTTTTTGGGATGTAGCGATTGCAGAACAACACGCAGTAACCTCGATGTGTGCTATGGCAAAAGAGGGCTTTAAACCGTTTATTACTATCTATTCTACTTTTTTACAAAGAGCTTACGATCAAGTCATCCATGATGCGTGCATTATGAATCTAAATGTTGTTTTTGCAATGGATAGGGCTGGGATTGTCGGGGAAGACGGAGAGACTCATCAAGGAGCATTTGACATATCATACTTGAGCGCTATTCCAAATATGACGCTAATGGCGCCTAGAGATGAGGCTAGTATGCATAAAGCTATAGAGTATGCATATATACACAAGGGACCTCTTGCAATCAGATATCCAAGAGGTGTATTTTTAGAATCATTTGGTGAGATGGATGAAATCTTTGAGTATGGAAAGGCTCAAATTTTAAGTCAAAAAGAAGATGCGACTATTTTATTGCTTGGATATGGAAATGGTGTTGGAAGAGCAATGCAAACAGCGAAAAATCTAGAAAAAGATGGTATTAATTCTTGTATCGTTGATTTGAGATTTGCAAAACCATTAGATGAAAAACTTTTGGTAGAGTTAGCAAAGCAATATAAAAAATGGTATGTATTTAGTGATAGTGTGAAACAAGGAGGAGTAGCATCATTATTAGGACTTCTAAAAGAGAGAAATGCTCTACATGTAGAGATATATAGTTTTGAGTATGAGGATAAGTTTATACAGCATGGAAATACAAAATTAGTAGAAAAAAGTATGGGTTTACTACCAGAGCAGATTTCCCAAAAGATAAAAATAACAACTTAAAGAAAGGGGTGTAAAAACACACACCCCTTCTTCTTAGAGACCATGATTGATCTTACGCACTTTTTTCTCGAAAAGTCCTGCTTTTCGTAGCTTTAGGGGGTTGTAGGGACTTTAGTCCCTGCCGTTATAACGAGCTTTGCTCGTTATAACGCATAAAGTCAGATTATAACTCTTCTGAATGTTTTGCCAAGTATTCAGCAACGCCTTCGGTTGAAGCTTTCATACCTTCATCACCTTTGTTCCAACCTGCAGGACAGACTTCGCCATACTCATTTGTGAAAAGCATAGCATCTACCATTCTTAGCATTTCATCAACATTTCTTCCAAGTGGTAAGTCATTGATAACAGCATGTCTTACGGTTCCATCAATTCCTATAAGAAATGAACCTCTAAGGGCAACGCTATCATTTAAAAGTACATCGAAATCTCTTGCGATTTGTTTACTCAAGTCTGCTACCAAAGGAAATTTTATTCTACCGATTCCGCCATCTTCTACTGAAGTTTCTCTCCATGCAAAGTGTGAAAATTGACTATCAACAGATACACCGATTACATTGATGCCTCTGCTTTTAAACTCTTCAATTCTGTGTGAAAATGCGATAATCTCACTTGGGCATACAAATGTAAAATCCAATGGATAAAAGAATACAACAGTACCCATTTCACCAAAATTTTCATATAGATTAAAATCCTCTACTATCTGTCCATCTTCCAAAACTGCTGCTGCAGTAAAATCAGGTGCTTTGTTTGTAACTAACATATTTTCTCCTTATTAATAATTTTTCTTAGAAAGAAAATTATAGCATTTTAATATTATGTTAAGATTAAATCTGTTATTAGAAGTCTGGTTTATAATTTATATTTTCCTGTAGATTTATGAAATAGTCTTTACTTTTATTTCTATTTTAATTTTCTTGTGATATAGTTTCGTATAAATCAAATTTAAGGAGTTGAAATGGCTGTAAAAATTACAGATATTTGTATAGCTTGTGGAGCTTGCATAGATGAGTGTCCGGTAGAAGCGATTGTTGATGATGATGATAACCCAACAGGAGAAGATATATATTATGTATATGCTGACAAATGTGTAGAGTGTGTTGGTCATCATGACGAACCTGCTTGTGCAGCTGCATGCCCGACTGAAGGGTGTATAGTTTGGAGTGATGTGGTTGAAGGTCAACCAAGTCGTGACGAAATAGGAGCGGATCTTAGAAAAGGCGATACTCCCTGCGTAGAATAGCATAAAAACTTGAGATGGTGTGTCATCATCTCAATCTCCTTCTTAATCTAAATTTTAACTACAATTAAAACTTTTTTTGGTATAATCCGCTCTTGACCTCTGTGAAAAGAGATTAATAAATTTAGGAGAAAATATTGGAAAGAACATTATCAATAATAAAACCAGATGCGGTAGCAAAAAATGTTATAGGAAAAATAGTCGACAGATTTGAGTCAAATGGACTTAGAATTGTCGGTATGAAAAAGATACAACTTAGCAAGAGCGATGCAGGAAAATTTTATGAAGTGCATGCAGGGAGGCCATTTTTTGGCGAGTTAGTAGAGTTTATGACAAGTGGACCGGTTGTTGCTATGGTGCTTGAGGGTGAAAATGCAGTAGCCAAAAATAGAGAACTTATGGGCGCAACAAATCCAAAAGAAGCGGAAGCCGGCACTATAAGAGCTGACTTTGCGCAGAGTATAGATGCAAATGCGGTTCACGGAAGTGATAGTTTGGAAAATGCAAAGATAGAGATAGATTTCTTTTTTGCAGGAAGAGAATTACTTTAAAAACGGTATAATATGAAAATTGAGTTCAAAAAGATTCCACAAAGTGGGATTGATTTTGAAGTAAAACAAGATAATATCAAATTTTGCGGTAATGCAAAAAGAGTAGATAAAAATCTAGTAAAATGTAACGGCAACATGAGCGGCAGTTTTAATCATATCTGTGACAGATGTGGTGTAGATTTTGAAAAAGTAGTTAATCAGAGCTTTGAGATATATGCCAGTAATGGTATATATAATGAAGATAACTATGATAATTTGATAGAGTACTTCGATGCTTATGTAAATTTTGATACAATGTTAAAGAGTGAACTAGAATCGCTCAAATGTGAATATCTCTATTGCAAAAATTGCAGTAGAGAAAATAATAACAATATTTTAGGAGAATAATTATGGCAGTTCCAAAGAGAAGAGTAAGTAAGACAAGATCGGCAAAGAGAAGAACTCACTACAAAGTGATACTAGCAATGCCTGTAAAAGATAGTGATGGCACATGGAAAATGCCACATAGGATAAATAAAACAACAGGCGAATATAAAAACTAGATGTTAAATATTGCCATTGATGTAATGGGTGGAGATTTAGGTCCAGGACCTGTTATTGAAGGTGCTATAAAGGCACTTAGAGAGCAGGAGTTCCACCCGATACTAGTTGGAAGAGTAGAAGAGGTTCAAGGATTAATCCCTCCGCAGTTTTTAGAAAAGATAACATTTGTTCAGGCTGATGAAGTGCTTAGCATGAGTGATAGTGCTACAGATGCTCTTAAAAAGAAAGAAACCTCTATATACAAAGCAGTTGAGTTAGTTAGGGATGGAAAAGCAGATGCTGTTGTTTCTCCGGGACATAGCGGTGCTACTATGAGTTTGGCAACACTTCGTATAGGACGACTTAAAGGCGTACTTAGACCGGCAATTGCGACTATCATGCCGACTTCTACAAACAGACCAAGTTTTGTTTTGGATATCGGTGCAAATGTAGATTGTAAAAGTGAACATTTGGTTCAATTTGCAATAATGGGTGAAGCTTATGTAAAAGATGTTCTAAAGACTCAAAATCCTCGTGTTGGACTTCTCTCAAATGGAGAGGAGAAAAGTAAAGGCAATGATATAACCAAAGAGGTATATAAAGTTTTATCTGCAAATGATAGCTTTATTGGTTATGTTGAGGGAAATAATATCTTTGATGGTTCAACAGATGTTGTTGTTTGTGATGGATTTGTGGGAAATATACTACTCAAAACTAGTGAAGGTGTCGCAGAATCTATCACGAAGATTATCAAAAAAAATATTAGAAGATCCCCTATAGCTATAGCCGGTTCACTTTTGATGAGAAGAGTATTTAAAGTTTTAAAAAAACAGGTTGACTATGCTGAGTATGGTGGAGCACCACTGATAGGTATAAAAGGCTGTGCTATAGTAGCGCACGGGAAGAGTAATGCAAAGGCTATCAAAAATGCTATTTTTCAAGCGATTAGTTTTTTGGATTCAGATATAAATGAAGATATAGAAGAGAATATCGCTAAACTACAACAAGATATATAAAAGGATATAAATGTACGCATCTTTAAAATCCATCGGTTCTTATGTTCCGGAAAAAGTTATGAGCAATGCAGATTTTGAAAAAATTGTCGATACGAGCGACGAGTGGATTGTGCAGCGTACAGGTATAAAAAACAGAAGAATTGCAGCTCCAAATCAAACTACAAGTGATATGGGTGCATTAGCCGCAAAAAAAGCGATAGAGCGTTCAGGTTTAGACAAAGATGATATAGATTTGGTGATTTGCGCTACTCTTTCACCTGATCATTTGTGTATGCCTTCAACTGCATGTTTGATTAGTGATAAAGTAGGCATAAGAGATGTTATGGCATTTGATGTTAGCGCGGCTTGTAGTGGATTTGTATATATACTCTCTATTGCTAAGGCGTTTATAGAATCAGGTGCAAAGAAAAATATACTTCTAGTTGGTGCCGAAAAGATAAGCTCTTTGGTTGATTATACAGATAGAGGAACTTGCATACTTTTTGGTGATGGAGCAGGCGCTGCGATAATCAGTGCAACAGAAGATAAAAATGAGGCTATAATTGATGTTCATGCTTCAGCTGATGGAAAGTATTCGGATCTGCTTATAACTCCGGGTTGTGGATCTACATATCCATGTTCAGCTGATATGATGGAGAAAAAACTACAATATATCAAGATGGCAGGCAACGAAGTCTTTAAAGTAGCAGTTAGAACTCTAACAAGAGATGTAGTGGATATACTAAAAACAAATGAGATAAAATCAGAAGATGTAGATCTTTTTATACCACATCAGGCAAATCTTAGGATTATAGAGGCAGTTAGAAATAAGCTTAAATTTTCAAAAGAGAAGACAGTTTTCACGGTAGGAAAGTATGGAAATACTTCAGCAGCATCTATACCTATGGCTATGAGTGATGCCTATGAAGAGGGAAGATTGAAAAAAGGCGACTTGATGTTGCTCGATACTTTCGGCGGTGGCTTTACCTGGGCTAGTGCACTTATAAGATTTGGTGGCAATTAACTTCTGGTTAAGTACTTGCCATTTTATTGTAACTTAATTAAAATTTAGATACAATGCCCTACTTTTAGAAAACTTACATTAAATACGCTAGTATTTAAATAATGAAACATAAATTTACAGGACTCTCAAAAAAGCCCTTTTTGCTTTAGGATAAAAAATTGTTTATATTTGATAAATTGTCAATTTTATTTGTATTTTTAATAATGCTTGGAGTCGTGCCAAATTTGTTTTACTCTTTTGGTTATCTACCTCATATAAAAAGAAAAGTACATTATCTAGTGCATTATTTTGGCTTCATCATATCTATGCTTGGTGTTGTAGTTGCAGGAAATGCTCTTGTTTTTTTACTATTTTGGGAACTTATGAGTTTGACTTCTTGGCAATTAATACTTACTGAAATTGAAGATAAATCAACTATAAAAGCGGCCAGATTTTACTTTTTTATGACTCACTTTGGATTTGTATTTTTATTGCTATTTTTCTTGATTGTAACAAACGGAAATCTTGAGATTGATTTTAATTCTATGAAAATTATCGCATCAAATTTTGCATATCCTACTTTGTTATTTTTCTTTGCAGTGCTTGGACTTTTGAGTAAGGCCGGAGTGGTTCCTATGCATGTATGGCTCCCTTATGCTCATCCCGCAGCTCCTAGTCCTGTTTCCGCTTTGATGAGCGGAGTTATGCTAAAAGTTGCGATTTATGGACTGTTTAGATTTTTATTTGATATTTTGTCAGATTGGCAACTTGAATGGGGAGTTTTAATACTAATTTTAGGTGCAATCTCTTCTTTGGTGGGAGTTTTATATGCCCTCAGTGAGCACGATATAAAAGCACTCTTAGCAAATCATTCCATCGAAAATATCGGTATTATTCTTCTAGGATTTGGCATGGGCATGATATTTTTATCGCTAAAATTACCAACTCTTAGCGCTTTTGCTTTTATGGCAGCACTTTTTCATTCGTTTAATCATATGAGTTTTAAATCTTTACTATTTATGGGTGCAGGAAGTGTTCTTCATCAAACAAAAACTAAAAATATGGAAAAATATGGCGGACTCATAAAAGCGATGCCTATAACTGCTTTTACATTTCTTTTGGCTTCCATCAGTATATCTGCACTTCCTCCGACAAATGGATTTTTGAGTGAATGGATGATTTTTCAATCCCTCCTTGGCTCGGCAAGTATAGATAATATTTCACTAAAACTAGCTATACCATTTTCTGTTTTTGCACTTGCCCTAACGGGAGGTTTGGCGATAGCTTGTTTCGTAAAGGTCTTTGGTATTACATTTTTAGGGCTTCATAGAAGTACAAATGCAAAACACGCTCACGAAGTAAATGCGATGATGAAAACAGGTATGATTTTGATGAGTTTGGTTGTGGTCTCTTTGATGCTCTTTACCCCTTTTTATATGAAACTTTTTGATGGGGTAACCGGCCAACTCTTACATATAAGTATATACAACAAAATTTTTCCAAATATCTGGAGCATGCACTCGATATCCGATAACGGCGGTATAGTTTCACCTCTTATTCTGTTGGCTGGATTAATTGTGCTAACTTTAAGCATATATGCGATTTATAAATCCTTAAATATAAAAGATAGAGTTTATCATACTTGGGCATGCGGCTACAATACAAGTGCCAAAACACAATACTCCGCAACAGGCTTTGCAGGACCAATTAGAAGATTTTTTACTTGGTTATACAATCCTGATGAGCACTTTGAAAAAGAAGTTATAGCAGGGCATAAAACAAAGTTTAAAGACGCAAGTTTTAGCGTACATGTAAGACCTCTTTTTGAGAGATCGCTTTATCAAAGTAGCGTGAAATGGACAAATAAGATGAGTTATTATGTCTATAGGTTGGCTCATTTTGAGCAAAGCAGATATGCAGCGATGATTTTTAACATACTCTTGTCTGTTTTATTTAGTTATAGAATTTTTGTCCATGAGTTTAGCTGGGCGACATTGGCATTAGAGTCTGTAGTGATGATTATATCTATCAAAGTATTGCTCATTGGAGATAAAAAATGATTCTTTATATCTTTAGTATATTGCTTTTGATTTTTTTAGCTCCTTTGATGCCCAGTTTTATGAAGATGGTGAAGATGTATCTTTTATATAAAAAACCAATCTCAATTTTCCAAGGATATAGGGATTTTTCAAAATTATTGAGCAAAGAGATAATCATTTCAAAAGAGACAAGTGCTATCACAAGAATTGCACCTTTTTTAGTTCTTTCGCCTCTTTTGCTGACTCTGTTTTTTCTTCCACCTATCGTAAGTGGTGAATATTATGTGAGTTTTGTAGATGCTTTTACGATTACTGGACTTATCTCGCTTTCCACCTTTTTTCTTATGCTTCTTGGACTTGATAGTGCGAGTAGTTTTGGAGGACTTGGAAGTAGCCGTGAAGCTTTTATCTCTGCTTTGGTGGAGCCTGCCATGATATTGACACTTTTTAGTGTCTCCATGATGGCAAAAAATCTTGGAATTGGACAAGCAGGTATAAACCTTAGTTTGCATTTTCCATCATCTCATATAGCTAGTTTTATATTTGCAGGCATTAGTTTTTTTATACTTTTGATTGCAGAAAACGGTAGAATCCCAGTTGACAATCCAGAAACGCACTTAGAGCTAACAATGGTTCATGAAGCTATGATTTTGGATCTCAGCGGATTTTATCTATTATTAATTGAGAGTGCAGGAAGTATAAAATTTATAATTTTTGCATCCATATTTGTATCATTATTTGTGCCATTTGGATTAAACCTTCCTATTGTATCAGCTATTTTGGTTTTTATCGCTAAGCTTTTTATAGTAGCAATTGCTGTAGCACTCCTAGAAGTAAACATAGCAAAATTGAGACTTTTTAAAGTGCCAAATCTTCTTGGAATTGCTATAGTTTTTGCGTTTTTATCGCTAATCACATTTTATGTGTTGGGGGCGTAGAAATTATGACTAGTTTTTTAATAGGAGCATTTTTAGCCACACTTATAAGCGCTCTTTTCACATCCAGATTGTATGGATTGATTCTTTGGTACTCACTGAATTCACTCTCGCTTGCACTTTTGGCGATATCTATCGGATTTAAGATAGACGATAACACTATGATTATAAGTGGATTTTTGACACTCATTGTTAAGTCAGCTGTGATTCCATATATATTGAAAAAAGTTAGTATTAAGTTTGGATTAGCTCGTCAAATTACACCAAATGTGCCGGTTTATTACTCTATTATGCTCATACCCGCACTTTTAGTTTTTACATTTTATTTGGCAGAGCCAATCACAAATATGATGTCATCAAATGCAAATTATGTAGCTATAAGCATATCAGCTCTATTTTTATCTCTTTTGTTGATAATTGAACATAAAAATATAGCAGCTAAAATCATAGGATTTTTAACGATAGAAAATTCACTGTTTTTACTAGGAACTACAGCGACAAATGGTATGCCGATGCTTGTAGAACTTGGTATATTTTTTGATTTATTGATGGCGATTGTCATCATAAATCTACTTTTTAAATCGGAGGAGTTATCGTGATTTTTCTATTGATGCTACCTGCACTTATCATGTTGGTATTTTCATTTTGGGATATAAGTAAATCAAAATATCTTTTTCCAATCACTTCGCTTTTGATTTTGATTCCATCAATACGATTATTTTTTTTACCAAAGCCTTATTCCGTTTGGGGTGATTATTTGGTCGTAGATAAATTAAGCGAATACATAATGCTTGTTTCCTCTATCGTAGCTATTTGTGTAACGCTGGCAGTCAGTACACTTGACTTACATGTAAAGATAAGCAAAAGTGAAAATGCAAAATTTTACAGATTTTTTGCGATTTTTTGGATAGGTCTTACTGCTTCCATATTGGCAAACAATATGGGAGTTTATTGGATAGGTTTAGAGACTGCCACGCTAAGTACAGTCTATATGATAAAAACAAATCAAACACTAGCGGCAAAAAAAGAGGCTTGGAATTATATGATAGTTGGTGCCATTGCCATCTCTTTGATACTTTTTGGTATCATTTTGATTTATGCAAGTGCTAAGCCGATTTTAGGTGAAAATGCGATGAGTTTTTCGGCTTTATTACAAAATGCAAAACATATAAAATCACCGTTCTTGTTTGAGATAGGATTTGCTATCACGACACTTGGCATGTTTATAAAGATGGGATTTTTCCCTATGAATTTATGGCTTGCCAATATAGAAAGAGCCTCTTTTTATCCCATAGCTGCACTTTTTAGCGGTATTTTAGAGAGTGCCGTCATAGTTGGATTTTTTAGATTTAGCAAGATTGCCAGCATTATAAATCATCAACATGTATTTATATTTGTATTTACCTATACGGCTTTGACTATATTTATCGTCTCTTTTTTGATATATCGCGCAAAAGATTTTATGCGACTTTTTTCACTCTCTGGCGTAGAGCATATGGCTATAATCGCACTTTTTTGGGCAAGTGGTGGTATATTTCCGGCACTTTTGCATTTTGGAGCTCATGCATTTTTAAAGCCGGCTCTTTTTCTCTCAACCGGCATCTTAGAATCAAAAGGAAAGTACAGGATAGCTGGAGCATTAAAAGGTTACAGTGGAGTGAGCGGAAAAGTGTTTTATTTTTTAACCGGTTTGTTTTTGCTAGCGATAGTGTCAATTCCTCCAAGCCCCATGTTTTTTAGTGAGCTTTATGGTTTTGGTGCTATGATAGATATAGCGAAAGTTAATAAGCATCTACTGTTGATGATAGGTGCTATTATTATATTGTTAGGGCTTTTATCCATCATATTTTATAAATTTGTTGAAATTTACCAATCTATGAAGTATGAGGGAGAGGAAAAGCAAAAAGTAGTTTATGGCAATGAAGTTTTTGCATTAGTGATTTTTGCTTTGTCTTTGTTGTTTTTACTGACACCTTGGAGTTTTGAATTTTTAAGGAGCATATCATGAGAGAAGATCTTTTTTTCCATTTTGAAGATGATATTTTAGTTTTAAATGTGCTTGGAACTCCTTCAGCTAAAGTGGATAAGATAGGAAAGATACGAGGAAATCAGTTAAAAATAGCCATAAAAGCAGCGGCAGAAGATGGAAAAGCTACGGATTACATGATAAAATTTTTAGCCAAAGAGTTTGGAGTAAAAAAAGCTGACATCGAGCTTAGCTTTGGATTAACGAGCATAAATAAGCAGTTCAAAATCAAAGCCCCAAAGAAATTTCCAAAAGTGATGAGTGAATTTATGGAAGAAGAAAAGAGATGAAAGAGCAACGACTTATAGCAAGATTTGCTTTGCAAAATAGCGATTGTTTTGAAGTTATCACAGTTTTTGATGATGAGGTTTTAAGAGAAAAACTTGACTTAGAAAATCCTATTTTAAAATCCATATCATCAAAATACACAACTGCAACTTGGTTTGAACGAAAGATAAGAGATGATTTTGGTATCAAAATCAAAGGCGGTTATGACAATAGGCCATTGGTTCATCACGAGAGATTTCCAGATATTAGCCCCATGCGAAAAGATTTTAAATCTCTACATGTAGAGTATGATAAATTTACCCCTTACAAATACGAAACAGTTGGAGGTGAGGGAGTTTTTGAAGTAGCAGTAGGTCCCGTACATGCGGGAATCATAGAGCCTGGGCATTTTCAGTTTTCACAAGAAGGAGAGAGGATTCTTCATCTTGATATTAGGCATTTTTATACTTATCGTGGCATAGAAAAATCACTTGAGGGCAAAAATCTATTTGAAGCCAAAGAGATAATAGAGCGAATTAGTGGAAATGAAAGCATAGCTTATCAAGTTGCTTGGTTTGATATACTGGCGCAATCGAGCGAAATAAAATATGATGAAAAACTGAAAAAATATCACTATTTGCTTTTGGAGTTTGAGCGAATTATCCATCATCTTACTGATATAGGTTTTATACCAAATGATGCTGGTTTTGGTGCTGCTCTTAGCTTTGCTTCGCAATTAAGTGAAGATGCGAGAGTGTTTTTAAAAGATTTTTGTGGACATAGATTTGGATTTGGCAGTGTTGGTTTTGAAGCCAAAGAGTATGATCGTGAAAAATTATTAGAATTTTTAAAAACTTTAGAAGAAAAAGTAAGATGGTTTGAAGATTGGATTACAGATATTCCTTCGCTTTGGGATAGATTTGATACAACAGGAACCCTAAATAAACAAAAAGCAAGAAAGTATGGAGTCTTAGGAGTTGTAGCCAGATCCAGCGGCAAAAATGTAGATAGAAGAGATAATGATTTTTATAAAAAACATGGTTTTGTTATACAAAATGAAGAGATAGGTGATGTAGCTGCGAGATTTAAACTTAGAATTAAAGAGATATATAACTCTATAACTTTGATAAGAAACTTTATAGACGATGTCATGCAGATAGAAAAACCAACTAAGTTCAAAGATGGACAATACATGAGTTTTTGTGAGAGTTCTATCGGAGAGTTGTTTATGTTTATAGAATTAAAAGAGGGAAAAATAGAAAGATTTTACTCAAGAGACCCAAGTTTTATAAATTGGCAAGCACTTTATTTGATGATGGAAAAAGATATTATCGCCGACTTCCCACTTATCAATAAAAGTTGCGACCTAAGCTATGCTGGTAGTGATTTATAGTATAATAAGATAAAATTTTTAAAAGGACATAAAAGAATGAAAAATACATTGTTAAGCTTTATGCTGATTATCTCTTTGGGAGCCGGCTTATTTGCTGCTGATTTAAGTAAAGAAATGTTAAAGCAAAATAAGCAAGTTATCAAAGCAGCAGTTGCTGCCATATCAAAAAAATTACCTCAAAAAGTAGATAAATATACACAATTTACTGCGATATCAAGCAAAGGTTTGACTCTATTTTATACTTTTGAGATTAATACTGGTGCAAAAAGTGATGAAGCTGTTAAAAGTGAAGATAGAAGAAGAATGAGCAAATATGTAACACAAGGAATCTGTCAATCTTCAAAATACTTTTTGGATTCTAATATAAATATATCTTATATTTATATAAGTGCTAAAACCAAAGCAAAACTTTTTCAATTTAATGTGACAAAAAGCGATTGCAAGAAATAAGAAACAATATAGGCATGGGATGTTAATTTATATTTTTTTGATGGTATTGCCTGTGCTTTTTTTTCTAAAGTCCAAAGCTGCTTTTATCGTGCAGGCATTTTCTAG
Organism: Campylobacteraceae bacterium; assembly: GCA_027050775.1. Lineage (GTDB taxonomy): Bacteria > Campylobacterota > Campylobacteria > Campylobacterales > Sulfurospirillaceae > JAADIZ01. Next base: position 94,238 of record JALUBH010000027.1, on the reverse strand, counting down.
TTTAGCGTTGTTGATTTTCTCTGCTGTGCTATTATTGAAACATGAATACAATAGTATTTTTATGTTTCATTCATCTTTGCCATATCTTGATTTTTCGATAAAGCTTGATTCTTTATCTCTGCTTTTTGTCATGATAATCTCGACCATATCTCTTGGTGTTTCAGCATACTCATTGAATTATGTATATGACGAAGATTATCACCATAAAAGATTATTTGCCTTTATATATACGGCATTTATCGCATCTTTACTTTTTGTTGTTACTAGTTTCAATGCTATTTCATTTTTGATTTTTTGGGAGATTATGTCCACGCTCTCTTTCTTTTTGGTTATTTACAATTATGAAAATGAAGAAAATAGACAAGGCGGCTTTTTGTATATCTTTATGACACACCTTGGAACTGCTTTTATCATGGTAGCTTTTATATTGATGTATCTAAAAACCGGCTCTTTTTCGTTTGAAAATTGGGTACATGTAGAGCTTGATAGTAGTACAAAATTTTGGGTATTTTTATGTGTCTTGATAGGTTTTGGAACAAAAGCCGGTATGTTTCCTCTGCATGTTTGGTTGCCAAAAGCTCACCCCGTTGCACCTTCAAATGTCTCTGCTTTGATGAGTGGAGTCATGATAAAAACAGCGATTTATATGATGATAAGATTTTACTTTTATTTTCTTAGCGATATCCCTTGGTGGTATGGCTTTATAGTTTTGCTCTTGGGCTCTCTTTCGGCTCTATTTGGAGTCATGTATGCCTTAGCTCAGCACGATTTAAAAAGACTCCTTGCATATCACAGCATAGAAAATATAGGTATAATTTTGATGGGATTGGGGAGTGCCATGTTGTTTAACTCAAATCATATGCCTCTTCTTGCATCTTTTGGACTTTTAGCCGCAATTTTCCACACTTATAATCATGCGATTTTCAAAAGCTTGTTATTTTTAGGCTCAGGCGCAACATTTTTAAAAACCCACACAAAAGACATGGAAAAATATGGTGGACTTATAAAACTGATGCCCTATACCGCACTATTTTTTATAATTGGCTCCATATCTATCTCAGCGCTCCCGCCTTTCAATGGGTTTGTAAGTGAATGGCTTACATATCAATCTTTACTTTTAAATAACAAAATAGACATAAATATCATACACATTTTTGTTCCTCTTTTTGCATCCATGTTAGCACTAACCGGTGCTTTTGCAGCAGCTTGTTTTGTCAAAGTCATAGGAATCTCATTTCTAGGAAGTCCAAGAAGTGATGGTGCAAAAAATGCAAATGAAGTTGGAAAATACATGATTTGGGGCATGGGATTTCTAGCAGCTCTTTGTGTGCTTTTTGGTCTTTTTTCTCATATCGTGATCGCACTTGTAGCTCCAATCACTTCACTTTTATTGGGCGTTGATGTGTCATCATCTACTAGTTCACACTTGTTTATGATTTCAACTCCAAACTTTGCTTTTGGACATTTAAGCACTCTTGGACTCTCAATCGGTTTTGCAGTGGGTATTTTTATACTCTATATATTAATCAAAAAATTTGGAAATACCAAAACAAGAATGTGTTCCACATGGGGATGTGGTCAGCTAAATAATGATGCTAGCAATCAATATACCGCAAGCGGTTTTTCTCAACCAATCAGAAGGATATTTGCATTTTTTTATCATCCAAAAGAAAAGATATATCCAACTTTAAGAAAGAAAAAATACTTTTTTCCAACTCTTGAGTACAAAGCACATTCACACGATGGAGTCGAGAGTGTTTATACTCTCGTGCTAAAAGTCTTCGTAAAAAGTAGTGCATATTTGATAAATTTAATCGAAAATGGTTCAATCCATATATACCTTTTATATATCCTTATAACTTCTATCGCTTTTTTGGTATATGCTGTTAGAGGAGGGGTAAATTAGATGCAAACTTTACTTATGGCTTTATTGCAGTTTTTTATCATATTGGGTATTTCTCCATTTATTGCGGGACTCATGCAAAAAACAAAATCTCTCATCAGAGGCTCTATCGGTCCTTCTGTTTTTCAACCATATTTTAACATCGTAAAATTAATGAAAAAAGAAGTTGTTCTATCAAATCAATCTTCATATATCTCTATAATCGCCCCATATATCGTAGCAGTTGTGCCTATTACAGTGGCTGGATTTTTACCTGTATTTGATAGCAATACTCTGATGTCCTTTAGTGGTGATATTATAGCCATGGTTTATATATTAGCTCTTGGAACTTTTTTCTTGGCACTTTTTGGATTTGACCAAGGTTCCTCTTTTGGAGGGCTTGGGAGTAGTCGTGAGATGACTGTGGCATCACTTGCGGAACCAGCTTTCATAATGGTGATTTTTACTTTTGCACTTCAAAGCAATTCTACAAATATTAGTCATATATTTGACTCCATGCGAGGCGATATATTTTTCAATTATCCTGTCTCCTCAACCCTAGCTTTGATGGCTCTGTATTTTGTCACACTAGCAGAAGCAGGGAGGATTCCTATCGATAATCCGGAAACTCATCTTGAGCTGACGATGATTCATGAAGCCATGATTTTAGATGCATCTGGCAGAAATCTGGCTCTCTTAGAGATAGGCTCTTTCGTTAAAACTACGATTTTTCTAACTCTTTTTTCAAATATCTTTATGCCTTTAGGATTTTATGATACAAACAACATTTGGACTATCGGTTTTAGCATTTTTATCTATTTTATAAAGATGAGTACGCTAGGGGTTATTATAGCGATTGGTGAATTGACACTTGCGAAGTTGAGGTATTTTAGGATTTCAGATGCCATGATGTTTGGCTTTGTTTTGGCTTTGATTTCCATGGTTACATATAGGTTATAAGGTGGTATTTTAGTGTTTTCAGATTTTATAGAACTTATCGGTGCTTTCGTTTTAGTTTTGGCAATTTTACAAATAACAAGCGATAGACTCTATTTTTCGATAAAAGTATATGCGGTTCAGTCATTTTTCGTCTCTATTTCGATTTTGAGTATCGGAATTTATAGCTCCTCTTTTGATTTGTATGTTAGCTCTTTTTTGACTCTTGTCATCAAAACATTTATCATACCTTATGCACTTTTTAAAACAATTGATGAGATGAAAATCAAAAGAGAGATAAAGGCATTTGTAAATATCACAAACTCTTTACTGGTTATCTCAGCGATTATAATATTTACATTTTTACTCACAAGATATATAAATATAGGTGGAAGCGTTATAGCAAAAGAGATATTTCCTATCTCCTTGTCGATTATCTTTATCGGTGCATTTATCATGGTTTCAAGGCAAAAACCAATCACGCAACTCATAGGCTTTTTGACTTTGGAAAACGGCATCATGCTAGTTGCCACTTCTGTGACTTATGGTATGCCTTTGATAGTAGAAATTGGTATATTTTTTGATGTTATCGTTGGTGCTACTATGGCTTCGCTTATCATCCATCATATCAATCATGACATAGATGACATGGATGCCACAAGTCTTAGTGATTTTAAGGAGTAAGCCATGGGATATATACTAGCAATCCAACTGATCTGGACAGCCCTTGTCAAGTTTCTTCCGCTTAGAGTTGTTTATGTGGCACAAGTTTTTATCACTGCTATACTTTTTCTAGGTAGTTTTAGTTATATCCCAAAGGTGATAAATCAAAAGGTGATATTTCAAATCAAAGATTATCTTTTTCTTGATTCTTTAAATATTTTGATTTTGACTTCATTGCTATTTCTTGTTTTTTGTATAGCGATTTATTCTATAGGATATATGAAAAAAGAGCAAGAACAAGGATTAAGCGAGGAGAAGGTTAAGACTTTTTACATGTGGAAGAATTTATTTGTATTTTGCATGAGCGTTGTTTTGGTTTCAAACAATTTTGGAATCGCATGGATAGCGATAGAGGGAACTACCCTATCTACCACTTTTTTGATAGGTTTTTACAACACAAAAGATGCGATTAAAGCTTCTTGGCAATACATAATCATTTGTTCGTTTGGTATAGCCTTGGGACTTTTTGGGGTGGTTACGCTTTACTTTGCTACTTATCACACTTTGGGTGAGGGAATGAACTCTTTAAATTGGATAAATATCATAAAAATTTCTTCACATTTAGATCCATCACTTTTAAAGATATCTTTTGCCTTTTTCTTGGTTGGCTTTGGCACAAAAGCAGGATTAGCTCCTATGCACTCTTGGCTTCCTGATGCACATTCGCAATCACCAACACCTATCAGTGCTTTGATGAGCGGTGTTTTACTTAGTTCTGCGCTGTATTTGATTTTGAGGCTTAAAGCCATCGTTGATAGTGCCGGTTTAGTGCATTTTACATCAAATCTTTTACTCCTCGTTGGTATGCTTTCCATATTTATTGCGGCCATCGCAATCATCGGTCAAAAAGATTATAAAAGACTTTTGGCGTTTTCATCGATGGAGCACATGGGACTTATGGCATTTGCTTTTGGTATAGGAAACAGACTTGGAGTTTTTGCAGGTTTGCTTCATCTTATAAACCATGTCTTTGCAAAAGGCTTGATGTTTTCAAGTGTGGGTTCTATTTTGGTAAATTTTCACACTAGGGAAATTTCAAAGATTAAAGGTTTATATAAAAGTATGCCTCTAACTGCTGTGTTTATAACTCTTGGAGTTCTAGGCATCACAGGGATTCCGCCATTTAATATATTTATAAGTGAATTTTTGATTTTGACTTCTGCTTTGGATGCTCACATGTACTGGCAAATTGTTGTAGTTTTACTGTTTTTAGTGATGATTTTCGGAGGCTTTATCTATCTTTTTAGCTCTATGCTAATGGGAAAAAGTGATGAAGTTAAAAAAGAAGATTATAAGATGCTTCTTCCTATGGCGATGTTGCTTGGTATGATGATATATCTTGGCATTACGATGCCGGAAAACATGAAGATACTTTTAAATAATGCAGTAGATATTTTAAGTAACAAAGGAGTGCTTTGATGAAAGAGATATTTGATTCTATCCACTACTTTTGTGATGAATTTAGTGAAGATGGAAATTTTGTAACTATTAAAACAAAACAGTTAAAATCTCTATCATTGTATCTTTTTAGGGATTTAGATTGTGATTTAAGTAGCGTCGTAGCACTTAGGGCAAAAGATGGGTTTAACATAAAATACCTCTATTCTTATCCTAAAAAAGATTATTTTTTCATAGTTTGTCAAAATATTCAAGATGAATTTGAGAGTTTTGCCGATGATATTCCTGCGCTAAACTGGTTTGAGCGAGAGATATCTGACCTTTTTGGCATAATCCCGCTTAATCATCCAGATTTTAGGGCATTGCCCCTGCACCCTGAAAATTATCCTATCGGTTTTCATCCGATGCAAAATGATAAAATTAAAGATGAAAATTATGGCACATATGAGTATAAAGATGTAAAAAGTGAAGGCGTATATACAGTTCCCGTAGGACCTATTCACGCAGGAGTCATCGAGCCGGGGCATTTTAGATTTGCTATGTCAGGTGAGCCGATTCTTCAGCTTGAAATCAGGCATTTTTGGAAGCATAGAGGCATAGAAAAGCTTTGTGAGGGAAAAGAGGTAGATGAAGTTTTAAATATTTCTCAAAAGATTTCAGGAGACAATGCCCTTTCTCATGCCCTTAGCTTTGCTATGGCGATTGAGAAGATTTGTGATATCAAAGTTCCTAGTTTTGCTCAGTATTGCAGAGTTATAGCAGCGGAATTGGAGAGAATTTCTTGCAATTTATCTGATTTTGCAGGAGTTTTTCAAGATGCCGGTTACTCTTTTGGAGCAAGTGGAATTACCGCTTTAAAAGAGGATATTATGCGACTGATGAAGCTCTTAAGTGGCAATAGATTTTTTAAAGATTTTGTGATAATCGGAGGCGTGTCTAAAAATATAAAACCATACACAAAAGAGATTATAGATATCATCAAGCAAGTCAATATCACATTTGATAAATACAAAAAGATAATGGAAAATTCCTCTAGTATATTGGAAAGACTAGAGACTACAGGAAAAATTAAAAAACAAACCGTAAAAGACTTATCTTGCGTAGGATTTACAGCGAGTGCAAGCGGTAGATTTAGCGATTTTAGAAAAACTCATCCATACTTGATATACTCTAAGCTTGATTTTGAAACTTTGGTTTTGAGTGATGGTGATGTGAGCGCAAGAGTGCGAGTAAAGCTAAATGACATAAAAAACAGTTTTAAGATTATAAAAATATGCACAAATTATATATCGCAAGTTGATAAACCAAAATTAAAAGTAAAATACGAGATAAAAGATGGCGAAGAGTTCGGATATGCCCAAAGCAATCGTGGAAATATCGTGCATTTTGTAAAGATTGAAGATAAAAAAGTAGTTAGATTTAAACCAAGAGACCCTAGCTTTATGAATTGGCAAAGTATTCAATTCGCAGTTTTGGGAGATGTTATAGGAGACTTTCCATTGGTCAATAAAAGTTTAAATTTAAGCTATGCAGGAAATGATTTATGATTGATTTAGTTAAGATGAGATTTCGTGATAAACTTTTGAGTGAAAAACTAGAATTTAGAGATGAAAATATAGAAGTTTTAGGTTTGGAGCTAAAAAAAAGAGTAGATAAAATCTTCAAAAGAAGTTTTTCCATAAGAGAGGTAGATACAGGAAGTTGCAATGCCTGCGAAATAGAGATAAATGCCTTAGCAAACCCTTACTATAACCTAGAGAGGTTTGGCATATCATTTGTCCCATCTCCAAAGTTCGCAGATGCCTTAATGATAACAGGGGCCTTGAGCAAAAATATGTATAAGGCATTAATGAATGCTTATGAGCTAACCCCAAATCCTAAGTTTATAATCGCAGTAGGAGATTGCGCGATGGATGGTGGAGATTTTAAAGACAGCTATGCTTGCATGGGAGGAATCGGAGATAAACTACCAGTTGATTTGTGGATAAAAGGCTGCCCTCCTGAGCCTATTGATTTGATAAGCGGATTGTTAAAGTTACTGTCTAAACGCTAAACTATTTGGGGGTTTGTGGGTATTTATATGAAAAAATTGTCAAAAGATGAAATTTTAGTTGTTTTTGGTTGGTTAATGTATTATACGAAGGAAAATAATGAGTGCAAATCATATTAATCAAGATTATTTAGCCAAAAGACAATTAAAGAAAGGAACAGCCGGATGGATGCTGTTAGCAGGCTTAGGAATTTCTTATGTGATATCAGGAGATTTCGCAGGATGGAACTTTGGAATAGGAGTAGCTGGATGGGGTGGTTTCGTAATTGCATATGCAGTAATGGCTATTATGTATATTTGTTTAGTTTTATCATTAGCTGAGATGTCAGCTGCAATTCCTACTACTGGTGGTGGTTATAGTTTTGCAAGGCAAGTTATGGGTCCTGCCGGTGGTTATCTAACAGGATTTGCAATACTTATTGAGTATGCCTTAGCACCTGCTGCTATTGTTATTTTTATAGGCTCCGCAGTTGAAGCTTTGTTTGGCATTAACGGACCTATGGTTTATGCCCTTTTTTATGCTGTTTTTATTGCTATTCATTTATATGGTGTTGGTGAAGCACTTAAATCAATAATGGTTATTAGTGCATTAGCTGTATTTGCAATTATAGTAACTGCAGTAGCACTTATTGGGCATTTTGATATCAATAATTTATTTGATATTTCTGCTTCAGTTCATGTAGTTGGTTCAAGTAAAATATTGCCTTTTGGTTGGTATGGTGTTTGGGCTGCATTACCTTTTGCTATGTGGTTATTTTTAGCTGTTGAAGGTGTTCCATTAGCTGCTGAAGAAGCGAAAAACCCAGCTAAAGATGTTCCAAGAGGAATTATTGCAGCGATGATATTTTTACTTTTTACAGCTGTTTTAGTTGTATTTTTAACAGCCGGTGCAGTTGGCTCTGAAGTAATTGGAAAAAGTTTAGTTCCTTTAGTAGATGCACTTAATTTAAGTGGTTATAGTTCATTGGCAACTTTAGTAAATATCTTAGGGCTTGCAGGTTTGGTTGCATCATTTTTCTCTATGATATATGGATATAGTAGGTTAGTATTTGCTCTTTCAAGAGCTGGGTATTTACCACAGTTTTTGTCGCTTACAAGCAAAAGAAAAGCTCCAACATGGGCATTGATAATTCCTGGTATTATAGGGTTTACAGCATCTTTAAGTGGTGAAGGTGATTTGATGCTAGGTATGGCAGTTGTTGGTGCAACTATTTCATATGCACTTATGTCTTTAAGTCATATTTTACTAAGAATAAAACAACCAGATATGCAAAGACCATATAAAACACCAGGTGGAGTAGTAACATCAGGACTATCTTTGATACTGTCTCTTATAGCATTAACAGGTGTTTATGCCTACGACCCAAAAGCATTTTTATGTACAATTATACTATATGTAATTGGTGCGCTTTATTATTTTTTATATAGCAAAAATAGACTAGTTGCAAAAACAGCACAAGAAGAATTGATGCTAAAATGGTATAATAATGAAAAAATATGAGGTATAAATGATAAAATTTTGGCAAAGAAGAGCTAAAGAAAACATAGCAACTGTAAATCTAGAATTTGATGACGAATTAGCACAATTAAAAAAAGAGTTAAAGAGTAAAATAAACAAAAGATTTGCGGGGAGTTTGGCTATAAGAATGGTAAGCAGTGGTAGTTGCAACGCTTGTGAAGCAGAATGCAATGCCTTGTCTAATCCGTATTATGATTTAGACAGACTTGGTATTCATTTTGTAGCAAGTCCTAGGCACGCAGATGTTATGCTCCTTAGCGGGGTGGTTGGAGTAAATATGTATCATCATGTTTTAGAAGTTTATAATCAAATACCAAAACCATCATACATAATCACGCTAGGAGACTGCCCGCTTTTAGATGGTGTATTTGAAGAAAACTTTGCGATAAAAGGTGCAACTTCTCTAAATCTCCCAATTTCTTATCAAATACATGGTTGCCCGCCAGAACCAAAAGAGATCATAAAAGGATTTTTAGAGTTTATAAAAAGCTTGGAATAGTAGGGCTAGAAGTTTGTTTTTCTACTTAAAAGAGCTTTGCTCATTATAGTGCGTGAGGTCACTTTATAAAAAATAATTCTTTCTAGAGAATTTTGTGTAGGGTGGTGGCGTTGCTCATCCATTTTTCTAACTCTTCCCATTTTTCTTCTTTTATAATAGCTTTGCATTTATTTAGCTCTTTTTCAAAAAGTTCTATCGAGTGTAAAAGATTTTTTCTATTTTGTTTAAATACATCTTTCCACATAAGCGGCGAGCTTTTTGCAATTCTACTCATATCTTTAAACCCTCCACCAGCTAGTAAAAGTATGCTTTTTGGTTCCTCTTCGCCCATGACACTATTTGCCAACGCATAACTTAGTGCATGAGGCAGATGAGAGATAAAAGAGGCATGTTTGTCGTGTTCAATAGCCTCCATAAATACTATCTTCATGCCAATATGAGAAAAGACCTGTATGGCTCTATTTTTATGTATATCTCCGCTTTCATCCATATTACATAAAACTACGATGCTGTCATGGTATAGCTCTTCTACAGCAGCACTTGGACCAAATTTTTCAGTACCTGTCATAGGATGAGCCGCTATAAAGTTTGATCTTATCTCTTTGGGTACGCTGTTTATGATTTTCTCTTTTGTGCTTCCAAGGTCAACTATAGTAGTATTTTTTGGTATATCTTTAAGATTTTGCAATACACTAATTATAGCCTCGACAGGAATAGCTAAAAAAATCATATCGCACTTCTTGATTTCTGAGAATTTTACTATCTCATCTACAAGGCCTAGCTTTAGTGCTTCTTCGCAGTGCGAAAGATTGTGGTCAAATCCACAAGTTTTTGATACAAGTTTTATGTGTTTAAGTGCAAGACCCAAAGAACCACCCATAAGACCGAGTCCAATAATACCGATTTTCATATTGTTGCCTTTAACGAATAATTAATTCCAAAAATGGTATTATATCTTTTTTTTATGATAAATTATGACAAAGAAATATTAAATTAGGGTTTTTAAATGAATAAAATATTATTATCAGGATTAGTGTTAGCTTCCTCTTTGTATGCAATTACAATAAAACATATAAAATTTGAAGGTTTGATTCACCTTTCACCAAGCATTGCTAAAGAGGTTATGAATTTGCATGTTGGCGATACACTTAGTGTTGAAGTTGTCGATAAGGGCATTCAAAGTCTATATAAACAAAAATTTTTCAAAGATATATCGGTCAGTGAAAAAAATGGCAATCTGACTATTTTGGTGGTTGAGAAACCTGTTATTGCAAATATCGATATAGCTGGCATAGGCGATAACGATAAAAAAACTTTAAAAGATGTTATAGGCATCAAAAAAGGTGAAATTTATGATCAAAATAGAGTAGAGCTTGCAAAAAAAAGAATTGAAAAATACTATGAAAGCAAAGGCTATTTTAACACCGTCATAGAAGATAGTACAAAAAAACTAAATAAAAACTCCCTCTCTTTGGATTTAATAATAAATAGAGGGGAAAAAATAGTTATAGAAAAAGTTAGATTATGTGGTGCCAAAAAATTTGATTATAGCGATATAAGATCTTCTATAGCAAATAGGCAAAAAGAGTTTTTATCTTGGATGTGGGGATTTGATGATGGGGTTGTCAAGCTTGGTGATTTGCCGTATGATCCGGCAAGAATCAGAGACTACTATTTGCGACATGGATATTTAGATGTAAAAGTAAGCAACCCCTTCTTGAAAGCCTATATGGATAGCTATTCTGCTGATTTAACATATAGTATCAGTGAAGGAGAGCAGTATAAAGTAAAAAAAGTAGATATTATAGCGCCAAAAGGTTTGCTAAATGTCAAAAAAGTTCTCTCAGATCTTCATCTTCAGCCGGGGCAAATGTTTAGCTCAAAAAGACTTAGAAAGGATCTGCAGACTATCGAGGATGATGTAGCTGACTTGGGATATGCTTATGTTAGAGTAAATCCGGATGTAAAAACTCATAAAAAGAGACATAACGCTGATATAACATTTATAGTAAATCCTGGTCAAAAAGTCTATATAAATAATGTGATAATTTCAGGTAATACTAAAACAATAGATAGGGTCGTTAGAAGAGAAGTTTATCTAGCGCCGGGAGATTTGTATAACAGAACAGACTTGAAAGATTCGATAAGTGCATTAAAAAGAACAGGATATTTTGAAGATGCAAATATAAAAGAGGCAAGGATAAGCGAAAATAAAATAAATTTATTGGTAACGGTCAAAGAGGCAAGAACAGCATCCATCGGAGGTGGGATCGGTTACGGTTCATCAGATGGCATATTGCTTAGTGCAAATCTTGCAGATAAAAATATCTTTGGCTCGGGTATAAATACCGTTGTAAATATCGACAAATCAGATACTGTATTGAGTGGAAAGATATCCGTGACTAACCCTAGGGTTTTTGATTCAATCTATAGTTTGTCTGGAAGTGTCTACAGGGAAAATTTTGATTATACCTCTTACAACCAAGATTCCTTAGGTTTTAATCTTGCTGTTGGAAGAAAATTTGGTAAATTTTGGAGGGGTTCAGTTGGGTATACACTTGAGAGTTCAGAGTTAAGTGATCTTTCGTCAACTCTTAACCCAGATCTTTATACAACTGACACTACAATAAAAAGCGCAATTACCCCTGGAGTTTCATTTAATAATACCGATGATTATTATCTTCCAAGAAGAGGTATGAGCGCATCTTTGAGTATGGAATTTGCCGGTGTTGGTGGCGATGAGAAATTTCTGAAAACAAGAGGTAGGTTTGCATATTTCTATGGATTGGATGACAAGATCGATTATGATTTAATTCTAAGATATAAGGCAAGATTTCAATACATAGTTGACAACGGCTATCTTCCTATCGGCGAGAAAGTATATATGGGTGGTATAAGTACTGTTAGAGGATATGCATCAAGTTCTATTTCACCTAAAAATAGCAGCGGTGATTTGCTTGGTGGGAAAATGATGGTTGCAAATAGTGTTGAAGCAAGTTTCCCTCTTTTAGAGCGCATGAAACTAAGAGGTGCACTATTTTTTGATTATGGTATGACAGGAGAAGATAATCTAGATATAACAAGAGCTGGTACAGGCTTGAGTTTAGAGTGGGTATCTCCTATGGGACCTATAGATTTAATCTTCGCAAAACCTTTGCTAAAAGAAGCAGGAGACGATACATCATCATTTGAATTTACTATGGGAAGACAGTTTTAGAGGGCTAATCCTCTAAAACTATGGCAAAAGAGGCTGGTTTAGCTAGTTTTTTTATGCACTCTTTTGCAAGATATAGTTTTTTATTTGATCTTATATATAGCGTGTGATTTGCATATTTGAAATGAAATTTATCATCTATCAAATCCCTATGCAGGCAGTTTGAAAGAGAGAGTATGAAACTGAGCCAGTTTACAATTTTTATATCAGGTAGTAGATTTTCATAAACTTTTAAATCATCATTTGAGGGAAGCTTTTTCATATGATATTTTATCAACAAAGCAATCAAGATTTTTTCACTATGAGAGAAACCATAGTTTAAACCGTTGATTATAAAATAAAAGCTATGTAGATTTTTTTCATAATAATTTAGCTTTACACCTATATTATATAGTTTTGCTGAAGTTGTGAGTAAATCTATGTATTTTTCATCTATTTGATGAAGATAATCAAGCGCATAAAATAACTCTTTTGTATATCTGAGCATTGAGCTGTTTTGTCTATCTTTTAATCCAAATCTATCTATAAGGCTTCTTAGTCCAAGTTTATAATTTTTTGGAAAACTGTGGTTAAAGTTTCTCAGTAAATCACACAGATATACACCTTCTCTGACGCCGACTCCAGCGGTAATTATACTTATACTTTCTAACTTGGTACTGATTTCATCAAATATATACAGCCCCTCCCTTATAGTATCAAGCCTATCTTTCTTAATATTAAAATTTTTCAAATCGAGTACATTTGATTTTTTAATATCTCTTATAAAATCTATATATTTATAGAGTTTATATTCAAAACCATGTACTGTTTCCAAAGGATAACATGTTTTTTTCATAATAAATTCAGACATAGATCTAGTCGTTCCACCGATTACGATTAAATTATCATTTTTAAAATGTTGTGGTATTTGGCTAATTTTATCTTTTATATAATTTATGATTTCATCGCTATTGGCGTTTTTGTCTAAAAAGAGCTCTTTTAACCTTACTGTTCCTACATTTATAGATACGGTGTCCGTAATTTTTGAGTTTTTTATGAGAGATAGCTCTGTTGAACCTCCGCCTATATCTATGGTAGTGGCATTTTTAATGGGCATCAGAAGATTTTTTGCAGCAATTCCACCGTAATATGCCTCTTTTGAACCATCTATAATTTTTATATTAATACCCAAATCTTGTTTAATTTTCTTTATGAAACTTTTTGCATTATTTGCATCTCTGAGTGCAGAGGTAGCTACACAAAAGACTTTGGAGCATTTTAGGGTTTTGATGATATTGTTATATCCCTCAAGTGTATCGTATGTTCTTTGCAGTGGTATCTCTTGCAAGTTTCCACCGTTTTCATAAGCTCCTTCACCTATGCGAACTCTGCTTTTTATCTCTTTTATGATATGAAATGCCAAACGACTGGTTCTTTCAAAGACCACCATCCTGGCCGAATTTGAACCGATATCAATGACAGCAGTTCTCTTTGCCATTACTCTTCTTCGCTAGTTAGTTGTTTAAATTTTAATCTTAACTCTTCCATACTCTCTATGTTGTCTCGATCCGGCACTATGCAATCGACAGGACAAACAGATATGCAGGCAGGTTCATCATAATGACCAACGCATTCGGTGCAAATATCCGGGTCAATTATATATATTGGATCTGACTCTTCAATAGCACAATTTGGACACTCATCCCTGCAAGCATCACAAGCTATACATTCATCTGTTATCAGTAGTGACATTTTAAATTTCCTTAGTTTCTTGTTTTTAAATTAGTTAGAGAGATTTATACAGTAAGTTTACTTTAAAAAAATTTAAAAAATCAATTTTTTGTAATTTTTTTATTTTTTATTGCTAGGAATGAAGATAGATGCTATAGCTCCATTACTATTTTTTCTATTTTTGATAGATATTTTGATATTTAATGCATTGGCTGCATTTTTTGCCAAAAAAAGTCCAAGACCGGCTCCTGATTTATTTCCAAATCGTTTAAATGGTGCAAATAGATCCTTATCTTCATCTATGCCTCTTCCTTCATCGAGAATTTCTATAAGATATCCTGATTGAGTTTTTTTTGCATAAAAAGATATAGTTTTTCCTATTGGCGTAAATTTTATAGCATTTTGTACAAAGTTTTGAAGTATGTGTATGAGAAGTGTGGGTTGAGTTTTAAATATGTACTTTTCAGGAGATATATATATATTAAATTTCTTTTCTTCCTGATAGGCTAGGATTTTAAAATTATTTGCTCTCTCTTTTAGAAATTTTATCAAATCAATTTCAATCGGCTTTTCAAATTGAGCACTCTCTTGTCGCCCGATCTCCATGATATTGCTTATCATTTTATTCATTTCATTTATAGTTGTAATGTTATTTTCGAGTGCATCTTTATATCTTTGGACATCCCTTGGCTTTAGAAGTGTCACTTCATTTTTTGTTTTCATAACTGCTAGAGGAGTTTTTAGTTCATGAGACGCACCTATAAAGAGCTCTTTTTGGTACTGAGTAAATGCTTGTATCCTCTTAACAAGAGAGTTTATGCTTTTTCCTAGAGGTGCAAACTCTTTTGGTAGAGTTCTTGGATCGATTGTTTGCAAAAAACTCTCATTCATATTTGCAAGTTTCATAGTGAGAGATTTTATAGGTACAAGTAACATTCGCGATAAAAATAGAGCATAAAAAAGAACAAGAAAAAGCATTATGAAATTTATGCTTAATATATTGGCCAAAATTTCACTAAGCAGTTTGTTGGTGTCTGATATATTTTTTGTGATTGAGATAAAAAGAGATTTTTTCTCATTGTATGGATAATATATAGTCAAATAGTGAACATTATGTACAACAGATGGCTCGAAACTGATTTTTGATTTTGCATCAATTCTCACAACAGTTTTAATTACTCTATTTTGAGCTTGTAGAGAGGATGCAAAAGAATACTTTTCAACTTTGTTCAAATCTGATGATTTTTCTACCGCTATCAGGGCGGCTTCTTTTTGCAGTGACTTTGTTAAGTCCTTGTAGATCGATATCTTTATGTAGCTATATAAGATAACTGAAAAGATTACAATTAGTATTATGGAAGCTAATACTAATTGTAATACAAAATTATACCTTATACTTTTTTTGGAAAGCAAAACCTATAACCTCTTCGTCTGACAGTCTCAATAGTTGAGATGTCTAATGGCTTATCCATTTTTTGACGAATTTGGTTAATTGCTACTTCTATAACATTTGGAGTTACAAGTTCAGGCTCTTCCCAAATGGCATCTAAGAGCTGCTCTTTTGATACTATTTGATCGCTATGACGGGCTAGATGTGTGAGGACTTCAAAAGGCTTACCTTTGAGTTCAATCTCTTGTGATTTGTATGTGATTTTTTCTTCATCAGGGTCGATCACCAAATCGTCAATTTTGATAACATTTGTGCCTCCAAACCTAAGTCTTGCTTCGATACGAGCGACCAATATATCAAAATCAAATGGTTTTTTGATATAATCATCGGCTCCGGCTTTAAGAGCTTTTATTTCGCTCTCTTTATCATCTTTGGCTGATAGTACAACTGCAGCAGTTCTTGGAGTTTTTTGCTTAATAATATTTACTAAATCAACACCGTCACCATCAGGTAACATCCAATCAACTAGTACCAAATCATAGTTTCTTATACCGATATAATACTCTGCATCTTTAAAATTCTCAGAGCTATCTGTTTGATAGCCAAACTCTTGAAGTCCTTCGGCAATCGTTCTGCCTAAAGTTACTTCGTCTTCTACGATTAGAATTCGCATTATTGTTCCTTCTTTTAAATTTTGAAAAAAGAGAATTATACCATAATTTTAGCTAGATTTAAAGTTTTTTTAATAAATTTTTAATTTTTTTTAAAGTTTCTTTTAATTTTCACGCCAACTATGCAATCTTTAAGTATATTTGGTTTAAAAATCTTTAATTTTATTTGATTTGCTTGAGGAAATTTTATTTTTATATTTTGTGCCAAAGTTTCAAGTGCCTCTTCGAGAAGTTCAAATTTTTTGTTGATAATTGTTGACTTTATCATATCTACAATATCTACATAATTGATAAAATCAATCTTATCATATTTATATTTGATTTTGGCATTAATTATGATTTTTTGTGCGGTTTTTCTTTCACTTTTAAGGAGTCCTATGATAGCGAAAAAAGTAAGATTTTTGATATATATCTGCATGCTATCGTCAAACAACTCTCTTTTCTTTGCCTCTAAATAGCCTCATTATATTGGGGATATGCTTGTATAAAATGATAAATCCGATAATTAAGATTGGCGCATGTGTTTGGATTACAGATATGCTTGGGTGTATAACAAATGAAGAAAATACCAAAGTTAACAATGCTAAAAGAGATGAAACAGAGGAGACTTTGCTTATTTTTACGGCGATAGCCCAGACTACCAAAGCAAGTATCGTTTCAATAGGAAGCATGAAAAAAAATACTCCCATACCGGTAGCAACACCTTTTCCGCCTTCAAACTTGAGATATGGACTATAGCAGTGTCCAACAACGCTTAGAATTGCAATAGCCCAAAGAGTTTCTACACTAAGTCCTATAAATTTTGCGATACTTAGAACTAGAATACCTTTTAAGACATCACAAGCCAATGTGGCTATAGCAATCTTTTTTGCGAGTTTTGGGTTCTCTTCTTTTAAAACTCTCAAAACATTTGTTGCCCCTATACTCCCACTTCCAGCTTCTGTTATGTCTACTTTTGCAAAATATTTAGCTAAAATCAAGCCAAATGGGATACCGCCGACTAAGTAAGCTATGATGTAAAATTGTACATTTGTATTTAATAAAAAATCCACTTTTGTCCTTTATTTTGAATATAGTTATCTTTAAATCTAATTTTGAAATTCTATCAAAAATTTAATTTAACTTTGCTTTTGCTATAATTAGGTCTCTTGCATAATTTTTTATGGTGCGTAAGGTCAGTTAGCAAGAGTTATTTGCGAATTAAGGATTATACTTTGAACAATGAAGAGTTAAAATCAGAGATAAATAGATTGAGGCACGAGCTTGATGTTAGCATAGTGGCCCATTTTTACCAAAAAGATGAAGTGTTTGATATGGCGGATTTTACAGGAGATTCACTAGAGTTAGCAAAGTGGGCAGCAAAAGATGATAAGCCAAATCTTATATTTTGTGGAGTAGGTTTTATGGGGCAGAGCGTGAAGATACTAGCCCCGAACAAGAGGGTTTTTATGCCTAAAATTGCTTGTTGTGCGATGGCTAAGATGATTGATGTTGATTATTTTGATCAAAATATAAAAATTTTGGAAAAAACAGGTATAGCAAAAGAAAAAATTATGCCAGTTACTTATATAAACTCTTCTGCTGAGGTAAAAGCAAGAGTCGGAGAGATGGGCGGATATGTGTGTACAAGTTCAAATGCCAAGAAAATTATCACCAAAGCTCTTCAAAGTGGCAAAAAAATACTTTTTGTTCCAGATAGATGTTTGGGTCAAAATATCGCCATAGATATGGGACTCAAATCATGTGTGCTCGGTGATGGAATTGACCCAAACGGTGTAGACATCATCTGTTATAATGGATTTTGTTCAGTCCACCAACTCTTTGAAATTGAAGATATAGAGTTCTACAAGCAAAAGTATCCGGATATTTTGATTATAACTCATCCTGAGTGCAAACCGGAAGTGTGTGCAAAATCAGACTTTGTAGGTTCAACCTCACAAATAATTAAATTTATAAAAGAGTTGCCCTTGGAGCAAAAAATAGCGGTAGGAACAGAATTTAACATGGTAAATAGATTAAGAGAGAAAAATACATTTATCCTCTCTTCGACAAAACCTGAGTGTCCAACCATGAATGAAACAACGCTAGAAGATTTATATGCCACACTATTATCAATACAAGATAAAAGATTTGAAAATGAGATAACCATCAGCGAAGATGTGAGAAAATACTCGTATGAGGCACTAAATAGAATGTTTGAGATATAGCCTCTACATGTAGAGCAAATTATAACCGCCCTTATGCACTATATCACATTATTAGTAGGCTTTAAGGCAGGCAAATACGAGTCGTATTTTTGTTTTAGCACAGCATAGTTGTATTAAAGCGAGAGTTAGTTGTGGCTTAATTTGGTATAATTTCTCTGCGACAGCAGTAGCTTCAGTCGCGAGGAATTTTACTTGGGCTTTGCCCAAATAAAAGGGGACAGTTAAATGAATTTGCAGATCGAAAAAAAGTATGCGAGGTCAATATGCAATTTCTCTGCGACAGCAGTAGCTTCAGTCGCGAGGAATTTTACTTGGGCTTTGCCCAAATAAAAGGGGACAGTTAAATGATAAAAAAATTTGTAAAAGTTGCTCTTCAAGAAGATGTCGGCAGAGGTGATTTGTTCTATTTGGTTGGGAGCAATGAAAAAGCAGTCGCAAAGATTATCTCAAAAGATAGCGGTATCTTGGCAGGCGCTGTTTATGCAAAGGCGCTTTGTAGAATTGAAAATATTGATATAAAATTTCATATTAAAGATGGAAAGCCGATAGAACCTGGTGCTGTGATAGCAACACTAAAAGGAAAATCAAAAAAACTTTTGATGTGCGAAAGAACTATCTTAAATCTTTTGCAACACGCAAGTGGCATAGCGACAAATACATACTCATATGAGAGTATAATAAATGGTTCAACGGTTAAATTGCTAGATACAAGAAAGACTAGACCACATCTTAGAATATTTGAAAAATATGCAGTTAGATGTGGGGGTGGAAATAACCATAGAATGGGACTTGATGACTGTTTGATGCTTAAAGATACACATATAAAAACCATAGAAAATTTGGAAGATTTTTTGACAAAGGCTCGTTTTAAACTTCCTTATACATCCAAGATTGAGATAGAGTGTGAAGATATAGAGTTTGCTAAATATGCCATGAATTGTGGATGCGATATGATTATGTGTGACAATATGAGCACAGAAGATATCAAAGAAGTAGTCGAGTATAAAAACATAAATTTTCCGTATATTTTGATAGAAGCAAGCGGTAATGTAACTAAAGAAAATATAAGAGAGTATATAGATACGGGTGTGGATGCCATCAGTAGTGGAAGTTTGATACATCAAGCTACTTGGCTAGATCTGTCTATGAAGATGGTTTAAGAGTCCTAAGAGTGCATGGCTGACGATCAAGAAAAAACGGAAGAGCCCACCTCCAAAAAGATTGAAGATGCGAGAAAAGATGGAAATGTTCCCAAAAGTCAGGACAGCAGCAGCTTTATAACTTTAGTAGTGGGAATTTTTACATTTTTGGCTCTTTTTCCTTTTATGCAAAGACATTTGGTAGAACTGTACCACTATTATCAATCATTTATGGGGGTAGAGTTCACAAAAAATATGATTTTAGAGATCTCCGTCGTTACCTTCAAAGAAGTCATATTGGTTGTGATGCCTTTAGCTGTAGCTGTGGCGATATCCGGGTTATTGGCGGGATTTTTGCAGTTTGGCTTTGTTTTTAGTTCAAAACCTCTTACGCCCGATATTACGAAACTTGACCCGATAAAGGGTATGAAAAATCTACTTTCTGTTAAAAAACTAGTCGAAACAATAAAAGTTATTTTAAAAGTTGCTTTAGTGCTTTTGATTGCTTACAATTTCTTGTATAAATTTTCCCAAGAGATGCCTAGTGTTGTCTATCTCTCTATCTTTGACCAACTCTCGTGGCTAAGAGAAAAAGCACTCATCCTAGGGTCGGCTATGTTGTTACTGTTTTTCTTTTTGGCTCTTTTTGATCTGTTTTTTGTTAGATATAACTATTTTAAAGACTTAAGAATGAGCAAGCAAGAGATAAAAGATGAATTTAAACAGATGGAAGGCGACCCTCAGATAAAAGCTAGAATAAGAAAAATACAGATGGAGATGACTAAAAAAAGGATGATGCAAGAGATTCCCGATGCCGATGTAGTTATCACAAACCCTACCCATTTTGCAGTGGCGCTAAGGTATGACAAAGAAAAAGACAATGCCCCGATAGTTTTGGCAAAAGGTATGAACCATCTCGCTTTGAAGATAAAAGAGATTGCTAGGCTTCACGATATTCAGATCATAGAAAATCCACCATTGGCTAGGGAGTTGTATAAAAAATGTGATATAAACGATATAATCCCCGATAATCTTTATAAAGCGGTTGCCGAAGTGTTGGCATTTGTTTATAAAAGTTCAAAAACAAAAAGATTATGAGATTGCTTTTAGTGGTTTCATAATGAAATTTTTATGAAAATTTTAGTACAATTTCCTCTTTTGATAAGGTGATAACATTTATGTATAAAAAAGCTTGGGAAGTTATAAGTGATGCTAGACATATAGTGTTGGTTTCACATGTAAATCCTGATGGAGATACTATAGGATCTGTTTTGGCGCTGTATGATGCACTAAAAAGGCAGAATAAAAAAGTATCTCTTTATAATGCTACAAAAGAGTTACCTCACATATATAATTTCTTGCCGAATATTCAAAAGATAAAAGATAGACTGCCCGGTTTTTATGATTTGGTGATAAGCTGTGATTGCGGGAGTTTTGAGAGATTGAAAATACAAAAAGGTGATTATAAAATCATAAATATAGATCACCACTCTTCAAATCAAATGTTTGGAGATATAAATCTTGTGGACAAAACAAGTGCAAGTGCAGGCGTGGTTGTTTATGAATTTTTAGAACAAAATGGTCTTAAAATCTCAAGAGATTGTGCTGTTTGTCTATATGTGAGTATTGTAGAAGATACAGGTTTTTTTTCATACTCTAATTTGAGTGAGAAAACTTTTAAATGTGTTTCAAAATTGGTTAGCTATGGTGTTGATGCAAAAGAGATTGCAACTCTTTTAAAAAGCAGAGTGTCTCTTGCAAAAACTAGATTGTTAGGTTATGTACTAGAAAATTTTGATCTGTATTTTGATGCAAAAGTTGCATTTATAGGGATAAACAGAGATGTTTTGACTTATACGGGGGCAAAAAGATATGATACGAAAAATATAGTAAATGTACTTCGTGATATAATAACGGTAAAAGTTTCAATTATGATACTAGAGGAAAAAAACGGGGGCTTTAAGATTTCGCTTAGAAGCCAAGATGAAAAAGATGTATCTATTGTTGCCAAAGATTTTGGTGGTGGTGGTCATAAAAACTCAGCTGGTTTTGAAGTGGCTGATGATGATTTTGAAAAACTCAAAAATACTGTTTTGCAAAAGATAAAAAGGATTATTTGATATGAAATTATACGGAATGATAGTTCGTGCTTCAGTCGCGAGGAATTTTTATGGAATTTACTTTCATAAAGCAGAGGTATTAGTATGAAGAATTTTAAGACTAGACAAAGAAGAGGCTCATCAGGGATTGTTATTTCCATCATTTTGATTTTAATCATAGCAGCTTTTGGATTTTTATATACATCTCCAATGTTTGAGAGAAATATGCCCAAGATTGGTATAAAAAGTAAGATTGATTGGAATTTAATAACTCCTTTGAAAGTAAATCTTAGCGATGACAGTGGTATAAAATTTGTCAGAATTACACTCAGTGATGGAAAAAATAGTATAGAGCTGATGAAAAAATTATATACAAAAATCCAAAAAAATCAAACTATAGATATAAAGTTTCCAAAGACGGGTTTTATTAGCACAAAAAAGATATTTCAACTGCATATTAGCGTAACAGACAGCAGCAAGTGGAATTTCTTTTCAGGGAACACTGCGAAGAAAACCGTAACTGTAAAAATAGATAGAAGAAGGCCAGAGCTTTTTATCATAAACAATTCATATAAAATCATAAAAGGCGGGGTCGCAACTGTTGTTTTTAAGGCAAAAGATGCAAATCTTAAAGAACTCTATATCCAGACAAATTTTGGCAAAAGGTTTTATCCGACACCATTTTACAAGCAAGACTATTTTGTTTCATTGCTTGCTTGGCCGGTAGAGCAGAAAAAATTTAGAGCTACGATAGTGGCAACCGATGATGCAGGCAATATAACAAAAGTGCCTGTGAGACTATTTTATGTAGATAAAAGATATAGAATTTCAAAAATTTCTCTGACAGATAATTTCTTAAATGGCAAGATAAGTGATCTTGTAGCAGAATACAGACCGGAATTGAGCAAAGCATCAAATATCAAGAAGTTTAAATATGTAAATGAAACTCTAAGAAATATAAATGAAAAAATAATAGAAAAATATACAACTCCGACAGAGAAAAATATGATTAATGGTTTTTTTCAAAAGAGGTTTTATCCTTTGAGAAATGCAGAAGCAGTTGCTAGTTTTGGAGATCATAGATTTTATAGCTACAATGGAAAACAAATCAGTGAAGCTTGGCATTTAGGGATTGATTTAGCGAGTATCGCCGGTGCAAAAATCAAAACACAAAACAGCGGTACTGTCGTATTTGCCGACCAAAATGGTATATATGGAAATAACCTTATCATTTCTCATGGCCTTGGTCTATATACGCTATATGGTCATTGCTCAAATTTTTTAGTCAACAAGGGAGATAAGGTCAAGGCCGGTCAAGTCATAGCAAATACAGGCTCAACAGGATTAGCTTTGGGAGATCATCTTCATTTTGGTGTTTTAGTTCAAGGTATCGAGGTCAGACCTGCAGAATGGATGGACAAATCATGGATGAAAACAAATATATTTAACATTCTCAAGACATCTAAAAAGATGATAAATAAAAGATAGGGAATTATTTTTGCTTTCATTGGAAAAAGATTTTAAGGATGAGTTATCAAACAGACTACGATAAGAGATAGAGTCGAAAGTATTGGTATTGGACTTCATAAAGGTGAGCCTATAAAGATAGCACTTGAGCCTATGGAGTCAAACAGCGGCATTGTTTTTTATAGAAGTGATGTTGGTATGAGTATCAAGGCATCGCCTGAAAATGTAGTAAATACTCAAATGGCAACAGTGATAGGAAATAAAGAGTACTATATATCCACTATCGAGCATCTTCTCTCAGCAGTCTATTCATATGGAATTGACAATATGAGGATAGTCGTTGATGGTGCGGAAGTGCCGGTTATGGATGGAAGTAGTGCAAGTTTTTGTATGCTCTTGGATGAAGCAGGAAAGAGAGTATTGGATGAAAATAAAAACTTTCTTATCATAAAAAGAGAGGTTGAGGTGACTGATGGACAAAAATTTGCCAAAGTGATGCCTTCATTGAAGCCGACTTATGATTTTACTATAGATTTTGCTCATCCTGTTATCGCAAGACAAGAGTATAAGTTTGAGCATAGTAAAAAGAGTTTTTTAGAAGAGATCTCTAGGGCTAGAACTTTTGGTTTTTTGAAAGATGTTCAGTATCTAAGAAGTAGAGGCCTTGCACTTGGTGGTTCGCTTGAAAATGCAGTTGTTTTAGATGACCATAAAATACTAAATCCTGAGGGTTTAAGGTTTAAAGATGAGTTTGTAAGGCATAAAATCTTAGATGCTATCGGTGATTTATCACTTTTGGGGGCTACTGTTATTGGTGATTATAAATCCTTTGCGGGAAGTCACAATCTTAACCACAAATTAACAAAAGAGATATTAAAAGATCCAAAAAATTATGAAATTAAAACACTTTCCAAAGAGAGCTTTGAAGAGTTAGAAAAGGTTTTGGCATAGAGCATGTAAAAGATGTAGATGTCTTGGTTATATCCTTGTCATCGCCTATAAAAATAGGTATATATAAAGATTCAAAAATCATAAAAGAGTATTGCAAAACCGAGCAGACTAGTGAAGTACTACCAATACTGTTTTATGAAATTCTACAAAGATATGAGATAAAATCGCTTTTTTTTGCAAATGGTCCGGGCAGTTTTATGGCTATAAAAGTGTCATATATATTTTTGCGTACTCTAAGCATAAGTCTTGGCGTTGATTTGCTTGGGATTGATGGATTCGCATTTAATCAAAACAGACCGATACGAGCTTTGAAAAAAGTATATTTTGTAAAGAAAGATGATAAAATAGAGACGAAAATCATAAGTACAGAGATACAGCAGAGTTTTGAGTTACCACAACTGTTAAATAGAGATATTTTTTCAAAAGATTGTGAGCCACTCTACATTCTGCCTGCCGTCTAAAAGGATAAGACCATGAATTTTTCTATTAAAATACCGGCAACTAGTGCAAATCTCGGACCTGGATTTGATTCGCTAGGATTAGCGATAGCGTTATATAACAGAGTCTCTATAAAACACTCCTCTTATCATAGTATATCTATAAAAGGAGAAGGCAGTGAAAATGTTAGGTTGAAAAAAAACAACCTTTTTGTATCTATCTTTAATGATATTTACCAAGAATTGGCCGGACAAAAAGGTACATTTAGATTTGAATTTTTTAACAGCATTCCATTTGCAAGAGGTTTAGGAAGTAGTTCAGCTGTCATAGTGAGTGCAATAGCAAGTGCTTATGAGATGGCAGATATAAAAGCTAACAAGCAAACCGTATTAAATAAAGCTCTTGTATATGAGCCTCATCCTGACAATATAGCCCCGGCTGTATATGGAGGATTTGTAAGTTCAGTAGTTGAAGATAGCAGAGTTTATTCGTTGAAAAAAGAGTTACCGCAAAGTATAAAAGCTATCATGGTTATACCTGACAAATCAATGTCAACATCTTATTCAAGATCCAAATTGCCGAAGAATTTTACAATGCAAAATACGGTATATAATATCTCTAGAGCATCTTTGTTAAGTTCAGCATTTTTTAGCGAAAATTGGGAGATGCTTAGAGTTGCTTCAAAAGATTGTATCCATCAAGACAGAAGAATGATAGCTATGCCAGAGCTACAAGAGGTACAGAAAATTGCCTTAAAAAATGGGGCATTTATGAGTACACTTTCGGGAAGTGGATCCTCATTTTTTACACTTTGTGGTGAAAAAAATATGAAAAAAATAGAAGAAGCCCTCAGGAAAAAATTTCTAAATTTCAGAGTTGAAATATATGATTTTGATAATGTTGGCTATATAATAGAAAAATAAGAGTAAATGTTGGAAAAACCGTTAAATTCTGCTATAATTACTGATTTTAAAATAACTACGCGCATGTGCGTTGTATGCAGAGGAAGATTTCCCCAAAAAGATTTATATCGTTTCCAAGAAAAAGATAGAAAATTGGTTAGCTATACTAAGACTGGAAGAAGCTTCTATATCTGTACGCAGTGCATAAAACAAGAGAGAAAAAGATTGGTAAAAATCTTAAATGGCAAATTTAAAATAAAACAAATAAATATCGAAGAGTTGGCAAAACAGTGAAGGAGTTAGGCACGGATGGATAAGGTTCGCATACACGAAATAGCAAAAGAGTTAGGAATAACCAGTAAAGAAACAGTCGCAAAAGCGATAGAGATGGGATTTGAAGTTAAGGCACCATCAAGCGGTGTCACATTAGAAGAGGCAGAATGTCTTGCAAATTTTATCTTGACCGGTGAAAAAGTCATCCCTTCCAAAAAGAGAAAAACAGAGGTGCAAGAGGAGCTCAAAGAGAAGCCCAAAGAAAAAGACAAAAAGAAAAAGACAGAAGCAAAAAAAGAAAAAATAAAAAAAGAACCTGAGGCAGAAAAGATCAAAAAAGATGATAAGCCCAAAAAGGTGTCTCCAAAAGATATCAAACTAGAAGAGCCAAAACAAGATACTACACAAGAAAATACGATAAAACCTGTAACCAAAACAGAAGAAAAGTCAAAACACGCACCAAAAATAAAAGCTCAAGAGAAAGAAATTGAAAAACCTCAAAAAATAGAAGTAAAATCTACTACTGAAGTAAAAGAGCCAAAGATTGAGCCAAAGATTGAGCCAAAAGTCGAAGAAAAAGTTTCGCTTTCAGCAAATGTGAGAAAAAGAAGAGGTTTGGTGATAGTAAAGAAGAAAAGAAGAAGAGTAGAGCCAAAGGTAGAAAATACCTCCGTGTTTAGCAATGATGATGTAAAATCAGCTCTGAGGTCTTCATATAAGAATATTAAAAGAAGTCCAACTCTAGAATCAGTATTTGGTTCCTCAGATTCATCTAAAAAGAAGAAAAAGAGCAAAAGAACGGCTTTGAAGGGATCTCAAACCCAAAAAGTAAGTATCGAGCTTGATGTTCAGATGAGAGATATTGGTGCCGAATTAGAAGAAGAGATGGTTATACTACCTGATTTTAGTGTAAAACCCGAGGTCAAAGAAGAGCCACGCAAGAAGATAGATCCTTCAAGAATGAAGAGTACAAAAAAATCCAATTTTTTAAATCACGGTATTAAAAGACAGACAAAAAGACGAAGAAGAAGAAAAGTCGAAGATAAAGATTCCTTGATAGTAAGCTCTATCGAGATCCCTGAAGATATCAGAGTGTATGAATTTGCTGAAAAGATAAACAAGCCTTTAGGAGAAGTGATAAAAGAGCTTTTTACTTTAGGAGTTATGGTTACTAAAAATGATTTTTTAGACAAAGATGCTATAGAAATTTTGGCTGATTCTTTTGATTTGGAAGTAACTACGATTGACGAACAAGAAGAGTTTGATTATGTGAAACAATACGAAGATGAAACAGATGAAGATGCTGTAGAAAGAACTCCTGTGGTTACTATCATGGGGCATGTTGATCACGGTAAAACTTCACTTTTGGATTATATAAGAAACTCAAAAGTAGCAACAGGAGAGGCTGGAGGAATCACCCAGCATGTTGGTGCTTATATGGTAAATAAAAATCAAAAGAATGTTACTTTTATAGATACACCGGGTCACGAAGCTTTTACAGAGATGAGATCTCGAGGTGCGCAAGTCACCGATATAGTTATCGTTGTTGTAGCTGCAGATGATGGCGTGATGCCTCAAACAAAAGAGGCCATAGAGCACTCTAAAGCAGCAGGTGTTCCTATAGTGATTGCAGTCAATAAGATGGATAAAGAGGGTGCAAATCCGGACTTGGTCAAATCTCAATTAGCTGAAATAGGTATAACTCCAGTTGATTGGGGCGGTGAATACGAATTTGTTCATATAAGTGCGAAAACAGGTGAAGGGATAGATGACTTATTGGAAGTTTTATTGTTGCAAGCTGAACTTTTGGAGCTTAAAGCAAATCCAAATAAAGATGCAAAAGCAACGGTCATAGAGAGTTCGGTTGAGAAAGGAAGAGGAACAGTTTCCACGGTTGTTGTTCAAAATGGAACTTTAAGAGTAGGTGATACTGTTGTTGCCGGTATAGCACACGGTAAAATAAAGGCTTTGATGGACGATGAAGGCAATAGAATAAAAGAGGCAAAACCAGGTGAACCCGTAGTGCTTATAGGTCTAAGTTCAGTTCCGCAAGCTGGAGATAAATTGATAAAAGTTGCTAGCGATAGGATAGCGAAAGAGTATGCAAAAAAACGAGCAGAATATCTAAGGCAAAGAGAGCTATCAAAATCTACAAAAGTTACTATAGATGATTTAAGCTCAATGATAGCAGAGGGTGCTCTTAAGAGTTTGCCAGTCATAATCAAAGCAGATGTTGGCGGTTCACTTGAAGCTATAAAAGGCTCATTGGAAAAGATAAAAACAGATGAAACAAAGATAGACATAATCAGCTCCGGTGTCGGTGGTATAACAGAAAATGATGTGGCACTTGCTAGTGCAAGTGAAAACTGCATCATCTTGGGCTTTAATGTCAGACCGACAGGAAGTGTTAAAGATAAAGCAAAAAGTAGTGGCGTAGAGATAAAAACATATAATGTTATATATGATTTGATAGATGATGTTAAAGATTTGATCGCAGGTATGTTAAGTCCTGTTATAAGGGAAGAAAATATAGGTCAAGCACAGGTGAGAGAAGTCTTTATGGTTCCTAGATTAGGGGCGATAGCAGGTTGTATAGTCACTGATGGTGCTATTAACAGAGGTGTTAAAGTCAGACTAATCAGAGAAGGCGTCATCATATATGAAAGTACAGTATCTTCACTGAAGAGATTTAAAGATGATGTAAAAGAGGTTGCTAAAGGATACGAGTGCGGCATAGGCATTGAAGGATATCATGATATAAAAGTAGGCGATTTTATAGAGAGCTTTAAAGAAGTAGAAGAGAAAGCTACGCTTTAGAGATATGACAAAGTCATACAGAGCATCAGCTCGTGCAACAGTGGCGAGGAATTTTTGCGGAATTTACTTCCGTAAAAAGGGGACATTAAAATGAAAAGTATAAAGATTCAAAGAACTGAGAGCGTTTTAAGAGAGCTTTTGCCAGAAGCTCTTGCAACTTTAAATGACCCGATACTACAAGGTTTGTGTGTTGTAGATGTAAATTGCAGTAGAGGCAAATACGATGCAGAGGTTTATCTTGATGAGATGATGTTAGATGAAGATGAAAAAATGTATGTTTTGACGCACCTAAGAAAAGTAAATAGACATCTACAAAACTACTGTTTAGAAGCCGAAGGATGGTTTCGCTGTCCAAATTTTCATTTCAAATTTGATACTAGTTTGAAGGAGATAAATAAAATGGATAAACTGTTTGAAACGATAGAGAAAGAGTTAAATAAAAATGAAAATGATTAAAAAAATCATAGAAGACAATGGTGCACTATACTATGATAGTGAAATCGTAAGTGAAAACAGCAATAAAATATTTAGAATCTATATAACTGCCAAAGATGGCGTTACACTTGACATGTGTGCTAAGATTTCTCGTATAATTTCACCTATATTAGATATGGAGCCTCCTCTAAATGGAGCCTATACACTTGAAGTGAGCTCTCCTGGAATAGAAAGACCTCTTAAAAAAGACGAGCATTTTAGAGGCAGTATAGGCGAAAACATAAAAATAAAACTCATCAATACGGATAAAATTATAGGGAAACTAAACTCCTTTGATGGCAAAATTTTAGAAGTTATCGAAGAAGATGGTGAACACACCAAGATAGATCTTGAAGATATAGACAAGGCAAGAACCTACTACAAATGGTAAAAGATAATTCCTTGATGAACTTGGCTGTAAAAGAGGCTTGGAAATATCAAGGGCTTACCTATCCAAATCCCGCAGTAGGTGCACTCATAAGCGATGATTTTGGCGCCATACTCTCATGCAAAGCCCATACAAAAGCTGGTTCTCCACACGCTGAAGTTGAAGTCATCAAAGATGCCTATATAAAACTCACAAATGATACATCACCAAGAGACATAAAAAATTCAAGTGATATACACAAATATCTTATGCAAAACCACAACAATTTATTTCAAAATTATACTCTACATGTAACACTTGAGCCTTGTAACCACTATGGTAAAACACCCCCTTGCTCGCACCTTATAAAAGAGTTGGGTTTTAAGCGGGTTGTCATAGGAAAGCTTGATAGCAATCAAGTAGCAAGTGGCGGCGAGAAATACCTAAGGGAAAGTGGTATAGAAGTAGAGGTTTTAAAAGAGAGTAAAGAGTGTGAAGATTTGCTGTTGCCGTTTTTAAATTGGCAAAAAGATAACTTTGTCTTTTTTAAATTGGCCATGAGTTTAAATGGAGTGATAGACGGTGGCATAATCACAAGCCAAGCTTCAAGAGAACTTGTGCATAGATTTAGAGACAGGTGTGATTTGCTCGTAATCGGTGGCAACACAGTAAGAATCGATAGGCCGACACTAGATGCTAGGTTGTGTGGCGGCAAAGCACCAGATATCTTGATATATTCAAGAAGAGATGATTTCAAAAAAGATATACCACTTTTTGCTATAAAAAACAGAAAAGTGCATATAGCAGACAACTTTGAAATTTTGAAAAAGTATAAAAATATCATGATAGAAGGAGGCGAAGGTATGCTTAAAGCCACGAAAGATATAGTAGATTTATATGCTATTTTTCGCTCACCAAATTTTAAAAAAGGAGAACATCCTGATTTGAACTTAAATTTGAAAGATTTATGCTACATAAACATAGATACGGACAATCTTGTGTGGTTTAAAAATTTCCATAGGAGTAATCTATGAGTAAAAAATCTGTTTTGTTTATAGATGGTGTGCCGGATAATCATGTGGTAAAGCTAGCAAATGTGCAAGAAGATGGTAATTTTAGTATCATTACAACAGGAAGCTCAAATATCTTTTCACAACTAGATGATACGCCTTTTGATAAATCATTTTTACTTTTAGATGCAAATCAAGAACAAAAGATAAACATAGACAATATAGATACGATTTTTAATCAGATATCCGATGCAGATACACACAAAACAACACTTGCAAAGATGAAAAATATACTAAATCAGCTTAAGTCTAAAGTAAAATTTTTTAATTTACCACAAAATATAGAAAATACAAGAAGAGAAAATATATATCTACTCCTACAAGGAATAAACAAAGTATATACTCCAAAAACAATCAAAATCACCCCTAGAACTCCTGCTGATATATATAAAAAAATACATAGTGAAGATTTTAAATTTCCTGTGATTTTTAGGCAGGCTGGTGATCACGGTGGAATCAGCACCATCCTTATAAACAATCTGAATAAACAAGAGGATTTCTATCCTTTCGCACTTGATGGCAGAGAATATTATCTCACCCAATATGTAGATTACAAGCAAGATGGTATATATAGAAAGTTTAGGCTGATAGTAATCGACGGAGAGGTTTTTATCAGGCATGTGTTATTTAATGATTCCTGGCTGATACATTCGACAAATTCAAGAGAATTTATGCGTCAAAATAAGATATATATTGAAAAAGAGAAAAAATTACTTGATTCTTTTGATGATGATTTGAAACCTTACATCAAAAAACAAATTACAGAGATACATCAAAAGATTGGATTGGATTATTTTGGTATAGATTGCTTTGCGGATAAAAACTTCAATATGCTCATATTTGAAGTAAATGCAAGCATGAATGTTCTCATAAAGCCAAAAGGTTTACCAAATGAGTCTACTCTTAATAAAAAGGCAGATTTGATAGCAGAAGCAATCAAACAGATGATAGCAAAAAGACTATAAGTGTAATTTGGTAACATATTAGAGCCTACTTAAGCAAAACAGTACAATTATATGCCCTTATAATTAACTGTAATTTAATTTATAATCTGTTTGTGATATACTAAATGAAAATATATTCAAAAGGAGATGTTTATGAAATTTCAAAATCGAGTTTTGCTGAGTTGCGTAGTGGCATCACTGCTCTCGAGCGGTGCATATGCAAGTTGTTCAGGTGATATTGAAATAAATAGTCCCAATACAACAGGAGTTACTTTAAATTGTAGTGGCAACTTAAATGTAACATCAAGTGGAAGTATTAAACTATCTTATGAGTCAGATACATCTGTAGCAGTTAACTCTTATAGTAATGGAACTATTTTAAATTTAGGCCACATAACAGTGGATTCTAATAGTACAGATTATGTTGCTGGTATACAACAAAAGGAAGCTGGAGCTAACATCATAAATAAAGGGCATATTGATGTGAATTCTACTGGAACACCAGACGGGACAAGCGGTATATGGACATATGGTAATGATATTAATATAACCAATACAGGAACTATAACAGTAAGCAGCAGCTCTGGCTGGCTGGCCGGTATATTAAGTAAAAATAGTTTTGGCAAAATAGTAAACTCTGGCACAATAACAGTTGATTCTAATGGAACGCTAGGTGCAGGTATTGTTGGAATGCATCAAGACATCACAAATTCTGGCACTATAACCGTAAATTCAACAGGTAATCATAATTATAATTTTGGAATATATGGGTGGGAAAGCAACATCACAAATTCTGGCACTATAACAGTTGACGGTGCTTCAGGTTATAACACGGGCATATATGCTCATAGTGATATTAATACAACTATAACAAACACCACCTCTGGAACCATAACCGCAAGTACTGCAATTAGGACTGATGGCGATGGTGCTTCCACAATCCTAATCCAAAACCAAGGAATAATAAACACAAGTGCAATATATGCTCCAACTTCAACTTTAGTAAACTCCGGCACTATAAATCTACACAATTCAGATAGGTTTGATGGCGCTTCGATTATAAGCGTCGGAACCTTCAACCAAACATCAACAGGAACCCTAAGCATAGACGCACACCTAACAGATACAAATGGCACCGTATCAGCTACAAATCCAACAGTTCGTGCAGGCAGCGCCACCTTAGCAGACGGAAGTACTATCAATGTAAATGTCATGTCTGATAGCACTGCAACAACTAAAACATTTTTAGACCAAAATGGAACAATAAACAATGTGATAGTAGCGGCATATAAGGGTGGAGTAGTAGATGCAAACACTACCAAACTAAACATAACAGACGACTCTCCAGTCTTAGACTTTGAAGCCTTTATGAATGACTCAAATACAACACTGAGTCTCAAAGCAGTAGAATCAACAACCATAGCACCAAAAGATAGCCCTATGACAGCAGTCTCTACCCCTACTATAGGAGCAGAAACACTAAACATCCTAAACACGGTCATCCAAGCTAGACAAAGTGACATGAGAGGTCTTGGTTCAGGAGATATAGCTTTCAAAGACAGGCATATGTGGTTTAAGCCATTTGGTATGTATACTAAACAAGATAATAAAGATGGCATAAATGGTTTCGATGCACATACTTATGGATTTGGTATGGGAATTGATGGAGAGTATAAAGAGGGAAAAAGAGCAGGTCTTGCATTTTTCTACTCCAATACAAATTTGGATATAAACGATATCATCCAATCAAACTCTTTAGATGTATTTAATCTCATAGCATATGGAAGTAACCCTATAGCAGATGATAAAACCATGCTCTTTTATCAAGCAGGAGCAGGAGTTCAAAAGAATAATGCAA
The DNA here is from genome assembly GCA_027050775.1 of Campylobacteraceae bacterium. Taxonomy (GTDB): domain Bacteria; phylum Campylobacterota; class Campylobacteria; order Campylobacterales; family Sulfurospirillaceae; genus JAADIZ01. The sequence continues at coordinate 61,240 of JALUBH010000027.1, read as the reverse complement.
AAAGATATGTATCACAAAATAACCAAACAGCAAAAGCAGACTATACATCTCAGAGTTACTACGCTCAGGTGAAAGTCACAAGAGATTATGATATAAATGACAAACTAATTGTAACTCCTGCCATAAAAGGAGCACTTAGGTATTTTAAATCTCCGTCATACACAGAGAGTGGAGCAGGTGCATATAATTTGAGTGTTGATAGCGTTAGTACGACACAAGTTTTACTTGGCCTTGCAGCAAATATTAAGTACAAAATCAACGATAAAACAAAGTTTATCTCAAATTTAGCACTTGATTATGATTTTAACAATGACGCACAAAGTGTAGATGCCTACTATCAAGGAACTCCGGGAGTTATCTTTAGCACAAGCGGTATCAAAAACAGTGCTCTAAGTTATGGTTTAGGATTGGGTATATCAAGAGAGTTAAAGAAAAACCTGGTTCTTAATCTAAAATACAGCCTAAACGGAAGAGGAAGTGACTTTATAAATCACTCTATACAAGCAAAGTTTAGATGGAGATTCTAAGCTCTACATGTACAAGAGTCTTTTACTACTACTAAGTATATCATTTATCAGTGGGTGCGGCTATGTCGTACCTACGGTAAATGAAAGGATATCTACGCTTCAAAATCTCATAAAAGATAAAAATCTCACAAAAGAGACGATAGTAACAAAAGAGTTCAATCTGTTGAGTATTCACAAAAATCTCTCTACATGTAGAGGTAAAATTTTAGATCTATATATAGAAGGAGATGGGCTACCTTGGATCACAAGAGATACTATTTCACCAAATCCCACACCGATAAACCCTCTTGGGCTCAAGCTTTTTTTACAAGATTTTCATAGGTGTAAACTCTATCTTGCTCGCCCTTGCCAGTATGTCAAAAGCTCTACATGTAGAGAAAAGTACTGGAGCACAAGTAGGTTTTCAACTACCGTAATAGAAAGCTTTAATGAAGCATTAGATAAAATAAAAAGTGCTTCAAAGATTTCATCTTTTAGGCTTTTTGGTTACTCGGGAGGTGGAGCAGTTGCAGCATTGTTGGCGGCTAAAAGAGATGATGTATCTGTTTTTGTCACAATTGGCGGGAATCTTGATATAAAAGAGTGGACAAAAGAGCACCATATCACTCCATTGAAAGGATCATTGAATCCTGCTAATTTTGCAAAAAAATTGAGCAAGATAAATCAAGTTCATCTTCTCGGTGGAAAAGATGATATAGTCCCAAAATCAGTTTTTAAGTCATATTTGAAGAACTTTAAAGACAAAAGCCATGTATCATTTAAGATTTTTAAAGATTTTAACCACCACTGTTGTTGGGAGAGTAAATGGAAAATGATTTTGAAGGATTTAGATGGAAAAGAAAAATATAAATTTTAACTATTCAGTTAATTTGGTCGAGATTTTAAAACAGCTAAAAAGCACCATAGTTATGAGTACCTACCAATCAGGCAAACTGATGCTCATAGGTCAATACCAAAACACTCTAGATATAAGATACAAAAACTTTCCAAGACCTATGGGAATGTGCTTCAAAGATGGAAAACTGTGGGCTGGTTTGGGGCACGGTATATGGCAATTTCACAACTTCAAAGATGCTTATAAAAAAGAGTCGTATGATGCATGTTATATGCCTGTAAATATACATTTTACAGGGGATATAGATATACATGAGATGGAGCTTTCCAAGGATAAGCTCTATTTTGTAAATACAAAATTTTCTTGCCTTTGCATTAACGATAACTCTTGCAGTTTTAAGCCGATATGGAAACCAAAATTTATCTCCATTCTTCAGCCGACTGATAAATGTCATCTAAATGGTTTTTGCCTAAGAGATGATGAGCCGAGGTATGTTACAACGCTTGGAAGTGGAGATGAGCCTCTTAGCTGGAGAAAAAATAAAGCAAACGGTGGTTTGTTGATAGATATAAAAACTGATAAAATTCTTCTAAAGGGCTTATGTATGCCACACTCTCCTCGTTGGTACAAAGGCAAACTATGGTTTTTAGAATCAGGCAAGGGAACCCTCTCATATCTTGAGCTTTCTACTAGAAAAGTAGTCGAAGTATCTAAAGTTCCGGGTTTTACTAGAGGGATACAATTTTTGGGAGATTTGGCTTTTATAGGAGTCTCAAAAGTGAGAGAAAGTGCGACTTTTAGTGGTTTGCCTATCACAAAACTCGCTAAAAGAGTGTGTGGTATATGGATAGTAAATATAACAACTGGAAAAATTGTTTCATTTATAGAATTTACAGAAGGTATTGATGAGATTTTTGCCGTAAATGTCTTGCCTCATGCCCATATGGAACTTTTTGACCAAGAGAGCGAGCTTTCGCATATAAATTATGTAGTTCATAAAGAAGATATAGATATGGTTAAGATGCCAGAAACCACGATAGAGATGGCAGCTCCGCACTTCGATAAAGGAAATGATTTATATACGGCAAATAAGAAAGAAGAAGCCATACGAGAGTTTCAAAAAGCTCTAGATATTCAGCCAGATTATCTACCTGCGACATTTAATATCGCTATATCTTTGGGAGATTTGGGTAGATTTAAGGAGGCTGAAAAAATTCTTTTAGATGTTGTCCAAAAGGATGCTTCTATACCGGAGTCTTATAATTCACTTGGCTATTTATACTATAAAAACAAAGATTTTATAAAAGCAAAAGAGAGTTTTGAAAAAGCGATAGAGATAAATCCAAAATATGAACAAGCAAAAAATTCTCTAAGTATTTTAAAAAAAGAGATGAATCAAAGATGAATAAAAACATACATTGGCACAAACATAGCATAACAAAACAAAAGCGTATAAAAAGATATAAGCAAAAACCTTGTATTCTATGGTTTACTGGGCTAAGTAGTAGTGGAAAATCTACTATAGCAGATGCTTTGGAAAAGATGCTATACGCCAATGGAAATACAACTTATTTGCTTGATGGTGACAATATAAGGCATGGATTAAATAAAGATTTGGCTTTTGACGAAAACTCTCGCATAGAAAATATAAGGCGAGTAGGAGAAGTCTCAAAGCTCTTTGTAGATAGTGGACATATCGTCTTGAGTGCATTTATATCTCCATTTACAAGTGATAGAAATATGGCAAGAAGCTTGGTCAAATATGATGAGTTTATAGAAGTTTTCGTAGATACACCACTTGAAGTTTGTGAACAAAGAGATCCTAAAGGATTATATAAAAAAGCTAGAAAAGGTGCCATCAAAAATTTTACAGGTATAGACTCCCCTTATGAAAAACCGATAAAACCAGAAATTCATATAAAAAATGTTGATATTAGCATAGAAGATGCTTGTTATCAGATATTGAAATATTTGGTTGAAAATGAATATATAACAAATAACAATTTAGATATCAATCAATCTGCTTTATCTTCCAAAAGATTATCGCATTTAGAACAACTAGAAGCAGAGTCCATACATATAATCAGGGAAGTCGTAGCTGAGTTTGAAAATCCTGCCATGCTCTATAGTATAGGTAAAGATAGCTCAGTTATGCTACACTTGGCGCAAAAAGCATTTTATCCCGCAAGCCCACCTTTCCCTCTTGTGCATGTAGATACTATGTGGAAGTTTAAAGAGATGATTGAGTTTAGAGAAAAATTGGCCAAAGAGACGAAAATGAAACTGATAGTCTATACAAATCCAAAAGGAAAAGAGATGAATATATCTCCTTTTGTTCATGGTTCATCACTTCATACAGATATTATGAAAACGCAAGCTCTTAAAAATATGCTGGATATTTACAAATTTGACGCAGTTTTTGGAGGTGCTAGAAGAGATGAAGAGAAGAGCAGGGCAAAAGAGAGAATCTACTCTTTTAGAGATAAAAATCACAGATGGGATCCAAAAAAACAGCGACCTGAATTATGGAATATCTATAATTCCAGACATAAAAAAGGTGAATCCATAAGAGTTTTCCCACTCTCAAACTGGACAGAATTGGACATATGGCAATACATATATAAAGAAAATATACCCATAGTTCCTCTGTATTTTGCTGCAAAAAGAGATGTGGTGGATTACCACGGAGCGAAAATCTTGGTAGATGACGAAAGAATGCCTGAAAATTTGCGTAAAAAAGCAAAAAGCGAGATGGTGAGATTTAGAACTTTAGGATGCTATCCTCTAACAGGAGCTATAAATTCAACCGCTTCAACACTTCCTCAAATCATAAAAGAGATGCAAACAGCCATAGTTAGTGAAAGAGAAGGCAGAGTTATAGACAGTGACCATGGAGCATCTATGGAAAAGAAGAAAAAAGAGGGGTATTTTTGATGCAAGATATGCTAAGATTTATAACTTGTGGAAGTGTTGATGATGGCAAATCCACTCTTATAGGAAGACTGCTATATGACAGCAAGAAGATTTTTCAGGACCAACTCTCAAGCATAGAAAAAGAGAGTAAAAAATACGGAACCACAGGTGATGATATAGACTTGGCACTACTTGTTGATGGTCTCCAAAATGAGAGAGAGCAAGGCATAACCATAGATGTAGCATATAGGTATTTTTCAACAGATATTAGAAAATTTATCATAGCAGATACGCCAGGACATGAACAATACACAAGAAATATGGCAACAGGAGCCAGTACCGCTGATTTGGCTCTGATTTTAATAGATGCTAAAAAAGGAGTTCTGACTCAAACCAAAAGACACTCATACATAGTATCTCTGCTTGGCATTAAAGAGATAATTGTGGTTATAAATAAAATGGATTTAGTTAAATATTCACAGCGGCAATATGAAGATATAAAAAGAGAGTATAAGGGTATAATCAATAAACTACCAAATTATCAAGATATAAATTTTTCATTTATACCGGTATCTGCTCTAAATGGAGACAATATTATAAAAAAATCTCTCAATATGCCTTGGTATAAAAAAGATGTTTTGATGCAGATACTACAGAGCGTAAAAGTTTCTAAAAGGGCAGACGCGAATTTTGATTTTAGATTTTTAGTACAATATGTCAATAGACCAGATGCAAATTTCAGAGGATTTTGCGGAAGTATATCTAGCGGAAGCATAAGAGTGGGAGATCAGATTATGGTACTTCCTGCCAAAAAAACCACAAAAGTAAAATCGATTATTTTACCATCAGTTAATACTCAAAAGATAGCTGATGAGGCGTATGCTCCCATGGCTGTTACAATCACAACAAAAGATGAGATAGATATATGCAGAGGGGATATTTTTGTCAAAGAAGATAGTAGTATAAATATATCTGACGAACTTGAAGTGATGGTTGTTTGGATGAGTGAAACTCCTTTGGACTTAGATAAGCAGTACATCATAAAAAGAGCAACAACTTCACTCAAAGGAAGATTTCCTTCGATCAATTATAAAATTGATGCCGATACTTTTGAGCAATATACAACAGATAAAGCAGGACTAAACGATATCATAAAAGCTACTTTAAAGTTAGATGAGAAGATTGCGATAGACACATACAAGGAAAACAGATTAACAGGTAGCTTTATAATTATCGATAGATATACCAACGACACTTTGGGCGCAGGCATGATAATATCTAGCAAAGAAGAGAAAAAATCATCTTTCAGTATAGATAAAGAATACAGCCAAAAAGATAAAGAGTTAAATGCCTTCATAAGGAAACATTATCCTGACTGGCGTTGTAAATGTATATAAAAGGCGGGAGCATTCAAACTTGTCATCCCTAAATAGTGTGCTATTTTACTCTGTTTATAACCATGACATGCTCGACCTTAAACTTGCATAAAAATGCTCAACAGAAATACACGAAAAAAAGGTTCAAACTATATCTTTAGATAGCATAAAAAAAGGTAGTGTTCAATAATCTGTGCCAACATCAAGTAATTCCTAAAATTATATCATAAATCTAAAGCTTTATCTAATCTTCACTTTTTCTATGACAAATGTGCATAGCCAAAGCACTATCACCAACTAGCACATACTTATCTAAAAAATCACAGTTTTCAATTATCTTAAGTAAAAGAGTTTTTGTCTTAGGAAGCAAGCAATTTAAATTTTTCAAGTCTTGCATTTTTTACACCCTTAAAATAATCACTCTCAATGTCCATATTAAAAAACACTCTCGCCAACATGAGATTTAATTTTATAAATTGCCTATCACTTTCGAGTCTATCTTGCCAGACTTTTTTCATAAGTCTCTTACCGAAAAGTTTAAAGCCAAGAACTATATCATCAAAATCTCCATATTTCAACAAGTATTCTACTGTTAAATTTTCTCCTACTTCATTGTAATCAATACTTTTACTGTAACTCCAAAATATACCTTTATCTCTTAACTTATTAGACAATATAACTTTTTGCTTATAAGTTTTCAATATTTTTGATATAGCTGCATTGGAAAGACTTAAATATTTTGCTACACTACTTCCCGTATATCCATCTTGTATAGCTTTATATATAGCTTGTTCTTTTGAGTATTTTTTAAAATAATCGTCAAGCGGAATCATCTCTTTTTGAATAATATTATCATCTTTTATCTCTAATTTTGCATGATAAAGCTCATCTATTTTGTTAAGCTCTTTTTCGTCTAATGCTTTACTAAAATCAACCACATCTATCAATTCATAATTCAACATTGAAAATGCGACACTTTTTGAACTCATTGTCCATTTATACTCATCTATTTTTTTAGTGATATTTGCCTTGATAGGATTAAATTCTATGTATCTTACCAAAGTTTGCAGATAACTCTCATCATAAACATACCAAGATTTAAACCTACCTTGCCAAAGTGGACCAACTCTTTTATATTTGTGATTAAAATACATACTATATCTTGAATTTATTTTTTGCATGATGATAGATAAGTTTTCTTTTTTTATTTGCATAAGCAGGTGATAGTGATTATTCATCAAACAATATGAGTATATTTCAAAATCATAATCCTGCGATGCATCTTGAAGAATCTCTAAAAACTTTAGATTATCATACTTATCGTTAAAAATTACATTTCTTGCAACTCCACGATTTACGATATGATAAAATCCATTTTTCTCTATCCTTGCTTTCCTTGCCATCTTTAACTCTTTTTGCTTTATTGTAGCTATTTTTTAGTTAAAAGTAAAGCTCTGACCCTCTATATTTCTGACCCTCTATATTTACATCCTTCCATCTAAATATTTGCCAGTCTCTTTGTGTCCAAAGTCTGGTAACATTGTGAAAAAGAGTTTAACTATCTCTTCTTTTTTCCACTCTCTTTTTTCTTTCATTCCCGAGATAACAAATGTAAAGTTATTTAACTTCTCTTCGCTAAAGTCAGCCTCATTTTTTATAACTCCAAGATTTTCAAATCTATCCATATCTAAAACTTCATTATCTGTAAAAAACTCTTCAAAATCTTTTTCACCTGTTGTATCACTAGTGAAAAAATAACACGGCCACTGTTTTGAATTTTGAATTTTTAATTCTGAATTTTGAATGAAAAAATTTCTTGCTTCATCTTCACTTTTACAAATATATGGTTCATATCCGATATTTTTAAGGTATCGTACTGCAATATCTGCAAAAGTGATGAGATGTAGTTTTTCACTAAGTTTAGGAAAAAATATATCTCTATTCTCACCAAGTAAACAACTCATCAAACAAAGTTCACCAGACTCTTTAGGAGTAACAAAGTATCTCTTAATATCACTCGGAGCAGAAATAGGCTGTCTTTTTTGAATACGCTGGTTAAAACCATGAAGCAAAGAACCATCGCTAAACGCGACATTAGCAAACCTTGCCATAGAAACATTTATATCTAAACTTTTTCGCATAATGTACATTTCCATGATTCTTTTACTCGCACCCATCATATTTACAGGGTTAGCAGCTTTATCAGTAGAAACACAAAAGTATTTTTTTGTTTTATTTTCTATAGCTTGTTGCAGTGTTTTATCGGTATTGAAAATATTTGTATCAATCATTCTCATAAGAGTAAATGGATCTTTTTCACTTCTCACATGCTTAAGAGCAGATAAGTTTAAAATATAGTCATAGTTACCATCAGATTTTATGAAAGCACCGTATTCGACACTTCCTATGTCTAAAGCAAAAGTTTTAAACTCTCCATCTATATAGCCAATAGAACTACGAAGGTCTCGAACAAGTTCAACCATGTTGTTTTCAGATATATCTACTACATGAAGTTTCAAAGGATTTCGTTTAAATATCTCTTTTGTAACGGCTTGACCAATACTACCAGCACCACCTATCACTAAAAATGTTGATGTAGATACAATCCTCTTTAACTCTTCATTATGACTCTTTATATCATCTTCAAAAAGTTCACTATCTCTTCCTATTAGTTCTAATGTAAAATCCATTACAATTCCTCTACTATTAATTCTTTTGGTGGTTTTGGTAAATCTTTAAAAACCTTTCTATATAACTTACTATCTGAAAAGATAACACTCCATGCTGTAAGAGCTATTAACATAAAATAAGTATATAGGTTTTGTCTCTCTTTGTACCATAATTCTAAATCAGCCTTATATGGAGCAATATAAGCTTTATAAAATTCTTTTGGATCCATATTACTTTTAGATATCATACTCTCTTCATCTCTAAAAAATAGTGAAGCTATACCTGTTAAACCAGGTTTTATAGACAAGATATCATTTAACTTATCTTGAGGGTACAAAGCTAAATGTGCTTCAACTTGTGGTCTTGGACCAACAACACTTATGTCACCTTTTAAAATATTAATGAGCTGTACCAATTCATTAATCTTAGATTTTCGCAAGAACCTACCAAAAGGTAATACTCTTGGATCTCCATGAGTAGTAATGTATGCATTTTTCATACTTGGACTATTCTCAAGCATTGTAGCAAATTTTAAGATATTAAACTTCTTCCCATTTAATCCAACTCTCTCTTGAAGATAAAAGACTTTGCCCTCGCCTGTAAACTTTAGTATTATCATAATTGGTAGTAGTATGGGCATTAATACAATTAATGCTATTGTTGATAGTAATATATCAAGTAGTCTTGTCATTTTTTCTTTCCTTTATATTTTTTTAAACCGTTAACAGTGTAATGTAAAAAGTAGTATATACTTTTGATTATGTTTAAATGCGCATGTTCTCTGAAAATTTTCCAGATAAATATCGTGTTTTTAATTTTATTTGATGATACAGAAACTTTTCTTATTCTATATACAGCAAGAATTTCTGTTATACCTTCTACTTGATTTATATTTTCTAAAATCTTTAGCCACAATGCAAAGTCTTGTTTTTTTATAATATCAGGAAAATAAGTTTTTCCAATTATTTCTGTATCATATATTACTGTTAAACAACCAATAGAGTTTGTTTTCAATAAATCACTATGTGATACTGATGTAGGAACTATAAATTCACCTAATCCTTTGTTTTCTTCATCTATCAAATTATATGAAGTGTATGATAATGCACATTTCTTTTCTTTCATAAATTTGATTTGTATCTCAAGTTTGTTTGGCAACCACAAATCATCAGCATCCAAAAAAGCTATATATCTACCTTGAGCTTCTTTTATTGCTTTATTTCTTGCTACTGCTGGACCACTATTTTTTTCAAGTTTTATCAGTTTTATTCGACCATCTTTTTTCGTATACTCTTCTATTGTCTTATTTGAATTATCAGGTGATAAATCATCTACTATTAGCATCTCCCAATTTTTATAGGTTTGATTTAAAACAGATTCGATAGTATCTGATATAAAACTTGCTGAACCGTATGATGGTGTAATTATTGATACTAAATTATTTTGCATGTTTTATTCCTTGTAAATATAATTTTGATAAAAAAACAACAATAAATATATTTAATATTGCAACTAACATTCTAATGCCATTTGCAAAGTCAATCTCTGCCATAGAAATAAAAAATAATAATGCATATATATTCCAATAAAAAAATAATTTTTTATTTGTTCTAAGAATAAATAAATATTTGGATGCATATAGTAAAATGGAACTAATAATAGTAAAAATAAGCAAAGAAAAAAATAGTCCATATTTTACATAAAAATCACCAGTATAAAATGTTGGTGCAGATCCAATTGTTTTTGTTGTATTATACATATGAGCAAAGACATCAAATTTTAAACCTCTTGGACTAACATTGTTGATAAAGTCAAAACCTTCATTTACCATATCTACACGATGAATAAAACATGTTCCTTGAGAAACAAAAAATCTTCTAAAGGGTGAATTCATCATATAGCTAAACACTTCTGGGTTCATCTCAAGAATACCTTTAGTTAACATATATACAAACATTGTAAATATAAACATTGCGAATATTTTAAAATCTAATTTTGCTTTAAATACATATAGCCATATAAAAATAAAATAATAAGCTAAAAATCCTTTATTTCCAGATGCTATAAATAAAAAAATCATTATTGCATTTATAAAAAAATGCATATATCCCTTCTTAATATTATTAAAATAAAAAAAATACATAGATGGTATGATAATTGAAACAATAGTAGATACTGTATAAAAATGGGGTATGGCACCAGTCAAGTCAGGTCTATCTATAAGCTCTCCGCTCAAGAGAAGGTTAACTAATGGAAATTGTTTAAAATAAATTATATAATATAATATAATTGGTACTAAAAAAAATAAAAAATATACTAGTATAAATTTATTATTATTTATATTTAAAGAAGCTTGTTTAAATCGTAAATAATCAATTAATATGGATAAAAATAGATAAATTAATATCGTATATGTGCCTATATGAAAAAAATCTATTAGACTTTTATCAGAAAAAAATCTATAAACCTCTCCTCCAAAAAAGAAATACAAACTTGGAGTATAAAAAATTGTAATTAAAGACAATGAATATAAGAAAGTTATTCTTTTATAATCTTTTTTTATTATCAATGTATAAAATAAGAAGATAAATGTTACAACAGTTAATAATAAAAAATCAGTTAGCAAAATTCATCTTCCTCTTTTAAGTTGTTATAACTCTCAATATCCCTACATTTAAAAACCTGAGCAGGATTTCCGCCAGCAATACCAAATTTCTTAATATCTTTTACTACGACAGCGCCAGCTTGGATTATAGCACCCTCTCCAATAGTCACTCCGCCGAGTACCAACACTCTATCCCCTAACCATACATTATCTTCTATAGTTATATCTTTATCTACCGTTTGTTTGGTATCGTAAGGAATTGCATCTGCATTATCATATTTATGATAAGAGTTAATAAGTAAAATATCTTTACCAGAGTGAAAATTATCGCCTATCGTTACTTTACCATTGCCTCTGATTATCATTCCATTAAAATGGCAATTATAGCCAATATGTGTATTTTTAGTAAATCTAGAATAGAAATTAACTTTTGGTTTTGACCTATAGCTACCTATTTTTTTAATGGCTAAAAAAGTAAAAATATAAGTTAGCAGCTTTTTGATATACTTCATAAATTAAAACTCCTTAAAAATTTTATATCTATTATAGAAACTAATGTAAAAAATAATCCCCAAGTAATTGCTGTCGCATAAGCAACACCTATAGTTCCATATAAATGGATAAAAAAATAGTTTAGTATTATATTGAAAACTGCTCCTATCGTAGTCATAGATGCTAATAACCTAGTCCTTTTTTCAAAAAAAAGTAAATTGGTTACTAAAAAATAGAGTGATTGAAACATAAAACCAAGAAGTAGCCAACCAAAATATTCTTTTGCAATATAAAACTTTTTATCTACAAATATATAAAAAAGTAAATCTTTAAAAAAATAAACACTAATAGTAACTAAAACAAAAAATATAAACAGATAGAATGTAAATTTATAAACTTGTTTTATATTTTTATCTTTCAAAAGTTTAAATAACATTGGAGACCAAGCTTGATTGACAGATACTCCTACTAAAAGCATAAGAGCTGATATTTGATAAGCTATAGTATATAATCCCACTTGGGAATTGCCTACGAAGTAAGAGATAAAATACCTATCAGACATTGCCATAACAGTTCCGCTAATCGCATGAGGAATAAGTGGAACTCCGAAATTCAATATATCTTTTGTATATTTAAAAGTGATTTTAGATAAATAATCCATCTTATATAATAGATAAAGACCAATAACTGAAAAAATAAAAAAAGCCATATATGTTCCAGCAAGTCTTCCGACATACCCTAGCCTATATACAGCTACAAAAATATATGATAAAGTAAAATCCATAACAGTTTGAACGAGAGTATAACTTGCAAACTTTATAGAATCTTGTCTTGATTGATACAGTCCCAATACAACACTACTTACAACACGCAATGCAGAAAAAACGACTATCATCATTAGAAGAATATTATCTATATGCAATAATGGAGAAAATAAGTCTTTAAAAATAAAAACTAGAATAAACACAATAAAAAATGAAATAAAAGAGATAATTAATGCATTTGTAATATACTCTTTTAAAATATTATGTTCAACTTTAAAATATTCAACATTGATAGCCGCATTAATGTTTAGTAGTATAAATGGAGTAATAAATAAAATAGTAGTCTCAACTAAAGATAATATACCGAAATCTGATACACTCAAATATTTAGTTAATATCGGCAACATCAAAAGAGGCACTAAAGACTTTAAAGCATTTGTTCCGCCATAGATGATAATATTTTTTGACAGGAGTCTAGTCATCTAAACTTATTACCTTCATCTCTTTTTCGTAGAAAGAGTATACTTCCTCAATGGCATATTCATGCACTGAACCAGAGTAATCAAATCTAAAACATTCTGCTTCTAAATGATAAATTTTTTTCATGGTATAAATAGCAGTTGAATAGAATGAAGAGACTTTATATGGTATCTCTTTTTCACAGAGTCCATAGAGTTCAATTGGGTAATTAAGCTGTCTGATAATAATATTTTTATTCTCCTCTATTTCACTAAGCTTCTCTTGTGATTCTCCTCTATGTACAATATATACTATTTTTTTATCAAGATAATAGTTACAAATATTTTGTATCAAATTTATATAATATTCTTCTTCTATAATTCCTGCTTCACTAAGTTTTGTACCTAAAAATAGTATTTCATCCTTTTTAATTAAGAGTTCTTTTGTATTTGTGAGCACTTCTCGATAAGAATTTATAAAGATATTCTGATTTTGTAATGTTTTAATGTCATACATAGTAAATAAATTATAGTTTTTACTATTTGTAAACTTACTTTGAATAGATAAAGTTTTTGCTCCATCATCTAGCAAGATGATACTCTCTTTACTAAACTGTTTTATGATTAGATTGAAAAAACCTGATTCATAATTACCTATAAAAATTTTATCTATGTTTTTTACAAACATATACTTATATCTATAAAAAAGAAGTTGACTATAATCATATAGTGTTCTATTAATTGTACGAATATACATATATTCTATATTGCTCTTATCAATTTTCAACAACTTTAATAAGTTCATTATTTGTTCATCATTAGCTTCATTATTTGATAATCTAACTATATAAATATAGTTTTCAAGATTGAAATAAGATACAGCTTCATATGCATTGAGAAGTTGCAGTGGTGACTCCACGAATAGTAATGATTTTTTAATCAAGAAAAACCTCTGCAATCTTAAAATCAATCTCTTCATCAATATCAATAGAATTCTCTTTATCCATTCTATAGGCATAAATATGCTCTTCCAAGAAAAAACTCTTCTCTTCTAGAAGCCTATCTATTTTACAAATATAAATTGCACCATTAACTCTATAATATTTATCTAAATCCTGACTTCTTTTATTTTTCACTTCCTCTCTTAGAAAATTTTCCATGGACAGAGTGTCATCCAATGTATTTGACCATAAAGGTGAATGATCCATCTCACAAACACCAACAACCGAATCAGCATTTTTAGATTCAAGAAGTTCAATCGCTTCATCTATATGTTTTGCATTACGCAATGGACTGGTAGGCTGTAGCAGAACAACATAATCATATTCATTTGTATTTTCTATAGCATGCTTTATAGCATCAAATGTTGTAGCTGTATCATTAGCTAACTCAGCAGGTCTTTTCATTGCCAAAGCACCATATTTTTTTGATATATCTAGTATTTCTTTATCATCACTGGTCACAACAACACTATCTATATATTTACTTTTAAGTCCTGCTTCAATACTATAAGCGATTAAAGGTTTACCATTCAAATCAAGCACATTTTTACGAGGTAATCTTTTACTCCCACCTCTAGCGGGAATGATAGCTAAAAAAGTTTTATCTTTATACACTAAAACACCTCACTATATTCATTATTTGCTTTTTCAAATTCTTCCATTCTTCCTATATCTAACCAATACTCTCGAATAGGAAAAGAGATGCTTTTTTGCTTCTCTTCTATCATTTTTTCAAACAGTGTCGGTATATCATAAAACTCATTATTTGGGATGTATTTTAACACATCAGGGTTTAATACATACACACCGCCACTTACGAAAAATCTATGTATTGGTTTTTCTTGGATGCTTTGTATGTCAACTCCATCAACATTTACAACACCATAAGGCACTTGAAAGTCATAATCTCTTACCCCCATAGTAGCAGTAGCATCATTTGTTAGATGATACTCCATCATATTTTCAAAGTTTATATTTGTAAGCAGGTCACCATTCATCACAAAAAATGGCTCATCTAGTCTCTCTTTTACTAAGCTTAATGCTCCAGCAGTTCCCATTCGTTTGTTCTCATGCGCATACTCTATATTGACACCAAACTCACTACCATCTTTGAAATACTCTTCAATGATTTCAGATTTATAGCTTACACACAGGACGATATTTACAAAGCCATACTTTTTAAAGTTAAGTATGATAGTCTCGAGTATAGGCTTGTTTCCTACTTTGAGCATAGGTTTAGGAGTGTTGTCCGTCAAAGGTCTAAGACGAGTTCCTAAACCTCCAACCATAAGTACAACTTTGTTACTCTTATGTTCAGGTTTTAAAAGCTCATCAACCTCTTTTATGCCTACTAGTTTTCCATCTTTATCTACTATAGGTATCTGATGTAGCTTTTTAGCGAGTGCTATTTCAAGGATCTTCTCTTTCGTATCTTCTACACTACAAACTGTTGGCGTCTTAAAGATAATAGTTTCAATAGTATCTTCAAGTAAAAGATTATTTAAAAGACCTCTTCGTATATCTCCATCTGTTACAGTACCTAGTAACTTTTCATCTTTATCTATAACTAAGGCTATTTGGATTGCACCACTATCAATGATTTTTAATGCTTCTTTTATCGTTGATGTCGGTTTTAGTAGTATATTTTTATAGTTTTTCATGAGCATCCTTTATTTTTTCTAGCATATATAAAAATTCTTCTTCTGTATAAGTTTCAAATAGTGGGATTGATATTATGTTGTGATATAAATCATTTGCTCTACTTGACTGAGGCCAATGCATTGGTAAATAAATATTACTATCCATTAAGTTTTTTCGAAAATCATCTCTATCTTTAATACACATAACAAAAAATGAATAATAAGATGGGTTTCTATTGATACACTCTTTAGGAAATAAGCTATATAAAATATCAAATCTTTTTTTTCTAATTTCTTGTTGAGATTTCAAATCCATTGAAATTAAATTAGCTATTGAATTGTTATCAATTCTAAAAATCTTTTTTTGATTGTCAAGATTTTCTTCTGCTTCTTCTAGTTTAGCAAGATACTTTTTTTCCGTAAATAGGCTATGAGTTAAATATTCATATTTAATATTTTTCGCAATATTTTTCAATTTTATAAATGGTGCTTCTTTTTCTTCAATTAAATTTATATCTAACTCTAAATTTGTTTTAATCAAACTCCCGCCACTAAGCTGTGAAACTTTTCTAAAGCTATTAAAAGCAAACCAATTTTTATAATTTGCACTATTTTCAAAATTATGAAAAAAGACATTATCTTCTATAACAATTTTATCATTTAAAAGAAAAGGTTGTATCTTTTTTTGTACTCCAAAATAATTCATAACATATAAAACATCAAAATCTTTATGTAACATTTCTTCTTCATCAAATACTAACTCTTCATTAACCGCATAAAAAGAGTACTCTATATTTTCATCTATAAAAATTTTTTCTATAACCTCACAAAAAAAATCAGGCAATAAATATTTTTTATTTCTATGATCATTACTTCTTAAAAACAGAAGTAAAGAAGATCTACCCGAATCAGTAAAGTAAGATTTTATATCTAAAGACTTTAACTCTAACTCGCCACCTATTGGTCTCAAGATATATCCTTGAATTCTTTAACAATAATATTTTTTAAGTCAATATTTTTTAAAATTTCTTTTGTTTTTATACTCGCACCACCATTTCCATATGGATTAACAACTTCCTTTAATAAACTTTGAAATTCTTTTGAATATAATTTATCAAATGTATGAGATAAACTTTCAGCATTAGCAGAACAGTTAATAACACTTTCTCCTGCAATCCTTCCTTTTTGTCTATCTCCAATATTGATAGTACCAATTTTAAAGCTTGGTGCTTCCACTAAGCCACTTGAAGTATTACCTACAACTGCATCAACATATTGCAGAGCTGATAGATAACGCAACTGTCCTAAAGATGCAAATAATTTTATATTTTTATATTTAGCTGCATACTCTTCAAGAATAGCATTAATAATTCTTCCACCACTATCAGAATTAGCTTTGGTTGCAATGATATTTGTATCTTTAAGAGAAATCAAATACTCTAAAATATTTATAATGTCTTTTTTGACACTTTTAATATCGTCTAAAGTTGTTGGGTGATATGTAAAGAGTAGATTTTTCTTTGCAAGCTTCCATTCAATAGATTTTTCAAAATCATCATATGAGAGTAAATCTAATTTATAAATATTATCTAATCCCGCTTCTCCAAAATTAAATACATGATGAAGATTTTCTCCTAATTGAATAACTCTTTTTCGATAAACTTCAGTAGCCACAAAATGTATATGACTCATTTTGGTAATAGCATGCCGGATTGCATCATCTATAGCACCTAGCGTAAGCTCTCCACCACTTAGATGTGCTATTGGTACACGAGCTATCATGGCAGCACTTACAGCAGAGAATATCTCATATCTATCACCTAAAACAACAACGATATCAGGCTTTAATTCATCATAAGCCTCTGCGAACGATATTTGGGCTAATCCCATAGATTTTGAAATGCCGACAGAAGTATCAGAAGATAACAACATCTCTATTTTTTTATTAATTTTAAAATCTTTTTCTATTATCTTATAAGTAAGTCCAAACTCAGGGCTTAGATGCATTCCTGTCACTATGAGTTGTAATTCTAAAGCATTATCAGCCTCTATCTCTTTCATCAACCAATAAAGAAGACCATATTCTGCACGAGTGCCCGTTACTACACAGATTTTTCTTTTATTCATTTTAACTTCTCCATAATCTCAAAAGAGTTTATATCCATCTTTGAAAATGCAAACCATTTTTTACCCAAATCTTTGAGACTTGCACCGATGTGATATGCCTCTACATTGTCAATTATTAAAAATCTATCATGAGACAAATCAAACTTTTTTAATTCTATTTTTTTATACTGCTGATTGTATTTTTCTATATCTAGTTTCAATTGCTTTGAGATTTTAGATGTATAAATAGTAGTATTGATATTTTGATTTTTGCTCAATATTGTAAGTGTAGATTCATCAATATAGTTATCGATAAGAACAATTGACTTTTTTGCACTTTTAACTAAATCTGTCACAAAACTGTACGCATCAAATATTTGTCCATTATAAAATATACCTTGTTTAGGCTTTATTGATTTATTTTCTATGGCTTTAAATATTTTTTCAAAATTTTCATCTGATTCTATTTTGTGCTGCAATTGATTTGCTTCCAGCTTGTCTAGTCTTTGAAATACAGAAGCATTATTTTGTAAAAACCTTCTCATATTTACAAAACTATCGATAATCTTTATACTTACTTCTATAGCTGTTTTACTTCTTAAAGCGGCACTAAGCATAGATACACCTTGTTCTGTAAAGACATAAGGTAAATACTTTCTGTGTCTTCCCCAACTATTATCTAACTTTAAGGTCGCAAATTGCGACCTTAAGATTTCATACTCTTCTTTAGTTAATTGAAATCGAAACTTTTCTGGAAATCTATCTATATTCCTTTTAACTTGTTCATTTAATCTTTTAAGCTCTACTTCATACAGTTTTGCTAAATCTTCATCCAACATAACCTGCACGCCACGAATAGTAAATATTTCATCTTGAATATTTATGTTGTCTACAATAGTTAAATCCTTCATATTAACTCATCTACTTCATAATCTCTTTGAGAGACTGTGCCAACTATCTCATCCCATCGCATAGGATTTATGCCACTACTGGGTCTTTTGATAGCCAAGTTATCTTCGCTAAATTTTTCACCTTTTTGAATTGTGCACTTTGCAACGATTGATTTTCTGGCTACTTGCATATTTGGTGTTTCACTTTTGCTTGGTTTTTTTACACTACTGCCTAAAGCTAATTCAATATTTCGTATAGATTGCACCATCGCTTTTAATTCATCTGGCTCTAGTGAGGCTTTATGGTCTGGTCCTTCCATGGTTTTGTCAAGTGTAAAATGTTTTTCTATGCAACTAGCGCCCATTGCTACAGCTGCAATATCAACTTCTATGCCTAAAGTATGATCGCTGTAACCAACTTTCACACCGAGTTCATTTTTGATTGTTATCATGGCATTAAGATTTACATCTTTCATTGGTGTCGGGTATTGAGTATTTGCATGTAAAACAGTGATGTTTTCTTTTTTTGTGCCTGCTTGTATCAAAACATCTAAGGCATCTTTTGTCTCTTCTAATGTACACATCCCAGACGACATTATTATCTCTTTACCTAAACTACCTATATGTCTCAAATATAGAAGATTTGTCAATTCTCCAGAACCTATCTTAAATATATTTTGTAAATTTACTAAAAAATTTGCACTTGGTATTTCATCAGGAGTTGACAAAAACATAATTTTTTTAGAATCGCAATAATTCTTTAATTCTTCAAAATCATCATAAGAAAGTTCTAATTTCTTAAGCATATCATATTGAGACTCTTCCGTTTGAGTATTTTTTGTTTGATACTCAGCTTGTTTTGCTTCCTTGGTTACAAGAAGTTCAGTTTTCCATGTTTGAAATTTTACAGCATCAACACCTGCTTCAACAGCAACATCTATCAGTTTTTTAGCAAGACTTATATCGCCATTATGATTCACTCCTGCTTCTGCTATAATAAATACACTCATTTTAGTTCCAATCTATATTTTAAAAAATATCTTACATCTTCTGCTGACTGTTCTTTCCATATTTCATTATATTTATCATAAATATTTTTATCATAGATTTTACCGCTAATATAAAAAGGTTTTAACTCTTTAGAAAACTTTTTCTTAAATTTTAGCAAATTATCATCCTCTTGGGATGTTGTTCCACCACCAAGAAGCATATAGTCTAAACCTCGTTCTTTTGCTTTTAAAAAAGCATTATGGAGTAATCCATAGTTAGCATTTATTTTGTAAGATATATCTGTATTTGCAGAAAGATGGTAATGAGCAATTTCTTCACCAAACATAAAAAATCCCATCGCAACTATATTGTTTTCATATTTTATCTCATAAAGCTGAATATTTTTATTATTTAAAAGATTTTGATAATAAGTTTTAGGAAAAAAATAAAATTCACTAGCATCATTTTTTGACATTGTTGCATTGTACAATTCAATAAATTTATCTATATCAGAACTTTCTCTAAAAATTATTTTTTCGCATGATCTTTTGACAGCATTTCTAACTTTAGATGTATAACTAAGTAAAATATCTTGCTTCAAATCTTTTACAACCACATTTCTATCAAGCACATTAAAATCCAAAAAATTATGATATTTTATTGGAAAGTTATTAAAAGGATGAAATCTAATAAATTCTGCGATAATATTCTCATCTTGACATTTTTGTTCATATGATTTAAATGCTCTTTTCATAAAAAGTTTATCATCGCTATTTGTGTAAAATCCGCCATAGCCATAGGCAGTTTCTAAGTCATAATATTCCTTTGTAATATCTAGGTTTCCAATTTTTAAAATTGGTCTTTTGATTGTTTTATTGATAAAAAGATTATCTTTTTCTTTGTATTCAAAACTAAACAACTCTTCTTTGTCTTTTAGATACAATCTAATATGATTATCTGTATAATAAATATCGTTGATTACTTCGCTCACAAATTTACTCCACTCGAAATATTAACAACTCTTTGCTCTAAGTACTTTGCATTATCCAAATTAGCACACTGAGCATCTTTAAACATCTCTAGCTCATTCATAAGCTTCCAAATAGGTCTTGTCATAATGCCATTTTTATTTGTATAGTCTAAAAACTCATCTCTTGTTTGTAAATCTTTGAGTATTACTGCTTGTAGCCAGTAGTTCGAAGATGCATTTTTTGGTTCTTTTACAAATTTTATGTCTCTAGAAGCACTAAAAAACTTTTTATATTTTTCAGCCAACTCTCTCTTGTTTTTCAAAAATTTATCAAGTTGCTCTAATTGTGCAACTAAAAGAGCTGCATTTAAATTTGGCATACGATAATTATAGCCTATCTCGTCATGTGCATATTCATAAGGGTGCGGGATCTTTGCTGTTGTTGTGATATATTTGGCTTTTTTTGCCAGATTTTCATCATCTGTAACGATAACTCCGCCACCTCCACTAGTGATAATTTTATTGCCATTAAAACTAAATGCACCAACTTTTCCAAAAGTACCTGTATGTTTTTGCTTATAATGACTTCCTAGGCTTTCAGCAGCATCTTCTACCAAAGCTATATGCCACTTATCACATATCTCTTTTATCTCATCGATTTTACAAGGATGCCCAAAAGTGTGCATAGGCACACATGCTTTTATAGTTTTGTTAGTAGTTTTGTTGATGCACTCTTCATGTGCTATTTCACAATTCTCTACTAAAAAATTCTTTAGTGACTGTGGTGAAAGTCCCATAGTATCCAAATCAACATCTACAAAAATAGGTTTTGCACCGATGTAACTGATGGCATTACATGTAGCTATAAAAGTGAGTGGTTGAGTTATCACTTCATCATCTCTTTGCACATCAGCTAAAAGTAAAGAAATATGTAGAGCAGCTGTGCCATTCACAGTAGCGACAGCATATTTGCTTCCAATATACAAAGCAAACTCTTTTTCAAATCTATCAACATATTTTCCTACGCTTGATACAAAAGTAGAATCTATACAATCATTAAGATATTTTTTCTCATTTCCTATAAATTTTGGCTCATGAAGAGGGATAAACTCTTTGCTTTTATAAATGCTTTGAATAAATTCAACAAGTTTTTGCATTACATTTTCCCATCAAGGTATTTGCCCGTCTCTTTATGTGCAAAATCAGGCAATAACTTAAAAAACTCTCGCACAATATCTTCTTTATTCCATGAAAGATTTTCCAAATATGCTTTAATGGTTTTTTCAAAACTTTCTAATTTATCAGCATTAAATTCCAGCTCATTTTTAATAATTCCTAAATTTTTAAACCGCTTCATATCTAAAGTTTCTGCATCAGTAAAAAATTCTTCAAAGTCTTTTTCGCCTGTGGTGTCACTAGCAGTAAAGAGACAAGGCCATTTTCCTTCTTCCTGAAGTGTTTTTGCCAGCTCTCTTGCTTCATCTTCATCTTTGCATAAATATGGCTCATATCCTAAATTTTGAAGATACTTAACTGCTATATCTGCAAAAGATATGAGGTTTAGACTTTCACTAAGTTTAGGAAAAAATATATCACGATTTTCACCAAAAATGCACGACATTAGACAAAGTTCCCCTGACTCTTGTGGCGTAACAAAATATCTTTTTATATCATTTGGAGCAACGATTGGTTGTCTTTTTTGAATACGCTGATTAAATCCATGAAGAAGTGAACCATCGCTAAACGCCACATTGGCAAATCTTGCCATAGAGACATCTATCTCTTGCGAGTTTCTATGCACAAACATCTCCATAATACGCTTACTTGCCCCCATCATATTAACAGGGTTTGCAGCTTTATCAGTAGAGACACAAAAGTATTTTTTAGTCCCATTTGCTATAGATTGTTTAATGGTTTTATCTGTGTTGAAAATATTTGTCTCAATCATTCTCATTAAAGTAAAGGGGTCTTTTTCACTTCGTACATGTTTAAGAGCAGAAAGATTTAGTACATAGTCATACTTTCCATCATTTTGAATAAAAGCATCATATTCTAATGAGCCAATGTCTAATGCATATGTTTTGAAATCCCCATCAATATAACCAAAAGAACTTCTTATGTCACGAACAAGTTCAACCATATTATTTTCAGATATATCCACAATATGAAGTTTTTTAGGCTTGCGTTTAAATATCTCTTTTGTAACAGCTTGTCCGATTGAACCGGCTCCACCTATTACTAAAAACTTAGAGTTTGATACAATATTTTTTAATTCATTCTCACTTGAAGTTATATCTTCTCTAAAAAGTTCTTTTTCACGACCTATTAACTTTAAAATACTACTCATATGTACACACCTTAACTATCACTATTAAATATATCTCTCGTGTAAACTTTCTCTTTTACATCCAAAATACTATCTTCTAGTCTATTTGCGACTATGACAGCACTCATACTTTTAAACTCGTCTAAATCTTTTATGACTTTTGAGTTAAAAAACACATCTTCTTGCATTACCGGCTCATATATGACTACTTCTATGCCTTTTGCTTTTATGCGTTTCATGATACCTTGGATAGCTGAGCTTCTAAAGTTATCTGAGCCTGATTTCATAGTAAGTCTGTAGATTCCAACCGTGCCGGTTGAGAATTGAGAATTAGTTTGTAACTTTTTGATAACACTATCTGCTATGAAGTCTTTTCTAGTGCTGTTTGCTTCTACTATGGCACTTATGAGATTGCTTGGAACATCTTTGTAGTTGGCTCTTAGTTGTTTTGTGTCTTTTGGTAGGCAGTATCCACCATATCCAAAGCTTGGGTTGTTGTAGTGAGTACCTATGCGAGGGTCCAGTCCTACACCTTTTATGATTTGTTCACTGTTAAGATTACGAGATTCTGCATAAGAGTCAAGTTCATTGAAGTATGCTACTCTCATAGCCAGGTAAGTGTTTGCAAAGAGTTTGATGGCTTCTGCTTCTGTGGAGTCCGTAAAGAGGATGTCTATGTTTTCTTTTATAGCACCTTGTGCGAGTAGGTTTGCAAAAACTGTCGCTCTTTCGGATTTTTCACCTACTATGATTCTGCTAGGATGAAGATTATCATATAAAGCGCTCCCCTCTCTTAAAAATTCTGGAGAGAAGATAATTTTGAATTGAGAATTTTGAATTGAGAATTGAGAATTTAGTTGTTTTGTATATCCAACTGGTACAGTTGATTTGATGATTGCAGTTGCATTAGGATTGATTTCTATAATATCTTTTACAACTGCTTCTATACTTTTTGTGTTGAAATAATTAGTTTCCGGGTCATAATCGGTTGGCGTTGCTATGATGATAAAATCTGCATTTTCATATGCCTCATGCTTATCGAGCGTAGCTCGAAAAGAATTCTCAATTACCCTCGGAAGATACTCTTCTATCTCTTTGTCTCCTATTGGGCTTATGCCTTTGTTTAGCATTTCTACTTTTTCTGGGATGATGTCAAGTGCTACGACTTCATTATGTTGTGCTAAGAGTAGACCATTTGACAAGCCTACATACCCTGTTCCGGCGATTGCAATTTTAAATTGAGAATTGAGAATTGAGAATTGAGAATTGTTTTTTTGCACTATTTGTCCTTGTTCTTTTTTGTTGATTTTATTATTGAAACTAGTAGTTTGATTACTTCTGCTAAATCAGTCGATAAACTATCTGCTTCTTTTAGGGAGATAGAAAGTTTTGAGATAAAATCATTTTTGCTTTGAGCATCTTGCGATTTATTTATATTTGCACCTATCGATGTCCCACTTCTAAGAAGTTGCTTGGATAGTACATATTCTTTTTTCTCATCGCATAGATATCTATAAAGTTTTACTATCCTAATAGCAAATTGAAATGATTTATCAAGCAATACATGTTCTTTCATTCTCAATTATCCATTATCCATTCTCAATTCTATTTCTAACTCTCTTTGCAACTCTTCATATTCAGCTTTTTTTCTTTGTATAAACTTTTTTGTAAGAGAGATTTTTTCTTTTATGCCTTCATCTGTCAATAGATATTTATATTTTAGCTTGTTGTTTGAGTTTGAGAAGTTCTCTACTTTTATCAAACCTTTTTGGGCAAGAGCTTTGATGATGAAGTTTACTTTTCCAACGCTATAGCCTATCTTCTTAGCTATTTTTGGTTGAGATGTGTCTTCTGTTATATGTCTTAGTACTTGGAGTTGTGTGTAGTCGTTTATCAAAAGAGTTGTGCCTTGTTTGTTTTTTAAAAGTATAACAGAAAAGTTCTTTTCATTTTCTGAATGGGATGGGAGAAAGGGGGTCAGAGTTTTACTTTTAACCAAAAGCTCTACATGTAGAGCTTCTTTTTTTCATCCAAAAGCTTCTCTGCTTCTTTATATTTGGCACTATTTGAACTCTCAATGCTATGTATGAGATATCTGTATTTTTCAAATGTTGACCATACCGTTTGAGCACCATTGTCTTTGCCTCTGAGTTTTAATGCTATCGCGGTAGAGCCGTTTATCAGGCCTTTTAAAATTTTGCTTTCATCAAGTGTATCATGGTCCTTCTTCAGTACTTTCCAATCGTCCTCCAATACCTCGTGACCCTCTACAAACTCATCATTTTTTACCGCTTTTATAAATCTGTCTATGCTGCTCAATAGTTTTCCTTTGTTAACTAATATTTGGTATAATACCACAAATTTTTTTAAAGGCACTATATGTTTAAAAGCAGTAGATTTATCATACTTGTCTCGTCCCTATTTTTTTCTGCATTTTATAATGATCTTTTTTGGAAAAAAGTCTCTAGTGTTTACCCTTTTGGAAGTGAAAATATCTGGTATTTTGTCTCATTGTTCATAGTTTTAAGCTCTGTTATATACCTGGTACTTAGTCTTGTGAATTTCAAATATATTCTCAAACCTGTACTTATCGCACTGTTTATTGTGAGTGCCGGGACTAGTTATTATATGAATAGCTATGGCGTTGTTATCGATGATCAGATGATAAACAACATCTTTGAAACACAGGTGGCAGAGGTAAATGACTTGCTATCTTGGAAGTTACTTTTTGATTTGATAGTTTTTGGGGTTGTTCCATCATTGCTTGTCTATTTTGTTAAGATAGAGTATAAGTCGTTTGGAAAGCATCTTCTATATAAGCTTTTGTCTATCTTTGTGGCTCTGCTGGTAATCATTGCAAATATATATGTTTTTAGCCGATTTTACACTTCATTTTTTAGAGAGCATAAGCCCCTTAGGTACTATACAAACCCAACATATTATATATACTCATTTGGTAAGTTTATACATAACAAATACCGAAACAGAAATATAATCGTTCAAAAAACAGGACTTGATGCAAAACTAATAGAGGGTAAAAAACCAAAACTCTTGATACTTGTTGTCGGAGAGAGCGCGAGAGCAGACCACTTTTCACTAAATGGATATAAAAAAGATACAAATCCATACCTTAAAAAAGAGGATGTTGTCAACTTCAAACAAATGTACTCTTGTGGTACAGAGACTGCTACATCTGTTCCTTGTATGTTTTCTGTCTTAGACAGAGAGGATTTTAGTATAAGAGCAGGACTTGAGCATGAAAACCTACTTGATGTCGCAAAACGAGCAGGAGTGAGAATCAAATGGATAGACAATAACTCAGACTCAAAAGGCGTAGCCACAAGAATAAAAGATGTTGTAAATATACGAACAAAAAAGATAGAGCACTTTTGTGACAGCGGTGAGTGCAGAGATGTAGCTATGTTGGTCGGATTGCAACAATATATAGATAGCAATGTTACAAACACCATAATAGTGCTTCATCAGATGGGAAATCACGGACCGGCCTACTATAAGAGGTATCCGAAAAAGTTTGAAAAATTCAAACCTGTATGTAAAAGCAATCAACTCCAAAAATGCACCCAAGAGGAGATTAAAAATGCTTATGATAATGCTATATCATATACAGATTATTTTTTGAGTAAAACTATTGACTTGTTGAAGAAAAATGAGACTAAATATGATACGGCACTTTTGTATTTATCAGACCATGGTGAGTCTTTGGGGGAAAAAGGTGTTTATTTGCATGCTATGCCGTACTTCATAGCCCCTGTTGCTCAAAGGCATATAGCTTCTGTTGCTTGGTTTGGTCCAAATTTTGATCATTTGAACCAGCAGTGTATAAGAAAAGATGAGGGTAAGCACTATTCTCAAGATGATTATTTTAGCACAGTGCTTGGTCTCATGGGCATAAAAACCAAAGTATATAGTAAAAGCAAAGATATGTTTGCAGCATGTAGAACAAAATAAGGAAAAAAGTCTTGGAAGATAATAAACAGAGAAAGATAGTGCAGATGTTTGATGACATCGCGCCAACATACGATAAGGCGAACAGGGTTTTGAGCATGGGCGTAGATATTCAGTGGAGAAAAAAAGCTTGTGATGAAACATTTGAAAGATATAAAAAACCTGTTGATTTGATAGTCGATGTTGCGTGTGGAACCGGTGATATGATGGGATATTGGCAAAAAAGAGCTGACAAAAGAGGTCAAAAAGTCAAAAAGATTATGGGAATTGATCCCTCGGTCGGGATGACTGATGTCGGAAAAGAAAAATTTCCAGACTTTGAGTTTGTCATCAGTGAAGCGACTAGTTTGCCACTTGAAGATGAGAGCGCAGATATACTAAGTATAAGCTATGGCATCAGAAATGTTGTACAAAGACAAGAAGCTTTTAAAGAGTTTGCAAGAGTATTGAAAAAAGGCGGTTATGTGGTCATATTGGAATTCACAAAAGATGATAAAAAAGGTCCATTGTATGCCATAAAAGATATATATATGAATAAAGTATTGCCAAAGATTGGTGGATTTATCTCAAAAAATAAAGAGGCATATGAGTATCTGCCAAACTCTATCGAGGGATTTTTGACTTCGGGTATGCTGCAAGCTGAACTGGATGATGCAGGCTTTGCGACAGAATTTGCAAAAAGTTTTTCTATGGATATTTCGACCTTGGTTATAGCTAAAAAAAGATGAACTCCAGCTCACTCCAAAGTGTTACAAGCCTAAACAATCAGATAAAATCTCTTCTAGAGAGTACTTTTTTGTATGTACATGTAGAGGGGGAAGTTTCAAGGTTTACTTATCATAGTTCGGGGCATCTGTATTTTACTCTAAAGGACAATAGCTCCTCTATCTCTTGTGTGATGTTCAAAGGAAACAAATCAAAGATGAAATTTCGTCTTGAAGAGGGGATGCAAGTCATCATAAGTGGCTCAATTTCCTTGTATGTTCCAAGAGGAAGTTATCAGCTAAATTGTATAAGTATAGAGCCTAGCGGAAGCGGTGCTTTAGCAAAAGCTTATGAACAGCTTAAAGAAAAACTAAGAAGCTTGGGTTACTTTGATGAGAAAAATAAAAAAGAGATACCAAGATATATAAAAAGTGTGATTCTAGTGACTTCAGGCACAGGAGCCGCTCTTCAAGATATGTTAAGAGTCTCAAAAAATAGATGGCCTTTAATAAAACTTAAAGTGATAGATACTATAGTTCAAGGTGAAAATAGTGCTTCAAATATAGCACAAAATATCAAATACGCCGATTCCTTAGGTGCAGATGTGATAGTGATAGGAAGAGGAGGCGGAAGTATAGAGGATCTGTGGGGATTTAATGAAGAAGCAGTTGCAGTTGCTATTTATGATGCAAATACTCCTGTGGTTTCAGCCGTCGGTCACGAGATCGACTATGTGATAAGTGACTTTGTTGCTGATTTAAGAGCCCCGACTCCCTCTGCCGCGATGGAGATGATACTGCCCGATAAAAATGAACTTTTGATGAGTATAGATGGTATGATAGAGCAGATGCAGAGATTTTATGCAAGAGCAATTTCAACAAAAGATATGGATTTGCAAAATCTTAAAAATGAGTTTCAAAGATACTCTTTTGAACAGAAGAGTTACTTAATGTTACAAGAGATAGATATACTTAAAAATAAATACAGGGATAAAATGTCTGCATTATTTCAAGAAAATGATAGAAAGTTGATAATTTCTAGAGAAAATTTATCTTATATATGCCAACAAAATCTACTAAGAAAAAAACAAATTTTGGAAAATCTTAGAGATATTTTAAAGATAAAAAATCCAACTTCAGGTTTAAATGAATCTTACGCACAAGTGGTCAAAGATGGTCGAACAATCAAACCCGAAAATCTGAAAGTGGACGACATCTTTGAACTACAAACAAAAAAATCAATCATAAAGTCCAGAGTGTTAGGCTTGCAAAAAATATAGAGTGCGAGGTTAGTTTTAAACTATTTGGAGTTTTTTTTATCGTTTGCTCAAGTGATAAAAATCTATTTTAGCTTACCCACCAAATTTTCAAAGTTAAATGATAGATGCGTATTTGCTTTCAACTCTTTTAGAAACCGGTCCACCCTGTCTGGTTTTTGCCAGATTGGAGTTATCACACCAGATCTTGCTATTAGTTCTCTTTTTGCTGTGTAGATTGAGCCTACTTCATCGATGAGACCTACTTTTTTTGCTTGTTTTGCCATGAATACTTTTGCATCTGCGAAGGTTTTGTATTTTTTTGGATCTAATCTCCTTGCATTTGAGACATCTTTTATAAACATAGCGTATGCATCGTCGGTTAAAGTTTTGAGAGCTTCTTTCTCTTTCGGCGTCCATGCTCTTGTGAAAGTTCCCATCTGTTTGTATGCGCCAGCTGAGATTACTTGCTCTGAAATCCCAATCTTTTTTGCTAGTTTTGCTATGTTTGGAGCTTGAAAAAGAACTCCGATAGAGCCTATGAAGGCTCCCGGATTAGCAATGATTTTATCTGCCCAGATCGAGGCATAGTAGCTGCCACTTGCCATGCTCCCGCTAGCGTAAGCGATGACAGGCTTGATTTTTGAGAGTCTTTTGATTGCCATCGATAGTTCAACAGAAGGTGCAAGTGCGCCACCCGGTGAGTTTACTTTTAAGAGAACGCCTTTGATATTTGGATTGTTAGCAGCACTGTCGATTTGAGCCATGATGTTATCTATATTTCCAATTTCACCCTCTATTTTAATGGTAGAGAGGTTTGGATTTTGTAGTTTTTCGCTTCCAAATGGAGCAAATACCAAAAACAGTAACAACAAAAACAGCATCGCCTTAAAATGATTTTGTATATAGTCTAAAATTTTCCCAAGTATTCTAAAGATTATCATAAAATTTCCTCTGCATTTATGTAGATTTTTTCTGCTTTTTTAGTGTGCAGTATGAGTTGTGTAGCCAAGTCATCATTTATCAATTTATCTGCTAATTTGACGACCAATATATCAGCATCTTTTCCGACTTCAAGTACGCCGTTGTTTAAGCCTAATGCCTCGGCGGCATAATTTGTGCTCATCTTTAAAAGCCTTTTGGAAAGTTTATCTATATCCGCTTGCGAGTGTAACATCAAAGCAGCTCTCATCTCATCCCATGAGCTTAAAGATATGTTAGAACTGAGTCCATCAGTTGCTAGATTTAACATATCCTTATCTATATTTTCTATCTCAAGTCTTCCCGAGTTTAAAAGCCTGTTTGATACGGGGCAATGTGTTATGAAACCACCCAATTCTTTTATCTTTTGTATCTCATCATTTGTAGCTTTTGTACAGTGTGTAAAAAGAGCATTTGTATCATAAAACAGCTCGAGATACTCCAAGGCACTACTTAGCGGTCTTGCATTTAGTGCAAAGGAGTTGAAAAACTCTACAAAATCTCCACTTCCGCTATCTAGCCACTCTCTCTCGGCTTGAGACTCCATGAAGTGGGTAGATACTAGATAATTCTCTCTTCTTGCGATATCAAGTACATTTTTTATTAATATCGGATGAGTAGAGTAGGGTGAATGTATAGATATGGCAGGTATGAATTTTTCATTTTTATTCTCCTCGCTTTGGTGCAGTCTTGATTTGAAATTCTCAAAAAGAACATCGACAGTATCAGGCCTGGAGCCTAAGATTTCATTGAAATATATAACTTTTTGATGTGTTTTAAGGCAAGGGTTAAAGTCATCTCCAAAACTGCTGATTGCTCCCAAAGTCGTGGTGCCGCTATAAAGCATAGAGTCCAGTTCTCGCTCTATGCACTCTTCTCCCCCGTTTTGTAAAATATCGTCTCTATTTTTTATGACGCTGTTTAACCAAGGTATGAAATCCCCATATCTAAGAGATGTTTTGTTTGCAGAAAATTCAAGATGAACATGAGGATTTATGAGTCCCGGCATCAAAACCGAGTTTTCTCCACACTTCGTCAGAGTTGCATCTTTATACCTGTTTATAATCTCCTCGGCTTTTCCTATATCTACTATCTTTTTGTCAAAACAGACAGCCCCGTCTTTGATGATTTCAAAATCATCTCTACATGTAAGGATAAAATCAGCTTCTAATATTTTCATTTTGCACCTTTGCTACAGCAATAAAAGATTTTAACAAAAAAGAACTTGACAGCAGATAAAAAACTGAAAAATTCCGGAGTAAAAAAAGTGTTGATGCAAAGCAATCGGCACTTCTTCTAAGGAGTGATAACACAGAAAAATTTTATCTTTTCTAAATTATGACAAACGAAAGAATTTAAGAGTTTATTGGGCTAGATTGTGTGTCTAGCCCAATGCATTAAATAGTAATTTTCGTACCAAGTGCAGCTAAAAACTGAGCTATCCAATTAGAGTAAAATTGTGTCAGGGTTTCTCACTATATGTTTGATCACCTTCAAAATCATGGATGGCAGTCCTGACAAAATCTCCTACCTTTTTATCAGGGCAAACAGCTACTACTTCATGACCAACAGCTGCCAATGCCTGAAAAGGAACCATAATCTCATAGTCTTCTACAAAATCTCCTACGATAAACAATACTTTGCTCATATCAAACTCCTTATCTCAATACGGCAAATAGACAATAAGTCCAAAAAAATTGTATAATAAAAAAATTTTTAAAAAAGGATTGCGATGAAAAAATATCTTAAAATTAAGATTTTACTGCTACTGTTATGTTCTCTTACATATGCAGATACCACATCACTGACACTCGAAAACGATGCTATTGTCGGCAAAGACAATCACTATACAAATGGGATGTATTATATATGGATGAGTGAAAACAATACAACTTTCCCGGATATTTTAAAATTTTTAGATTTAAAACAAAAAAATGTAGCTTTTTCTATCTCGCACGGAATTTTTACTCCAAAAGACAAACAAAAAAGAACAAGAAATCTTTATGATTTACCTTATGCCGGTTATCTTGATTTTAATTTCTTGTTTTATAAATCATCGCAAAATTTTTTTAACGAATTAGGTCTGAATTTAGGTTTAGTCGGTCCATCTACGCAAGCTGGAAATCTGCAAAAATGGTTTCATACACTCATAGGACACGAAAGACCAAAAGGTTGGGATACACAATTAAAAGATCATTTTCTCAGTGGAATTTCATATGGTGTAGGCTACAAAACGAAGCCTATAAAAATAAAAAATCTGAATTTTGATACTACTGTAAATATAAAAGGAGATTATGGCAATTTTTATACGGGTATTATAACAGGAGCTACTATAAGATTAAGCAGCATACCTTTAAAAAGTTTTAGTATAGCCGGAAATTTTATAGGTGCAAATGAAGGTTTGCTTTTAAATTATAAAGAGAGAAAAAGTTTCAATTGGGCACTCTCCTTTGGAGCTTATTATAATAAATTTTACAAATATTATTTGATTGATAAAGCTAGAGATGAAGGGTATCATTTGAATAAATTAGATTATATGCTAGGAGAGAAAATATCCCTTGACATATTTTATGGAGGGTATAAAACATCTTTTTATATAAAATCAGTTGATATATATAAAGATGGTATTACATCCTCAATCAATCAAAAGACAGGTGGAATCAGTATAGTCTGGAAATTTTAATAAAATATTTCATAACATACTGATATAATAAATAAAATTTTTAAATAAAGGAAAAAAGAGTGAAAATAGTCGTAATTCAAGGACCAAATTTAAATATGCTTGGACATAGAGAGCAAAATATCTATGGACCAATGAAGCTAGAGCAGATACATGAGCAAATGGGATCAGTTGCAAAAGAGAACAATGTTGAGATAGAGTTTTTTCAATCAAATCTCGAGGGAGAAATTGTAGATAAGATTCAAGAGTGTTTGGGTGATGCAGATGGTGTCATCATCAACCCGGCGGCGTATTCACATACTTCTATCGCTATCAGAGATGCTATAAGTGCAGTTGCTTTGCCAACTATTGAAGTTCACATCAGTAATATTTTCAGAAGAGAAGAGTTTCGCGCAAAGAGTATGACAGCACCCGTTAGTACAGGTGTTATAAGTGGATTTGGACCATTTGGCTACCACTTGGCTCTCATATCACTTTTGCAGATTTTAGGTGAGATGGAAGCTATGAAAAAAGCGGAAGATGAGCAAGCAAAAACTCAAAGTAATTGATGAATTATATATTAAAAGATGAGAATGCCGTCTATCATGAGTGCGGCTTCTCTTGCGATAATGAGATATTTTTAAAATTTGAAAATGATGCTTTTTTCTTTACTGACGCTAGATATTTAACTGAGGCAAATGAGTTTGTCAAAAATGCTGAAGTAGTATTGATGGACAGAAGAGATCCACTCAAAGCAGTAAGACAATATATCAGAAAAGCCGCCATCAAAGCACTAGTTTATAATCCGCAAGAGTGGAGTATGGAAGAGTTTGAAAGCTTAAGTTCAAAATTAAATATCAATTTTAGAAAAAATATAAATTTTTCACAGAAAAAAAGGATAATTAAGAGTAGAGATGAACTTAATGTCTTAAAAGAAGCTGCCCGTTTAGGTGCGCTTGCTTTTGATAATTTTGCAAAATATATCCAAAAAAGAGGTATTGGACAGAGTGAAAAAAAACTTTTTAATGAAGCTGAAAATATTTTTAAAGATTATGGGGAGTTGGAGCTTAGTTTTTCTCCAATAGTCGCTTTGGATGAAAATGCAGCCAAACCTCATGCTTTGCCTTCAGATAAAATTTTGAAAAAAGATATCTTGTTGCTTTTAGATGCAGGTGTAAAGTATCAAAGATATTGCTCGGATCGAACTAGAACGGCAAATGTAGATGAAAATATGGTTTTTGATAAAAGTGCAAAATTTGCTGATGCAAAAAAACAAAAGATATATGATACTGTGCTTAAGGCACAAGAAGCTTCTATAAAAAAAGTAAGAGCAGGAGTGAGTGCGAGTGAGATTGACAAAGCTGGACGAGAAGTGATAGAAAAAGCTGGGTTTGGTAAGTATTTTATACACTCTACGGGGCATGGTGTAGGACTTGATATACATGAACTTCCTGTCATCGGGGCAAGAAGTCAGGATATGATAGAAGAAAATATGGTATTTACGATAGAACCTGGAATTTATATCCCAAATGAATTTGGAGTGAGAATTGAAGACACTGTTATCGCCAAATCAAACGGTGTTGAGGTAATCGGTTGAAAAAAATTGTTTTAAATAAAGATTTAACTCTATATTTTAACAAATACTTTCCAATCAAAAGAAGAAAAAAAAAGCATTTTAAGTATTTGGCAGTTGTCGGGATAGGTGCAAATATGGGAAATATCATTAAAACATTTGAGAGCGTTTATAGGTATTTTTCAAAAGATAAAAGATTTTTTATATTGGAAACTTCTCCTATTTTGAAAAATCCGCCTTTTGGTTTTTTAGAACAAAAAGATTTTTTAAATGCTATTTTGGTTTTGCAGACTAGTTTAAGCGCAAAAGAGCTTTTAAAAAATCTTTTACATGTAGAGAAGCTTCACAAACGACAAAGAAGTTTCAAAAATGCACCAAGGAGTCTGGATTTGGATATAATATTTTTTGATAACTTAAATATCAGAACAAAAAATCTCAATGTGCCACATCCGGATTGGTATAAAAGAGAGAGTGTGACGATACCCCTTAGTTGCATAAGAAGGAGTGCTTAGTGAAATTTTTGACTTTTAGTGGTGAAACTCCATCAGCCGCTTTAAAATTGGCTCAGCAAGAGTGTGGAGAAAATGCCCTTGTTGTCAGTACGAAGCAAATACGCAAAAAAACTATAAACACAAGCTCTTTATATGAAGTTGTTGTTGCAGTTGAAGAGATGGAAGAAAAATATATAAAGCCAAAGCCAAAACCTCTTAAGAAGAGTAGTGAAGATGTACTCTTAAACATATCTGAAGCTGCAAAGCAAATCTCACAAATCACACAAGTGACAAACGAGGGCTTTGAGATTCATAGTAAAAATCCAAAAAATGTATCACAAAAAGCAAATGAAGATTTAGGGGATATAAAAGAGGAGATAACCAAACTAGCAGACAAGATAAAACTGATACAGGAGATGTTTTGGGAGGAAAAGTCACCCAATCGCAATAATCTTCAAATTCCGCCGGAGTTTTCAGAGATATATAAACTAGCTAGAAAAAGCGGTATGGGAGAGGATCATCTTGAAAATATCATGAATCTTACTTTGGAGCATATGCCCGCTCGCATGAGAAGCAGCAGTGCTACAATAAAGAGGTATTTTCAAGTTCTTCTTCGTAAGCTTATTCCTATAAGAGTGGAGTCGCAAGTAACGAAGAGATCAAAAAGAGTGATGATGTTCGTAGGTCCTACAGGTGTTGGAAAAACTACTACAATCGCAAAATTGGCAGCAAGATATTCGTATATACAAGAAAAGAGAAGTAAAGTTGGCATAATCACTCTAGATACCTATAGAATCGGTGCAGTAGAGCAACTTTTTCAATATGCAAAAATGATGCGTTTACCGATCGAGGATGTTGTTGATCCAAATGATTTTAATAGTGCCCTAAATTCGCTAAACCATTGTGACATCATACTTATAGACACAGTTGGAAGTTCACAATATGATAGGGACAAATTAAAAAAGCTAGAGAAATTTGTAAATAAAAGTGATTTTAAAATAGATGTAAATTTGGTTCTATCAGCCGGATGCAAGTTAGAAGATTTGGAGGAAATTTACGAGAATTTTTCATTTTTAGATATAGACACTTTGGTTTTTACCAAGTTTGATGAAACAAAGGCATTTGGGACGGTTTTTTCACTAATTTACAATACAGACAAGCCTGTCAGTTACTTTTCCATAGGGCAAGAGGTGCCGGATGATATAGTGGTGGCATCGAGCGATTTTTTAGTAAGCTGCATACTTGAGGGTTTTAATGCAAGAAAGGAAGAACATGCAAAGTCAAGCAAATAAACTCAAAGAGATTGTCGAGAGAAACAGCCCTAAAAAAAGAGATACGAATACAAAATTTATAGCAGTTACAAGTGGAAAGGGTGGAGTAGGCAAAAGTACAATCAGTGCAAATATGGCAAATATATTGGCCAAAAATGGCTATAAAGTAGCACTTTTTGACGCGGATATCGGATTGGCAAATCTAGATGTTATATTAAGAGTCAGCATAGATAAAAACATACTTCATGTCCTAAAAGGCGAATGT
Organism: Campylobacteraceae bacterium; assembly: GCA_027050775.1. Taxonomy (GTDB): domain Bacteria; phylum Campylobacterota; class Campylobacteria; order Campylobacterales; family Sulfurospirillaceae; genus JAADIZ01. Next base: position 25,511 of record JALUBH010000027.1, on the reverse strand, counting down.
TCACTTAGTGATATAATCATAGAGGTCAGTAAAAATCTTATATTAATTCCGGGTGAAAGTGGTGATGAGATACTAAAGTATAGTGATCAGTTTATATTTGAAAGATTTTTTGATGAAACTGCTATGCTTGATGATTTGGATTTTGTGATTATAGATACGGGTGCAGGGATAGGAGGGCATATACAGCTTTTTTTGGAAGCTGCTGATGAGGTTATAGTAGTCACAGTGCCGGATCCCGCTGCTATAACGGATGCTTATGCTACTATAAAAGTAACAAGTAAGATAAAATCTTCACTATACATGCTTTTAAATATGACTAAAAATGAAAAAGAAGCAAAACTTATTTTCGATAAAATCAAAAAGGTAGCGATGGCAAATATAGGCGGAGATTTAGAGTTGAATCTAATAGGAAAACTACCTGAAGACAAACTGATAGCAAGGAGTGTAAAACAAAGAACGCTTTTTACAAATGATTCTCCAAACTCCTATGCATCGATAGATTTGAAAAATATTGTTAATAATTTAATTTTTAAGCTGGAACGAAAAGTGCTTAAAGATGGTGAGCGAAGAAGTTTTGGTAGTTTTTTCAAAAGATTGATAGAGCAATTTTAAAAAATATTTAGGAAGAAAAGTGTTGCAAACAGAGAATTTTATATACTTTTTTACAGTGTGCGGATTTTTCATAGGTCTTATGTTTTCTGTACTAAATTTTTCCGCACCGGGCGATATTTTACTATATACCGGTGGAATTACACTCTTTTTTTATCTATTTGTGCATATAGTGGCTATCAATTTTGTTGATTTTTCCAGATTTGGCAGGATGATTTTTGACAAGAAAGAACATGAAGAGATAAGTGATTATTTTATAAAAGAGTTAGATATAAGAGAAAATAGATTGGATTCTATGTTATTGGATTTGGAAAAGATGAATAAAAATTATAAAAAACAAGAATATTCAAATAACATAGGTAAAAGTGGAGATGAGTATAAAAAGGCAGCATAACCCATACGCAAGCAGCATCAAAAAAGAGCAAGATGATTTGGTTGTCCAATATTTACCTGCTGTGCGTGCCATGGCTTACCGCTTAAGAGAGAGACTGCCGTCATCTATAGATGTGGATGATTTGATTTCTATTGGTACTGAAGAGATGATAAAACTCTCAAGAAGATATGACAAGTTAAAAAATGACTCTTTTTGGGGATATGGAAAAAAGAGAGTTTATGGTTCCATGCTTGATTATCTTCGCTCTTTAGATGTGATGAGCAGAGCAAACAGAAGACTAGTCAAATTGGTCAATAAAGAGATAGAGAAGTATTTGGCAATCTACGAAGAGGAGCCGAGCGATGAGTATATCTGTGAAGCAACAGGTGAAAATATAGAAAAAATTAGAGAAGCAAGAGATGGCACAAAGATAATTTCTGTTATGCCGATAAATGAGCAGATAACGATATTTTCAGGTGAAAATACACCCGAACTCATAGAAAAAGAACAATTACTTGAGATTATTAAGGAGATTTTGCTAAGTTTTCAAGAGAGAGAACAGATGATAATACAACTCTACTATTTTGAAGAGTTGAACTTAAAAGAGATAAGTGAGATTTTAGAGATAAGCGAATCAAGGATATCTCAAATTCATAAAAAACTTTTGAGTAAAATAAGAAACCAATTAGGAAGTTATGATGGCTGACATACTTAGTCAAGAAGAGATAGATGCTTTACTTGAAGTTGTGGATGAAGAGGCTGAAACAAGTGAGCGGTCTTCATCTAGCAACACTGAAGATAGGCAGATTATTCTCTATGATTTTAAGCGACCAAACAGAGTATCAAAAGAGCAGCTTAGAGCCGTAAAAGGCATACACGACAAGATGGCTAGAAATCTGGCTTCCCAAGTCTCTTCTATCATGCGTAGTATCGTGGAGATACAGCTCCATTCGGTTGATCAGATGACTTATGGCGAATTTTTGATGTCTTTGCCGATTCCTACAAGCTTTAATGTTTTTTCCATAAAACCACTCGATGGAAGTTGTGTTATAGAGATAAACCCTTCTATCGCTTTTCCGATGATAGATAGGTTGTTAGGCGGTATCGGTGAATCATTTGAAGCGACTAGAGAGCTGACAGATATAGAGCTAAACCTTTTGGATGCAATTTTAAGAATCGTCATGCAAAGACTAAAAGAGGCTTGGGCGCCTGTGACAGATATGTATCCTGTTGTTGAAGCAAAAGAGTCTAGCCCAAATGTTGTACAAATTGTATCTCAAAACGAGATAGTCATTATGGTTGTTATGGAGATAATCATAGGAAATTCAAGTGGTATGATAAATATATGTTATCCGGTTATACATCTTGAACCGATTCTCTCCAGACTTGCAAACAGAGATATAATGCTTGGTGAAACAAGTGCAAAAAAGAGTAGAAATAAAGAATTAAATGCTCTTATAGGTAGAGCAGAGGTTTTTTCCGAAGCAATTTTAGGCAAAACAATATTAAGCGTTGGAGAGCTTTTGGACTTGACAAAGGGAGATATCGTAAGACTTGATAGACCGGCAGATGATCATGCTATCGTCTCGATAGATAAAAAAGATCTATTTTTGGGTGAAATAGGTTTGCATAGATTTAGAAAATCAGTTAAAATAGAAAAACTTATAAAAAGTGATAAAGACGAGATAAAAAAAGTACTTGAAGACTTAGAAAACAGAAGAAGACAAAAAGTATCTTCATAAGAATGGGGTTAAAATGGCAGAATTTGTAGAGTTATTGAAAAACGAGATAGTTTCAACCATAGAGGGTTTAACAGGGGTTGCTCCTAAAGTAGACTTTCAAGGTGACATAAAAATAGACGATAAAACAACGCTTACTCCGCCACTTGCTATCTTACATGTAGAGATGACCGGAGATATACAAACCCATATGAATATAAGTGTGTCTGCAAATGTTGCTACTGCCATCGGTGATATGATGCTTGGTGGAGAGGGAATTGAAAAAGAGGATATGGATGCTGATGATTTGGATGCCACAAAAGAGATTATTTCAAACATCTTAGGCTCTTTGTCAACATCTTTAAGTGCACAAAAAGATATGCCAAAACTTAGCTTCAGCGTCAAATCCATAGAGTTCAAAGATGCAACCGCTAATGTAACATTCGATAGTTATTCGCATCTCATCATATACAATATAAGTATCCAAAGTAGCATGGACAACATATCCTTTGCTCTAAATGAAGATTTTTATAAGAAAATTAATCATATCGATAACGAAGAAAATATTCCTTCAAGTAAAGAGGTAAGTTGCAAATCAGAAAAACCAGACACAGGGATATCTTTGGACAGTGAAGAGATTAAAAATATAGAGCTGATAAAAGATGTAACTCTGCCACTTAGAGTTAGAATCGGCTATAAGAAGATGCTGCTAAAAGATGTGCTCTCTATGGATATAGGTTCCGTTATAGAGCTTGATCAACTTGCCAATGACCCACTTGAAATTTTAGTAGGAGACAAGGTTATAGCTATTGGTGAAGTTGTTATAGTTGACGGGAACTTTGGCATTCAGATTGGTGACATAGGCACAAAAAGAGAAAGACTCGAAAAACTCAGATAACTGACGAAAAATTCTATGCTTCTAACTTTTCTAAAATAACAAAGGATTATGCAAGAAGTCTATAGTATAATATCAAATAAATTATAAAAAGAAGAATAATGTCAAAAATAATGGTAGCAATGAGTGGTGGAGTAGATTCTACAGTAACAGCATATAAGTTAAAAGAACAAGGACATGAGATAGAAGGCGTATATATGCGTTTGCATATTGACGAAAAATCTCATATAGAAAATATAAAAAAGATAAAAAAAGTAGCAAAATTTCTAGGTATAAAATATCATGTTTTAGATATAAAAGATAGGTTTGATGAGTTTGTTTATATGCCTTTTATAGAACAATACAGAAAAGGACTGACTCCAAATCCTTGTGCCTTATGCAATAGAAATATAAAGTTTGGAGCACTTATAGAGTTTACTAAAGAGTTAGGGTTTGACAAATTGGCGACAGGACACTATGTCCAGCTTCAAGACGGTTTTATCAAAGAGGCGGTCGACAAGAGTAAAGATCAGAGTTATTTCTTGGCAAATGTAAAAAAAGAAAATTTAGATTTTGTTGTCTTTCCTCTTGGAGAGATGTACAAAAAAGATGTAAAAGAGTTTGCCTCAAAGATAGAGATACTAAAAGAGTTTTCAACTCAAAAAGAGAGTAGTGAGATATGTTTTGTAGATACCACATATATAGATGTGTTGAAAAAATATATAGATGTTGATAAGCCTGGAAATGTGTTAAATACTAAAGGTGAAATAGTTGGAGAGCACAAGGGTTATATGCACTATACCATAGGTAAAAGAAGAGGTTTTAGTGTCAGAGGTGCACTGACTCCGCACTATGTAACTGCAACAAATGCGGATACAAACGAGATAGTAGTTGGAGATAAAGAGGATTTGCGAGTAAATGAGTTTTTTGTGAAAGATTTAAACATGTTTCAAGATAAAAAAGATTTTACATGTAGAGTTAAGATAAGATATAGAAGTCCAAAAACAAAGTGCAGCGTTCAAAAACAAAATGATACTGCGAAAATAACCTTGGAAAATACAGCCGAAGGTGTAGCTGCCGGTCAAATGGCAGTGTTTTATGAAGATGATATTGTGATAGGTTGTGGGTGGATAGTATAGCCTTAAATTTTACTTATAAGTTTTAAACCTGTTTCGCTATTTTGATATGTTGTGTCAAGATAGTCTAGATAAAATTCATTGAAATGACTTTTTGCACCATTTAAGCATAATTTAAAATATTCAATATTTGGAAAAATATCATTGCTTTGCTTGCCATCTTTTCCTATGTAAACGAAGCAACTTGTGGCTATCTTGTCATCTTTATAGTATCTAACTAACCCATCTTCCAAATTTAGTCTGTCATAGCCAATTTCTCTTGTGTCTAGTTCTTTAAGGGAATTTTCAGATATATTTTTTATGAGTAGTGCATTAAACCAAAAACTATCATCTTTTTGTATGTTTAAAACGGCTCGGTTTATAGTATCAGATCTCCTGCGAGATGGTTCCTGATTAAAAACTCTTTTAAAACTTTTCACCTTTACAAATTCAATCATATCCATGCTTATGTCATATTTTTTCAACTCTTTTGGATGCAAAAGACTACCATATACTATTTGATTATAAACTCTATTTTTCATGATTTAAAGATTGAATCCAATCTGCAAATTTTGGCATTTTGTGCCATAACTGCAAAAAATTATATGTGAATAGCAAGCATAACAAGTACTTTTTCACCAAGTTTCCCCAAACACATTTTTTTCTATTATATCAAAAAATATGTTTTTAAGTCCTTATTTAGTAGAATACCGACACTACAAAACTTCCAAAGGAAAATATATCATGAGAGGCTATAAAGTCTTTTCGGGGACAGCTAACCCTGAGTTTTCAAAAAAAGTTGCCAAATACTTATCTCTACCGCTTTCACACGCAATAATTAAGAGATTTAGTGATGGTGAGATAAGTGTGCAGATAAGCGAAAGCGTTAGGGGAAAGGATGTCTTTATCATCCAATCTACTTGTGCTCCGGCAAATGTTAATCTAATGGAGCTCTTAATTCTTACAGACGCACTAAAGAGAAGCTCTGCTAGTTCTATCACAGCCATAATGCCATATTTTGGCTACGCAAGGCAGGATAGAAAAGCAGCTCCCAGAGTGCCGATAACTGCAAAATTGGTAGCAAATATGATAGAGACTGCCGGAGTAGATAGAGTCGTGACTATTGATTTGCATGCAGGTCAAATACAAGGATTTTTTGATATACCGGTAGATAATTTATACGGTTCTATTGTTTTTCATGAGTATGTTAAAAATAAAAATCTCAAAAACCCTATCATAGCTAGTCCCGACATAGGTGGAGTAGCGCGTGCGAGAAGCTTTGCTAAAAAACTCGGAACTGAGATGGTCATAGTTGATAAAAGAAGAGAAAAGGCAAATGAGTCTGAAGTGATGAACATCATAGGTGATGTATCAGGCAAAGATGTAATCTTGGTGGATGACATGATTGACACAGCAGGCACCATCGTAAAAGCAGCCAAAGTATTAAAAGCAAAAGGTGCTACGAGTGTGATGGCGTGTTGTACTCATCCGGTACTAAGCGGCCCGGCTTATGAGCGCATAAAAGAGGGTGAATTGGATGAGTTGATAGTTTCTGATACCATACCTTTAAAAGAAAAGAATGATAAGATAAAAGTTCTAACCGTTGCCCCTACTTTTGCTGAAGTTATCAGAAGAGTTTATCACAATGAAAGTGTAAATGGACTTTTTGTTTGATGAGCAAACAGTCCAATATTCGCAATTTTTCTATTATCGCTCATATCGATCATGGTAAAAGTACTCTAGCAGACCGTCTCATACAGGAGTGTGGCGCAGTTAGCGAAAGAGAGCTTGGTGTTCAAATGATGGACACTATGGATATAGAAAAAGAGCGTGGTATCACCATAAAGGCCCAAAGTGTAAGACTTGATTATGTAAAAGACGGTGAGCACTATATACTCAATCTCATAGATACTCCAGGTCATGTTGATTTTTCATATGAGGTATCAAGGTCCCTTGCTTCAAGCGATGGAGCACTTTTGATAGTAGACGCCTCCCAAGGTGTAGAAGCACAAACGATAGCAAATGTATATATCGCACTTGAAAATGATTTAGAGTTGATACCTGTCATTAACAAGATAGACTTACCCGCAGCCGATCCGGACAGAGTAAAAGAGGAAATAGAGCATACTATAGGACTTGATTGCACAGATGCCCTCGAAGTGAGTGCTAAAAGCGGCATAGGAGTCAAAGAATTATTAGATGCCATCATAAAGAGAATTCCAGCTCCCGAAGGTGACAAAAATGCTCCTACTAAAGCTATTATATATGACAGTTGGTTTGACAACTATCTCGGTGCTTTAGCACTTGTTCGAGTTTATGATGGACAGATACACAAGGGTCAAGAGATATATGTCATGGGGACAAAGAAAAAACATGAAGTTTTAAATCTTATGTATCCGCACCCCTTGGCTCTTAAAAAAACCAAACAGATAAAAACAGGCGAAGTTGGCATCGTAGTGCTTGGCCTTAAAAATATTGGCGATGTACAAGTAGGTGACACCATAACAGACAATAAAAACAAAACCGCTCATGCCATAAAAGGACTAGAAGAGGTAAAATCGTTTGTTTTTGCAGGATTATATCCGATAGAAACGGATAAGTTTGAAGATTTGAGAGATGCCTTGGATAAACTAAAGCTAAACGACTCTAGTATCTCGTATGAACCGGAGACTTCCGTAGCGCTCGGTTTTGGTTTTCGTGTAGGTTTTTTAGGTCTTTTGCACATGGAAGTCGTAAAAGAGAGGTTAGAGAGAGAGTTTGGACTAGACCTCATAGCAACAGCCCCTACAGTAACATATAGAGTCGAAAAAACAGGTGGCGATATTTTGGAGATACAAAATCCAAGTCAACTTCCACCGGTCAACGAGATAGAAAAGATTATGGAACCATATGTAAAAGCTACCATCTTGACTCCTACGGAATTTTTAGGCAATGTTATCACTTTGCTAAATACAAAAAGAGCCATACAGGAGAAGATGGATTATTTGAGTGTAGATAGGGTTCTTTTGGAGTATTCAATTCCTATGAATGAGATAGTGATGGATTTTTATGACAAACTAAAATCGGTCACCAAAGGATATGCAAGCTTTGATTATGACCAGAGTGGTTATAAAGAGGGCGACTTGGTAAAACTTGATGTTTTAGTAGCAGGTGAGGTTGTAGATGCGCTCTCCATCATAGTACCAAAACAAAATGCCCAAAGCAGAGGTAGAGATTTTGTAAAAGCGATGAAAGAGATAGTGCCAAGACAACTTTTTGAAGTGGCTATACAAGCTAGTATAGGAAACAAAGTCATAGCTAGAGAAACCGTAAAATCTATGGGCAAAAATGTTACAGCCAAATGCTATGGCGGTGATATAACTAGAAAAAGAAAGCTGCTAGAAAAACAAAAAGCAGGTAAAAAAAGGATGAAATCCATAGGTAGAGTTCAGCTACCTCAAGAGGCTTTTTTGACTGTCTTAAAATTGGATTGATATGCGTTGCCTGCTATGTCTAAATCTTAGTTGGCGACCCATCTGCCAAAATTGTCTTGATACGCTTTTGACCCCAACTCTCTCAAAAAGAGTTTTAGATGATGGGTTGGAAGTCTATACCTTTTATAAGTATAGCGAAATCTCAAAACTACTCCATACTAAGCACACATATATAGGTGCAAAAATCTTTTTGCAACTTAGCAAACATGCCCTTAAGCCTTTTGCAAAAGGATTGGAAAATCAAGATATATTTGTGCTCCCAATAGACGACCATGTAAGAAGTGGATATTCGCACTCCGCAGTTTTAGCCAAAGGTATCAGTGGCTATATTTTGCCCATATACGGAGCACTCAGAGCCAAAAATCGCATCCGCTACTCAGGACAAAAGCTAAGCATCAGACAAAAAGAAAAGAGAGATTTTAAGCCTACATGTAGAGGTAACATAGATGTAGTCTTGCTAGACGATATAGTAACAACAGGAAACACCCTGATGGAGGCCAAAAACTGCTGCGAAAAAGCAAATATAAATGTACTTTTTGCCATAACCCTAGCAGATGCAAGAGAGTAAAAAGTATTATTTAGCGGTAATTTAAAATAGATATTTTAAATTGAAATTCACACTAAAGGTGATATAATGCCCACCGATAAATAGATACGACACTTCGGCTTCGTGGAAATATCGCATCGGTCGCGTTGAGCACACTAGCGTGTGTCACGCTATTAAATTTATTAGTAGGAGAAAAAATGAAATCAATTATTTTGTTTATGATAGGAGCTAGTATGCTCTTTGGCGCAAATATTTTTGTTGATAAAAATACAGGCTTACAATGGCAAGATAACAAAGATGCAAAAACTGTTCAAAAAAGCTGGAGTGATGCACAAAAATATTGTCAAGATTTATCTTTAGGTGGTCATAATGACTGGAGGTTACCAAGCTATAATGAAATTTTGAGTATCGTTAATTACAACAAATATAATCCTGCTATAAAAGATGGATTTAAAAATGTAGTATCTGATTGCTATTGGTCCTCTACACCGTATTCATCGGGCAATTCTTATGCATGGCATGTAGATTTCAAGGATGATTATGCATTTGGTAGCCATAAATCAAGTAAGCACTATGTTCGCTGTGTTAGAGGCGGACAAAATAAGTAAAAGAGAGTAAAAAGGGACAAGCTACTTTATGCATGCTACTTAGAAGTAGTATGCCCACTCTCGCCCACTCTTTTCACCCATAAAGACAAATATGTTAGGCGTGTTTTAGCTAGTATAAAAGAAAGATAGGGTAAAATAGAAGAAATACTAAAGTAAAGAGGGTGGTGAATGGAAAATCTTTTTGACAACAATCAGGATATTAAAGAGATAAATATAGAAGATTCTATAAAAACTAGTTATCTTGACTACTCGATGAGTGTTATAATCGGAAGGGCATTGCCAGATGCTAGAGATGGTTTGAAACCGGTACACAGAAGAATTTTATATGCTATGAATGATTTGAGTATCAGCTCAAGAAGCCCATACAAAAAATCAGCTCGTATTGTCGGTGATGTTATAGGTAAGTATCATCCACACGGAGATACGGCCGTATATGATGCACTAGTTCGTATGGCTCAGCCGTTTTCTATGCGAATTCCATCAGTAGATGGACAGGGAAACTTCGGCTCCATAGATGGTGATAATGCGGCCGCTATGAGATATACTGAAGCTCGTATGACGCCTCTTTCGGAGGAGTTGCTTAAAGATTTAGATAAAGATACTGTCGATTTCGTACCAAACTATGATGACAGCATGAGTGAACCGGATGTACTTCCAAGCCGTGTGCCAAACCTTCTTTTGAACGGTTCAAGCGGTATAGCAGTCGGTATGGCTACAAATATCCCTCCTCACTGTTTGGATGAGCTTATAGATGGACTTTTGCTACTTATCGATAATCCCGAAACCAAACTTGATGAGATAATGGAGTACATAAAAGGTCCTGACTTTCCAACAAAAGGTATCATTTTCGGTAAAAAAGGGATACTAGATGCTTATAAAACGGGCAGAGGCCGCATAAAAATAAGAGCTAAAATTCATATAGAAAAAAAGGGAAATAGAGATGTAATCATCATAGATGAACTGCCATACCAAGTAAATAAATCAAGACTTATAGAGCAAGTAGTCGCACTTGTAAAAGATAAACAAGTTGAAGGAATTAGTGAGATAAGAGATGAGAGTGACAGGGATGGTATAAGAGTTGTGATTGAGCTCAAAAGAGATGCAATGAGCGAAATCGTGCTTAATAATCTATATAAATCTACAAACCTTGAAGTTACTTTTGGTGTAATTTTACTAGCTATTGAAAACAAAGAACCAAAGGTATTTACACTTATAGAGCTACTCAAGTTATTTTTAAAGCATAGAAAAACAGTCATTATCCGAAGAACGATATTTGAATTGGAAAAAGCAAAAGCTAGAGCCCATATCTTAGATGGACTAAAGATAGCACTCGATAATATAGACGATGTTATAAAACTCATAAAATCAAGCGCAGATGCTAAAGAGGCAAAAGAGGGTTTAGTCTCCACCTTTGGACTTAGTGAGATTCAAGCAAGCGCTATCTTGGATATGAAACTCCAAAGACTTACAGGACTCGAGAGAGAGAAGATTGAAAATGAACTAGAGGCTCTTAGAAAAGAGATGCAAAGACTAGATGCTATCTTGAAAAGCGAGAGCATACTAAATGAATTGATAAAAAAAGAGCTTATAGAGATAAAAGACAAATTCAAATCCCCTCGTATCACAGATATTGAAGATAATTATGATGATATAGATATAGAAGATTTGATTCCAAATGAGCCTATGGTTGTTACTATAACGCACAGAGGTTACATCAAAAGAGTTCCGCTTAAATCTTATGAAAAACAAAAAAGGGGCGGGAAAGGAAAGACAGCGATAACCACCTATGATGATGACTTTATAGAAAATTTCTTTGTCTCAAATACTCACGATACTCTTATGTTTGTGACTGACCGAGGTCAGTTATACTGGCTGAAAGTCTACAGAATTCCAGAAGGAAGCAGAACTGCAAAAGGTAAAGCAGTTGTAAATCTTATACAGCTTCAACCTGATGAAAAGATAATGGAAATTATACCGACTACGGATTTTAGCGAAGAGAAGTCGTTAGCGTTTTTCACTAGAAACGGTATAGTTAAAAGAACAAATCTAGCAGAATTTAAAAATATAAGATCTGTTGGTGTTAGGGCGATTACTCTTGATGATGATGATGAACTTGTTACGGCAAAAGTTGCAACTAAAGATATCCAAAATCTTTTTATAGTGACTAAAAAAGGCATGTGTATAAAATTTGACATCAATGATACTAGAGAACTAGGAAGAACCGCTAGAGGAGTGACAGGTATCCGCTTTAAGGAAGATGGTGATGAGGTTGTCGGTGCAGTGACTATTTCTAATGATGAAGAGGAGCTTTTGACTGTTAGTGAAAAAGGTATCGGCAAGAGAACTACGGCTCAAGAGTATCGTCTTCAAAAAAGAGGTGGCAAGGGTGTGATAGCCATGAAATTAACGGCTAGAACAAAAGATTTGGTAGGCGTTGTCATAGTAGATGAAAATAAAGATTTGATGGCACTAGGAAGTAGCGGAAAGATGATCAGAGTCGATATGCAAACTATTAGAAAAGCAGGTAGAAACACAAGCGGGGTTAAAGTTGTTAGTGTTTCGGGCGATGATATAGTAGCAAGTATCGCCAGGTGTCCAAAAAAAGAGCCCGAAGAGATAGATGTGATAAGTGAGGTTGAAACTTCTTTTAGTAAATAAATAACTAATATGGAATAGGAGTTGCTTATATATTTAAAATTTTTTAAAAGGTGCGTTATGAAGAAAATTGTCTATATGGTTACGGTAAGCATAGGAGCCTTGTTGGTGTTCTCAGGCTGTAATGGCATCACGCCACAACAACAGCGAGCTCAAAAACCAGAGGTCATTCAGAAGGTGATTATCCAAAAAGTCAGCAAAGAGCAAATCGCGAAGGTCATCAGAGATGAAAGATTAGCGCAAGCCACTTCTATGCCTGAAAAGCAATTTGTAGTTTACGGAGAGGGCATAGCACCAATGAATACAATCTCACCTGCTCAAGCAATTGCACTTGCAAAAAGAGCAGCCGTGACTGATGGCTACCGTCAGTTAGGTGAAAAATTGTACGGTATAAGAGTAAATGCAAAAGAGACTGTTAAAGATGCAGCTCTTAAAGATTCTCGTATAGAAACTCAGGTAAATGGACTGATTAAAAACGCAACCATAACCGAATCCAAATACAAAGATGGACTTTTTACTGTCAGGATGGAGTTAGATATGAACGGAGCCAGGTGGAAAGAAATTTTTTCCTACTAATCCTGTTCTTAGGTTTAGCACTCGGAAGTGACACTTTTTGGTTTTCATACAAAAGTGTCACTTTAAATAAAACCTTGATATATGAGCAAAAACATATATCTCCTCTTACTATTCCTTATTTAGGAAAAAGCCTCTCTACATGTAGAGTAAAAATTCAAATCAAAAAGTGCTATTCTAAGCTAGAATGTTTAAATTTGAATTTTTATAAAATTCTACCTTGCTTTTATGGATCTACCGCAAAAGTAACTTCGCAAACTCAAGTTACACTTGATGGTATAAAGGATGAAACAGAGCTCATAATCGTCCCCACTAGATTTATAGTAGATTTTAAAGATGATTTTGCTAATATAACTATCCTAAAATAATACACTAGGCATATATATGAAGATAGCCATCGTTGAAGATGATATAAATATGAGAAAATCTCTTCAATTTGCTCTAAACGAGTATGATGAGTTTAAAATAGTTTGTTATAAAAATGCGATTGACGCTCTTAAAAATATTGATGAGAGTGTAGAGCTTGTTATCACTGATATAAATATGCCCGGAATGGATGGCATAGAGTTTGTAAAAAAACTCGATAATAGATTTGATATCATAGTTATAACCGGGAATGCGACACTTAATCGTGCTATTGAATCTGTTCGTTTGGGTGTAAAAGATTTTTTGACCAAACCATTTGAAATCGATACTTTAGTAGATGCGATTAAAAGAAATATCAAGATAAGAGCAAAAATACCAAAAAATAAAGCAGAAAAAAACTCAGAAAATAGTGATTTCTTAGGAACTTCAAAAGAGTTGGAAGCCTCTTTAACCTTGGCAAAAAAAGCAGCTAGAACTGATGCTAGTGTGATGCTATTGGGTCAAAGTGGAGTCGGCAAAGAGTTATTTGCAAAGTTTGTACACAAAAATTCAAATAGAGCCAAAAATGAATTTATCGCCATTAATATGGCGGCGATTCCTGATAATCTGCTTGAAAGCGAACTTTTTGGATATGTAAAAGGTGCGTTCACAGATGCCTTAAATGATAAAAAAGGCTATTTTGAATTAGCTCATAAAGGAACTATTTTTTTAGATGAGATTGCAGAGATGTCGGTCGCACTTCAGAGTAAGCTTTTGCGAGTTTTACAAGAGAGAGTAGTATATAGGGTGGGTGGAGTGAAGCCTGTTCGTGTTGATGTCAGGGTAATATCTGCTACAAATGCAAATATACAAGAGGCGATAAGGGATGGAAAATTTAGAGAAGATTTGTACTTCAGGCTAAATACAATTCCTATCAAAATAGCACCACTTAAAGAGAGAAGAGATGAAATCTTAGAGATAGCACAAAAGACTCTCGAAGATGTGAAAATAAGATATAGTTTACCACAAAGAGTCTTTTTGGAAGAAGCAAAAGATGCTCTTTTAGAGTATGATTGGCCGGGAAATATAAGAGAACTTATATCGGTAGTGGAGAGAGCAGCAATTTTAAGTGAAAATGAAGAGATAAATAAAAAAGACCTTTTTTTAGAGAGCAGAAACAGTAAAAAAAGTATAAAAAATATGGAGAAAGAGCTGATACAAGAGGTGCTTCAAAGTGTCAAAGAAGATGTAAATGAGGCTTGTAAAATTTTAAGTATGAGTAAAAGTGCTCTTTTGAGCAAAATAGATAAATATGATATAGAGGTAGAATTATGAGAAAGTATAATGTAGCCATAGCAGGAGCAACAGGAGCAGTTGGTGAAGAGTTGTGTAGAGTTTTAGAAGATTTGAACTTCCCGGTTGGCAATCTTTTTCCGCTAGCAAGTGCAAAAAGTGTTGGATTGGATGTTGAATTTAAAGGCAAAAATTATAAAGTTTTAGAGTTGACCAAAACTGTTTTTGAAGAAAATGAGGTCGATATAGCTTTTTTTAGTGCAGGCGGAAGCATATCTGCAAAATTTGCCCCACTAGCGGCAGAAGCGGGAGTAGTAGTCATAGATAACACAAGCCATTTTAGGATGGACAGCGATGTGCCTTTGGTGGTACCTGAATGCAATCCAAACGATATATGCGAGTGGAAAAACAGAGGAATAATAGCAAATCCAAACTGTTCAACCATACAGATGGTACAAATCTTAAAGCCGCTTGATGATGCTTTTGATATAAAAAGAGTTGATGTAAGTACTTATCAGGCGGTAAGCGGTGCAGGAAAAGAAGGGATGGCAGAGCTTGTTAACCAAATGCAAGATTTTTTTGCTTTCAAATTAGATGAAAGTAAAGTAGAAAAATTTCAGCATAGAATTGCACTAAATGTCATACCTCATATCGATGTTTTTGAGGATAATGACTACACAAAAGAAGAGATGAAAATGGTAAATGAAACACAAAAAATTCTTCATAAAGATGTAGAAGTGAGCGCCACATGTGTGCGAGTTCCGATACTAAGAAGTCACAGTGAAGCCATAACTATACATTTTGCAAATTCGGTTGATGCCAACCGTGCTAGAGATATCTTAAAAAATGCACCTAGCGTGGTAGTTATTGATGAGCCTAGCAAAAATGAGTATCCTATGCCTATCATATCAACAGATACAGATGAGACTTATGTAGGACGAATTAGAAAAGATATATATAGAGACAATATACTTCATCTTTGGTGTTGTGCTGATCAGATAAGAGTAGGAGCTGCCACAAATGCAGTGAGGATTGCTCTAAAATGGATAGAAACTGAGGGGTAATATGCTGGAAAAAATATTTGAAACAGGACTTTGGTCGAGTAGATTTATAACACTTTTGGCTGTTGTATTTGGAGTTCTAGGAGCGATAGTTTTGTTTGTCGTTGCAAGTGCAGATGTATTTAATGTCTGTGTTTCGGCTTATAAATACTATTTTTTAGGAGTCCATGCTGAAGATTTTCATACTTTGGTTGTTAGTAAAATCATCGGGGCAGTTGATTTGTACTTGATAGGAGTTGTGCTTTTGATATTTGGTTTTGGTATATATGAGCTGTTTATTTCGCAAATCGATGTGGCAAGTGAAAAAGGCAAGATTTTAAATATAACTAGCCTTGATCAGCTTAAAGACAAGATAGCAAAAGTTATAGTGATGGTTTTAATAGTAAACTTTTTTCAAAGAGTTTTACATACGGATTATAATGGTGCAAAAGAGATGTTATATTTTGCAGCTTCTATAATGGGACTTGCGATTGGATTATATTTTTTAGGAAAGGTTGGAAAACATTGATGAGTAAAATTTTTGTAGATGCATGCAAAGGCAAAAAAACACCCTATACACCGGTATGGATGATGAGACAGGCAGGTAGATATCTGCCGGAGTACATGGAAGTTAGAAGCAAAGCAGGTGATTTTTTATCGCTTTGCAAAGATCCGCAAAAAGCTTGTGAAGTCTCTCTTCAACCGGTTGATATAGTCGGCGTTGATGCTGCTATCATGTTTAGTGATATACTTGTAGTTCCCATGGAGATGGGAATGGAGTTGAAATTTGTCAAAGGTGAGGGCCCTATTTTCCCAAATCCTATCACATGCATGGAAGATATAGAGAAGCTTGATGTTCAAAAAGCAGCAAATGAACTTGAATATGTATATGAAACCATAAGACTTATAAGATCTAAGTTGGCAGACGATAAAGCACTTATCGGCTTTTGTGGTGCTCCTTGGACACTTGCAACTTATATGATAGAGGGGCAGGGTACCAAGACTTATGCAAAAGTGAAAAAGCTGATATATTCAAATCCAAAACTTATGCATGCACTGCTTTCAAAAGTTACTGAAGCTTTGAAACTTTATATGGCAAATCAGATAAAAAGCGGAGCTGATGTCGTGATGATTTTCGACTCATGGGCAGCAGCTCTTGAGCAGAGTGCTTATTTTGAGTTTAGCTGGAATTATATAAAAGAGTTGACAAGCTTCCTAAAATCAAATTTTCCAGATACTCCAATAATTGCTTTTCCAAAAGGAATCAGTGGATATTTAGATAAGATAGATGGTGATTTTGATGTCTTTGGGGTCGATTGGTCAACACCTATGGAGTTAGCAAAAGAGAAACTAGGTGATAGATATATACTTCAAGGCAATATGGAACCAACTAGACTTTATGACAAAAATGCCATAGATGAAGGTATCGACAAAGTTGTTAAAGTGATGAAAAATGAAAGACATATTTTCAATCTAGGTCATGGTATTTTACCTGATGTTCCAGTTGAAAATGCAAAATATTTTATAAAATCAGTTCAAGCAAAAACAAAAAACTTATGAGTGAGATAATCTTTGGACCGGTCAATTCAAGAAGATTTGGAAAATCTTTAGGGATAGACCTTTCTCCTTCTAGCAAGCAGTGCAATTTTGATTGTGTATATTGTGAACTAAAAGGCGCTAAAACAGTAGGCAAGATGAAAGATGTTGTTGGGATAAAAGATGTTATCGCTGCACTAAAAAAAGCCCTGAAAAAGCATAAAGATTTGGATGTTATCACCATCACGGCAAATGGAGAGCCGACTCTATATCCATATTTAGATGAATTGATACTTGAGATAAATAAAATCAAACAAGATAATAAATTACTCATCTTGAGTAATGGTGCCAACATAGTAGATAAAAATATCGCTAATGCCCTAAGTAAGATAGATATAGTAAAACTTTCGCTTGATTGTGCTAGCAAAAAATGCTTTAAAAAGATAGATAGACCATATAGCAGTATCGATTTGGATGAAGTTATAGAGTCAATGAAGAGTTTTTCCAAAAATTACAAAGGCTCTTTGGTTGTAGAAATTTTAGTAGTTAAAGGTATAAATGACAAAGACAAAGAGTTTGAAAAGCTAAACACCATACTAAATGAGATAAAACCAGACAGGGTAGATATAAGCACGATAGACAGACCACCGGCATACAATGTTCAAAGAGTCGAGACATCAAGATTAAAAGAGCTCTCAGAAAAGCTAGAGAATCTACATGTAAGTATAGCTTATAGAAAAGATTACAAAGGTAAAAAAGAGTCTTTTGGCGAAGCTGAAATCTTAAATTTGATTTCAAAAAGACCTCAAAGCGAGTCTGATATAGAGCTATTTTTTGATAATGACTCAAAAATAATATTTCAAGATATGTTAAAAAAGAATATCATCAAAGAAAAAATGATCGCAGGAACAAAGTTTTTTGTAGTGTAAGTACCCAACCAGTGTTGGGTACTTAGGTGCATGGATTTTGTCTATGCACCCACAAATATATCAAGCAAAAGCTTTTTCTCTTTTAACTTTACTTTTTTGTATCAAATATACAGTTACATATAGTGCTGCGCCAATCACATAAGACACATAGTGGCTAGGAAGTGCAAGATGCGTTGCCATTAGCTTTGGTAACATTGTAAAAGGGATAAGTGCTATTAGTAATAGTCTTTCTAAAGTATTTACTTTTGTAAGCATAAATCCCTGTGTTGCCGAGGTAAATGCGAACATGCCAGCTACTGCTCCTATAAATATGATAGCAATCTCTGCAGGATTGGATATCCATACCCATTTGGATGAGTCGTTTGGATCTGCTGGATCGACACTCTCTATCATCAAGAGATTATTGTTGAAAAAGAACATAAAAGGCAATATCGCAGTTCTGATATCATAGAAAAATCCTTGCAGTCCCGTTTTGATTGGGTCCGCTTTTGCTATACCGGCTGCGGCATATGCCGCCAATCCCACAGGTGGCGTATCGTCCGCTAATATACCAAAGTAAAATACAAACATGTGAGCTGCTATCATAGGTATGACATAGCCGTTTTGATTGGCAAGTTGCATGATGACCGGAGCCGTCAATGAAGCCATAACGATATAGTTCGCTGTTGTTGGAAGTCCCATACCAAGTATCAACGATGTGATAGCAGTAAATAGAAGTATAAGTATGATATAACCATGTGAAAGTTGATCTATAACATCAGATAGAATCAAACCGATTCCTGTTAGCGTAACTGAACCGACTATGATGCCGGCAACACCGGTAGCTATCGCGATAGGCACCATACTCTTGGCACCATTTACCATACCCCAGCCAATATCTGTAAATCCTTGTATGAAAGTATGTTTTGTTAACTTCTCTTTTTTCATGATAGCTGCTATCGGTCTTTGTGTTATCATGATGAGCATCATAAACATGATAGCGTTAAACGCAGCACTTTGAGCAGAGTGTCTAAGTACGATAAGAGTATACATCAAAAAGAAGATAGGTATAATATAGTGTATACCTCTGATAAATATAGGCCAAGCACGACCAAGTTTACTCGGATCTTCACCTTTTAATCCCTGTTTTTTTGCCTCTAAATGAACTATGTAAAATAGTGCAAAATAACTAGTAAATGCCGGAACAAATGCTGCAAAGACTATCTCTGTATAGTTTAGTCCTAAAAACTCAGCCATGATAAATGCAGCAGCTCCCATGATAGGAGGCATCAGTTGTCCATTGACTGATGAGGCAACTTCTACCGCACCTGCTTTATGGGCGGGAAAGCCCAACCTTTTCATTAATGGAATTGTAAATGTTCCTGTTGTTACCGTATTTGCTATAGATGAACCGGATATGATGCCCATCATACCAGAAGCTGCAACTGAAGCTTTTGCAGGACCACCGTCAAATCTTCCAAGTAGTGTGTACGCGAGATTGATAAAGTATTCTCCAGCACCTGCTCGATCAAGTAGTGCCCCAAAAAGCACAAATAGAAATACATAGCTCGCACTAACACCTAGTGGTACACCAAAGATTCCCTCTGTTGTCAAAACCATCTGTCCCATAAGCTTACTAATGCTCGCACCCTTGTGAGCGATAAGATCAGGCATATAAGGACCAAATACATCGTAGATCATAAATATGATAGAGATGACAGGCAACGGAAGCCCCATAACCCGTCTTGCACCCTCTAAAACTATGATACAAACCAATACACCAACTACAACATCTGTTCTAGTCCATGCTCCAGAGTGCATAGCTAGATTTGTATAATCGTACCATTTGTATAAAACAACTACTATACCAATGATAGCAAATGCAAAATCGTACCAAGTGATTTTTTTCCTGAGATTTGATGTCTTAATTATAGGATAGATTGTATAAGCCAATACTACAGCAAATGCCAAGTGCCCAGCCCTTGCAAAAACGCTGTTGATTGGATTCATAACTATATACATTTGAAATGCTGACCAAGTAAATGCGATAACAGCTATAAACCAAAATTGCCAAGTTCCATCCGAAAATACTCTTTGCCCCTCAAGCTCGCTTATGAGTTTCTCTTCATCGTAAGAATCTTCAGGATTTGGAGGTATGCCGTCTTTGAGCTCGGACAAATTTTCCAAGGCGACTTCATTTTCCTCCTCTATCTCTTCAAGATACTCCTCTTCCCTTTGAATATGCGTCTTCAATCTTTTCCTCCTAATTTTTGCAGGGTGTTTCTAACTGACCTTACGCACTTTTTTCTCGAAAAGTCCTACTTTTAATAGCTTTGCTTATTATAGTGCGTAAGGTCAGTTAGAAATACCCCTTTAAAAAACAAGAAGCCCAAATAAATAGGGCTTCTTTAGTTTAGCAAGTTACTTTAATATACCTGCTTCTTTAAATGCTTTTATCGCACCTGGATGTTGAGGGATACTCAAACCATCAAGAAGGCTTTTTTTAGTAATTGTTTTGTATGCCGGGTGTAGCTTTTTGAAAGCTGCAAAGTTATCTAAGATAGCCTTTGTAACAGTGTAAACAACTTTTTCACTAATTTTTGAACTAGTAACCAAGACAGCCTTTACACCGATACTAGGGGTATCGTGCGTAACACCCTTATAGAATGTTCCTGAGATAATACCTTTTGCATAGTAAGGATATTTTTTAACTAGCATATCAACAGGTTTTCCCTCTATAGGAATCAAGTCAATAGCAACTGAGTTGGCAGCATCTTTGATATTTGCTGTCGGGTGACCAAATACTGCAAAGTAACCATCTACATGATCATCTTTAAGTAGTGTAGGACCTTCACTAGAGCTTAGCTCATCAATTTGTTTCAGATCAGAGTGTTTGATACCAAATGCTTTAAGAACAATCTCAGTTGTCATTCTTGTCCCTGAACCCGGGGTGTCTATGTTGATACGCTTACCCTTTATGTCCATTATGTTTTTGATACCTGATCTTTTTGCAACTACTAGTGTAAGTAGTTCAGGATAGATAGCCATAACACTTCTTAACTCTTTTATAGGCTTGCCTTTAAACTTGCCTATACCATGATATGCTTGATATGCAGTATCACTTTGTGAAATACCAAAATCAAGTTCACCTTGATTAATTGTATTTACATTATATACTGAACCACCGGTTGACTCAACAGAACATCTTATACCTGATGTTTTTTTCAATTTGTTTACCATTCGGCAAATTGCTCCACCAGTCGGATAGTAAACACCTGTAACACCACCAGTTCCTATGGTGATAAATTGCGCTGCAAATGCAGGAAGACTCAAAGCACCAGCTAATGCTATACTAGCAAGTTTTTTGTTCATGAAAACTCCTTTTAAATTTTTAACTCAGCAGAGTTAATACGAGATAATGTTAGCAACTGTAGCCTTGATATTTCTTAAAATACAAAATTAATACATAAATTACTTTTGTATTTTAGCTTGCTTCTCTTTTGAAAAAGAATTATTTTTATATTTTTCATTGAAAATCTTGACTTTAAGGTGATTTTTCACTATAATTTCGTCCTCATTATAAATGTTCCGGATTAGCTCAGCGGTAGAGTAGGTGACTGTTAATCACTTGGTCGCTGGTTCGAATCCAGCATCCGGAGCCATTTTTTACTACTTTTTATCCCAAAATAAGTTTTTTAATGGATTTACGAAAAATTTCAAAAAAATTTCTCAATTTTTATAAAATAAAAACATAATGTTACTTCTTTACACACTACATATATGAATCATCTTTCATTTATCAATAGTTATGCTAAACAATTACATAACTATTGATAAATATCAATTATTTTTCTATATGTAGTCCTGCCCAGGTTTGAGCTGTCGGCATCACCTCTAGGGAATTTACATTTACATGTGAAGGTAAATTTGCAAGTGTGAATATAAGGTTTGCTATATCTACTGCAACCAGTGGTTTATATCCTTCATAAACTTTATCTGCCTTATCCTTGTCGCCTTTAAACCTGACATCTGAAAACTCTGTTCTTGCAGAACCTGGTTCTATGTTGGATACTCTTATATTTGTGCCTCTTAGGTCTGTTCTTAGGTTGTATGAGAACTGTTCTACAAAAGCTTTTGTGGCACCATAGACATTTCCACCCTGATATGGCCATCTTCCTGCGATAGAGCCTAAGTTAAAGATATATCCTGTTTTTCGCTCAATCATGATAGGCAAAACCGCTTTCGTGATATACAAAAGTCCCTTTATGTTTGTATCGATCATCTGCTCCCAATCGTCTATAAGGGCTTCGGGAGAGAGACCAATTCCAAGGGCAAGTCCAGCTGAATTTATCAATATATCTATATCTTTATATTCTGATGGCAAAAAGGCTATATTTTCAAGCACCGCCTCTTTGTCGCTTACGTCAAAACATAGAGTAAGCAAATCAAAATCTTTCAGTTCGTCTTTTAGCTCCTTTAATTTTTCGCTTCTTCTACCAGTTGCTATGACTTTATCGCCGTTTTTTGCAAATATTTTTGCACACTCTTTTCCAAATCCTGAGGTTGCCCCAGTGATTAAAACTGTTCGTGACATTTTTTTCTCCTTTTTTGCTTATCATACCAAATCTTGCATAAGTGCTTATATAGTATTTTGTATATTTTGAGTTTTTCTTTGTTGTGTTTTTTGCTCTTATAGTAGCATCTTAAAAAGTAGGACTCCATTCTCTTGTTCAAATTAAACTCACTAATGATCGAAGCTAAGTCAAAGTATCGGTCGTTTATAGAAGAGAATTCCCAGTCAATAAATTTTACACTGTTTGAAAAAAGAATATTATTTGAATTGAGATCGTTGTGACAAAGCACCAAATCCTTTTTGTATTTCTTTAGTTTCAAAAGAGCATATTTTTGCTTTACATCAATTCTCTTGCTATTTTTTATAAAAAAATTCTCTATATTAAAAACTTTAGCTTTTAGTTTTATCTCATGAAGACGATAAAGTGTTTTTGCCAGCTTTTTCAAATCAGATTTGCTTAGAATTTTTTTGTGATATCCAGCCAAATATTTACATACAGAGATTTGGTTTTCAATGTCAGTTATGATTGGCTGTGAAGATATACCTTTTTTGCTTGCTTTTAGTTGAATTGTGTACTCTGTCTTTTTATCTACATGTAGAGCTTTGTTAATTTTTTTAACTATAAATTTATAGTTGGCAGTATCTAGGAGATAAGTTGTATTACATACACCTTGGTTTTCAAATAATCTTAAGCTAATTATATCTTTTTCTTTAAAAAAATTATAATTTCTAATGATTTCTTCTATATATTGATTCATAAAAAATATTACTACACAATAACTTAACACATTATAAATATAATTTCGATATCAATAACTGACCTTACGCACTATATCATATCATCAGCAAACAAGAAAGAGGTATAGTGCGTAAGGTTAGTCAATAATAAGGAGATATGAAATGAAAATAAGGTTACTTGTGGTTGCTACTATAGCAACAGCTTTTGTGAGTATAGGGGCGATGGCAGGCATGATGCCACCATTTGGTTCTAAAAATGATGTGAGTTATGCTAAAAATTTATGGCAAAAAATGGAAGCAAAAGGGTTGAATTCTACTCCTTCAAATTTATATGTAGGCGGACCACCACATGGAAAAGTTCGTGAAGTATTAGAGAGTAAGATAGATGGAAAAAGGGTTATCGTCAAAAGAAATTATAGAGGAAAAAATATAACAGTCAAAAAAGTTGCTGCCAATAGAGCAAAATACTTAAAATCAGTTACTGTTATGCAAAAAAGAAAAGGTTATGATCCTGCTGATGCTGATTGGTTTTGGGTGAAATATACTCCGAATGGAGCCATTATGAAAAATAAAAAAGGTATGAGTTTAGCTGGAAAAGTTGCCAAAGGAAAGCCTATAGGTTGTATCGCTTGCCACTCGGCAGCACCCGGAGGTAACTTTGTATTTCGCGACAGTGGCAAGACAAGTGGACTTGGAGCAACAGTATTTTTAAAATAACCATTTTGTGCAACTTGGTGAAATAATAGATGATAAGAAGAGGTCCAAAAAACACCTCTTCTTTATACAATAGAAATATATAAAAAATTTATTTTAAACAAATGGTGCTATAATCACAATAATTTGATATTATAGGGCTTATAATGATCTTTATTCTTTTTATTTATGGCCTATCTTTTTTTGCTTTTGGTTTGGCACTATTGATGTATCCAAAACAACTTCAAGGTGTAAATTTTGTAGAAAATGTATGGCTAATAGGTGTTTTTGGCTTACTTCATGGCGCTAGTGAGTGGGTCGATATGTTTAAGCAGATAGATATAGCAAATATTTATGTATTAAATATAGTTAATTTTATTATTTTACCTCTATCGTATTCTTTTTTGCTCTACTTTGCAATCATTACTGTTGCCAAGTATTATAAAAAATCTCCAAAAATATATGCTGTATCCACTCTCTTTCTTTTTACTGTTATTTATCTACTGGTCTCTTCTAGATATGAGAATGTATTTTTAGCAGGAAATGTATGGGCTAGATATATCTTTGGTATTTGTGGTATCTTTTTAGGTTCTTATGCAATTTTTATACAAAAAGACTATATTGATAGCCATGTGTCACATTTATCAAGAAGTTACTTGGTTATTATATCTATAAATCTATTTATTTATGGTTTGTTTAGTGGACTTATCGTTCCGAGGGCCCCTATATATTTAGCATCAATTATAAATCAAAATGCTTTTGAAAATTTTGTTGGTATCCATGTTCAACTTCTTCGTGCTTTGCTTGCACTTTTTTTAGCTGTTTTTAGTATCAGTCTGTTAAAAGAGTTGCAAGCAGATATTCAAATAAAACTGATAAAGCTTTCTAAGGCTATAGAGGTGAGCGGAGATAATGTAATTATAACCGATATAAATGGTATTATCCAGTATGTAAATCCAGCTTTTGAGAAAGAAACAGGTTTTAAGCTTGATGAAATTGTTGGTCAAAAGCCATCCTTGTTAAAATCAGGTATGCATGAAGATGATTTTTATGAAAATTTGTGGACAACTATACTTAAAGGAGAGATATTTAGAAGCTATTTTATAAATAAAAAGAAAGATGGAGAATTGTACAATGAGTATACGGCAATTGCACCCATAAAAGATTCAAAGGGAAATATATCAAATTTTGTATCAACCGGTAAAGATGTAACCAAGCATATGATTTTAGAAAAAAAATTAAAAAAACTAGCAACAATAGACAAATTAACACATGTAGCAAACCGTTCAAAATTTGATGAAGTTATGAAATCTTCTCTAGGTAGGGCCAAGAGGTATGGTACTAATCTATCTTTGATTTTATTTGATATAGATAATTTCAAAAAGATTAATGATACTTATGGTCATTTGGTTGGTGATGAAGTACTAAAAAATATAGCAAAAATAGTGAAAAAAAATATTCGCAAGAATGATTTGGTAGCTAGATGGGGCGGCGAAGAATTTATGGTTATCCAGCCGGATATTCCAAGCAAAGATGCAAATATTTTAGCGCAAAGATTGAGGCAAGATATAGAAAATTTTACTTTTTCAAAAGTGCAGAAGGTAACGGCAAGTTTTGGAGTAACAACATTTAAAGTAGAGGATACTTTAGATTCATTCTTAATTCGAGTAGATAAGGCACTCTATAAAGCAAAAAATAGCGGAAAAAATATAGGAGACCGTAAAATAAACTGTGTAAACCCACCTCTTATCCAATAATCACTTTGTATATTTTGACATAATTTCGCTGAAAAATATACAAAGTTGAGGATAAATTTCATACCAATTCCTGATACAGTTCG